>JBKBUN010000065.1:0-16626 GCA_046289925.1 Burkholderiaceae bacterium | reverse complement strand
AGTCGTTGATGATCTTGAAGCGGTCGAGGTCCAGAAACAGGATCGCAAAGCCCGTATCGGACTGGCGAGCGCCCTGCACCGCCGTGTCCACACGCTGAGACAGCAGCAGCCGGTTGGGAAGCCCCGTCAGCACGTCGCTGTACGCAAGCTCTTCGATGCGCTTTTGGGCGGCATGCTGCTGGGTCAGGTCGCGCATGAAGCCAATGCTCTGCACCAGCCGACCCTCTTCGTCCTGCAGGGCCACCCACGAGAGTTGGACCGCACAGTAGGCTTCGTTGTCGCGGGGCAGCCACAACTCGCCCTCCCAGTAACCGTCCTTTTCCCAGGCCGCCAGCACCTGCTGCATGAAAGCCGCATCGGAACCGCAACCGAACAGTGCTGCGGCCATGCAGCCGAGGAACGTCGGAGCCGAAGGCCCCACCAGTTTCTCGCACCCTGGGTTCATGCGGATCAGATGGTGCTGGCTGTCGGCAATGAAGATTGCGTCCAGACTTGATTCGAACACCCGGGCTGCCAGGCGCAGACTGGCCTGAACCTCGGTCTGTCGGGTGATGTCGCGAAACGAGTACACGCGCCCGGCCGGACTGCCGTGGATGAACCGCGGCACCGACCGGCGCTCAATGATCGTGCCATTGCGCAAGAACAGCAGGTCGGTGCTTTCCTTGAGCGGCTCGCGGCCGATCTCATCCAACCGCTCGCGGTAGGACACCGGATCCTGGACCTGAGACGCCATGTGCCGGTAAATGGCCTCGTCGTCCCGCTGCAGGAGCAGATCGACAGGTATGGCCCACAGCTGTGCCAGCCGCTGGTTGAACGCTCGGACCTGACCACCCAAGCCACAGACGAGCATGCCATCGGCCGCAGAGTCCAACGTAGCCCGCAGCTCGGACAAAAGGGTCTCCAGCTCACGCTCGGTATCGACCTGACGGCTGCGGTCCAGCGCCGTCAGCAGGAACGCAGGGCGTCCGTCTGGCAGCACCGCGGGGCCTACGCGCCGTTCAACCGCCACCAGCGTCCCGTCCGAGCGCAACAGGTGGCTCAGGGAATGAATGCCATCGGCAACGACTGAGCTGGGCTCGCTCCAGAACACAAAATCCTCGGGCGTGGCTGCCAGGTCGATGACGGGTCGGCCCGCCATGTCGTGCGCAGGTATGCGCACCAGTTGCCCGGCCACATGGTTGGCGTGCACGATCCGGAGGGTCTGCGCATCGATCAGCCAGACCGCCTCCTGCAAGGCGTCCAGCCAAGCAAAGCGCACATCGTCGGTCACGGAGCCGCCCCGGAAGACGCCGGACTCACCGCCCGCTCAAAGAAATAGCAGATGCGCTTGCGAGGCGACAGGTAGTCCAAGGCCTCACGCGGCAACTGCGCAGGCTTGAGGCTGCGGCGAATACCCAGTTCCGGGACTGTCTCTAGATCAAGGATCAAGGCCTCTTCCTTGGGGATCTGCGCATCGTGCACGACGACCCGAGGCCTGAGGGGCCGAGACGAGTTGACAGACACGACGATGGCATAGCGGTCATTGACCAACTGGACCACCGATCCCGGAGGATAGACCCCCATCATGCGGATGAACGCCCCCAGCACCACCGAATCAAACTTGGACTTGTGCTGTGCAAACAGCACCGACAGCACCTCGTGGGGCGTCAAGGCGTCCACGCCCGGCAGCGGATTGCACATCCGGTCGTACCGGTTGACCAGCGACAGGATCTGACTGGAGCGAGGCAGTTGCGGTGCCGCAAGGCGCTGCGGAAAACCGCTACCGTCGGCCATCTCGTGGTGGTGGGCGATGGCGGTCAGCACCGCAGGCGACAGCCCCATCCGCGACGCAAACGCCACCGACTCGGCCACATGCGTCTGATAACGCAAGCGGTCGTTGGGCGTCAGGCTGGGAAGAGACTCGCGAAAGCCATCGGGAAGCTTGAGCTTGCCCAGGTCGTGCAAAAGCGCTGCCACACCCAAGGACTGCAGCTCTTCACCCTGCAAACCCAGCGCTTTGGCGAGCAGCATGCTCAGCACCATCACATTGACCGGGTGCTGCGCACTGCGCTCGCCAGCGCCTTCTGACAGCAGCCGGATGACCGACTCGCCATTGCTCAGCATCTCGGCCGCGCACTGGGCCACAAGGGCTTCCGTCTGCCGCTTGGCATCGCCCGGATCGTCATAGACCAGAGAGCCCAACTCAATGTACTTGCGCGTCGCCTCGCCAAAGCGCCGGTTGCAACTGGCCAGCACACGGTGCTGCTCCTCCAACTCCCGCTTGCGGCGGCGCATTTCAGCCTCGGCAGCACTCTCTGCGGGCACGGCCGCAGAAGCCTCGGACGGCACTTCGGTTACCGCCGACTCCACGGCGGTGACGGATGCATCGACACCCGGATCGCTCTTGTTGGGAAAGTAGCGAACCTGCTGCAGCCCCAACGCCCGCAGCGTTGCAATCTGCTCGGCAGACGACACCCGGAAACTGCTCACGGGAAAAGGATGATGCAGCCAGCCCACGTCCAGCTGGATGTACATGCCAATGCGCAGTTGGCTGATGTCGATGAGGATGGAAGTATTCACGTCAGTTGCGCACGAAGCCCAGGGCCCCGGTTTACCAAGGGCCCGTTTGCAACCATTATCACCACTTCGCATGGCTTGTCTTGTGAACAATGGCCGCATGCGCCCTTGCCGTGGCGCCCGCGCCTCAACGGCACCAGAGGGAGGGCTTATAGATCAGGTCGTACCAGAGAGCCCACGCCGCCACCGCGCAGAGCATGGCCCCTGCAAGGCGCGTGCCCCACTCGGCACGCCAGGCATTGAACACCCTGCGCAGTCGACCCCAGGCCCAGGGAGCGGAGAGCAACCAAAGCCCTGACCCCAGCCCGAAAGCGACCATCACCCCCGCACCAGCGAGCGCCCCGCCACTCAGCGCGGCTACCAGCAGCGCCGAATACAGCAGCCCGCAAGGCATCAAGGCCCAGGCCAGCCCTGAACCGACAGCGCCACCGGACGATCCGACCCAGGGGCCGAGGTGCCGCCATACCGCCCGCCCCCCCGCCTCCACCCACTGAGGCTGCCGGGCCTGCAGCACCAGCAGCAAGCCCCAGGCCAGCATGGCGACATGCGCCAGCGACCACAGCGGCCTGAGCGCCAAGGTGGCCTGGCTGAACCAGGCAAGGCTGTCCATGGCCAGCGCCGCCCCTGCCCCCAGCAGGCCGTAGCCGAGCAAACGGCCGAGGTGAAAGCCGACGAGACGCGACCAGCGCGGTGACGGTGGAACGCTCGACGCCCACTGCACCGTCTGAAGATCACTGGCCGCTTGCGGTGGTTTCGCCTGCACGACGGCGCTGCACGGCGCCGAGCACATCACAAGGCAGTGGGCCCCGCCCAGCACGCCCATGACCCACGCGCTCATGATCAGAGCCGTACTCATGCGCAAGCCTCCAGGGACGACGGAGACCGCTGACGTTGACCGGAGAAAGGGCGTGCAGGCAACATGCTGCGGCTCCGATGCCGTCAGATGATGCGAGAGAACCGCGCGCGGTTGCGGTCCGCCTGCAAATACCGGTCGAACACCATCGCCACGCCGCGCACGAAGAACCACCCCATGGCGGTTACCTCGATGCCATCGTCCCGAACTGTGACCAAACCCTGCCCGGCCATGTCTTCCATCTGGGCCATTTCAGCACCGAAGTACTGGCGAAAGTCGATCAGCCAAGCCTGCTCCAATGGCTCGAACAGGACCTCACCCTGGCACATCAGCGACATGATCACCGCACGGCGCAGCATGTCGTCGCGGGTGAGTGCCAAACCGCGCACGATGGGCAGACGGCCCTGGTCGAGAAAGTCGTAGTACTCCTCCAGGGTCTTGGCGTTCTGGCTGTAGGTAGCCCCCACGCGACCGATGGCCGAGACCCCGAGACCGATCAGGTCGCAATCGGGCTGGGTGCTATAGCCCTGGAAGTTGCGGTGCAGACGCCCCTGCCGCTTGGCCACCGCCAGGGCATCGGTTGGCAAGGCAAAGTGGTCCATGCCCACATAAACATACCCGGCCTCCATGAAGGCGTCCAACGAGCGCGACAGCATGGAGATCTTGGCGCCGGCCGTGGGCAACTCGGCCGCGACGATGCGGCGCTGGGGCTTGAAGCGCTCC
This sequence comes from Burkholderiaceae bacterium, assembly GCA_046289925.1. Taxonomy (GTDB): domain Bacteria; phylum Pseudomonadota; class Gammaproteobacteria; order Burkholderiales; family Burkholderiaceae_C; genus Acidovorax_G. Next base: position 12,494 of record JBKBUN010000065.1, on the reverse strand, counting down.
GGCAAGTGCGCGTACGCATACAGCGCGATGCGGTCAGGCCGCAGCTGTGCCACCTGGGCGAGCGTGCGATCGAACGATTCCGGTGTCTGCTGCGGCAGGCCATAGATCAGATCCACATTGATGGACTCGAAACTCAGCGCACGTGCAGACGCCACCAGCTCAAACACCTGCTCGGCAGGCTGGATACGGTGCACGGCCTTTTGCACCTTGGCGTCGAAATCCTGCACGCCAAAGCTCAGTCGGTTGAAGCCCAGTTCCGCCAGCACCGCAAGCCGCTCGGCTGTCACGGTCCGAGGATCGACCTCGATCGAATACTCACCCCCCGGGGCCAATACGAAGCTGCGCTGCAGCATGGCCATGAGCTCGCGCAAACCCGCGTCAGACAAGAACGTTGGGGTGCCACCGCCCAAGTGCAACTGACTGACCGTCTGTCCCGCGCCGCACCGCGCGGTGTGCAGATCGATCTCTCGGCTCAGATACCGCAGGTAAGTGTCTGCGCGGTCATGGTGCTTGGTGATGATCTTGTTACAGGCACAGTAGTAGCACAGCGACTCGCAAAACGGGATGTGCACATACAACGACAGCGGCATCGCCTTGGTGGCGGCCCCCAGACGACGCTGATCCAGAGCCAGTAGGTAGTCGTCCTGACCGAAGGCTTCAACGAAACGATCGGCCGTAGGATACGAGGTGTAGCGGGGCCCTGGCACATCGAAACGGCGCAGCAGTTCTGGCGTTACAGCGTTCATGTGTAAATGTCCTTGCGTGCTTTTGCACTGTGCCTTAGCCTTCGAAAGGCGTCCTTGACTTGAATCAAGCGATCTGCCGATGGTTGCAGCGAGAATTCGCCTTGCCTTACATGCGCTGCAGACTCGCACCTCGGAGAATGTCTATGAGGTCCTGCCGATCAAAGGTACAGGCGTCGCCATCTTTTTTCAGAGTCCATGAATCCGCTCACCATCAAAGTCGCTTGTTCCAATTGCAACCTGCGTGAGTTGTGCATGCCGGTGGGGCTGAACGAACAGCAGTTGCAGCGCATTGACGAGATCGTTGCGGTGCGGCGCAAGGTCAAGCGCGGCGGCACCCTGTTCCGCAATGGCGATGCCTTCACTTCGCTGTACGCGATTCGCACGGGCTTCTTCAAAACCTGCGTGGCCACCGAGGACGGGCGCGACCAGGTGACGGGCTTTCAGATGGCTGGCGAGATCATCGGTCTGGACGGCATCGTCAACGACCACCACACCTGCGACGCGGTGGCGCTGGAAGATGCCGAGGTCTGCGTGATGCCGTTCGATCGGATCGAGGACCTGTCCCGCGAAGTGACGGCATTGCAGCACCACGTGCACAAGATCATGAGCCGCGAAATCGTGCGCGAGCACGGCGTGATGCTGCTGCTGGGCAGCATGAGGGCTGAAGAGCGGCTGGCGGCGTTTCTGCTCAACCTGGTGCAGCGCCTGCACGCGCGTGGGTTTTCGCAGTCTGAACTGGTGCTGCGCATGACCCGCGAAGAGATTGGCAGCTATCTTGGGCTCAAGCTCGAAACCGTCAGCCGCACCTTCTCGAAGTTTGTCGAGGAAGGCATCGTCGAGGTCAAGCAGCGGCATGTGCGCATCCTCGACACCGATGCGCTCAAGCGCATTGTGAACAGCCAGCAGACCTGCCACTGAGCCTAGCAGCCTGTCAGACTTGGGAATCGTTGGCTGCCAATGGGCCGCAGCGGTCCATTGTTCACCATCTTTGGGTCCCATAGCCCCGCTATGGGGCTGCCAACACGGCGGAAACAGTCCTCGCTGGGGCTCATGTTCGCTTTCGACGCCCCAAGTCCGACAGGCTCCTAGGGTCCGTCGTTCGCACTGTAATGTCTGTGGCAATTTCGGACTTTTGTGCTTTTCAGACAAGCACGAGCAGCTCCTGAATTGATAGCAAACCCAACAATTGGCATCGCCCAGCCTGCAACACGCGGTGCACCCATCGCAATCCCGTGGGTGCGCACAACCCCGTGCTGGCCATGGCAGGCTCGCGCGCACGGCTGTGACAGCTCAGGAACAGGACGCGCCCTTGCGACAGTCGTCGGGTCGCTCGTCCTGGGGCACTGGACAGCGGTTGACTTCAAACGGCGAGAGGGACAACAGCGTGGTCAATGCACTGGATGCCATGGCCACGGCCCAGAACACAAAAAAGGCCACGGTGTACACACCCTCGCGCGACAACGGCACCGGCCGCCCAAACCAGTGCAGGTCTTGCGGATCGACCATCGCGAAGACCAGTATTTCCAGCACACCCGCCGCGAGAAAGGCCGGCCATGCAATCCACATCCAGCGCTGAGTCCACATCGTCTGTCTCCTTGCGGCCATCCGGCCGACCTGCTCTGAGAAAGAGGCCCTTCGACACCCCACGGGGGCCCGCTGGCCTTGCCCGAAGCCTCAGCGGGGCAGGTCCTGCGCAGGGGTAGCCGCATGGTTACGGCCCTTCATGGCGGGCGCGAGGCTCTTTTCGGGGTGCGCCAGCGTCTGGTTGATTTCCACACCGCGGCGGTAGTAGTCCTCGGCAATCACCGGGTCGGGGCGGCTGAGCGCCAACCACAACGTGACGAATCCTGCGACGATGACGATCACGGGTCCGGCGATCAGCATCCAGACATGACCGAACTTCCACCACGGGGCGGTACGGGATGCCAAGTTCTGGGAAGAGGACATTTCGATACTCCTTGCAAATTCTCAAACAGCCGTCGTGAGCAGCGGCCCTGCGGCAGCACCGTGCGCATCATCGGGGCACCAGAAAGACCGATTTCTCGATGACTTTGTGGCCGTCGGTCAGTCCGCGCACCTCCAATTGCACCGGGTGCGAGCCGGATGCCGCCGAGCCATACGGAATCTGCAGCCGCACCGCCACCCAGCGCGACTCCGCCGGACCGATCTCGACCTCGCCATCGACCATCGCCTCCAACCCTTCCAGGCCGGTTGCAGCGATTTGGTAGCGCTGCGTGGCCTCGGTGGCATTCATGATCTGCAGCCGGTACACGTTTTCCAGTTTGCCCCCGGCCACGATGCGCGACAGCGCCGCGCGGTCCCGCACCACATCCACCTTGAGAGGGGTGCGCATGACCAGACTGGTCAACATGGCCACGCACAGTGCCAGCAGCAGCACCGAATACACCAGCACGCGCGGGCGCAGTACCCGGCGCAGCATTTGCGACTTCGTCCAATGCTGGGCTACGCCGTTCTGCGTGGCATAGCGGATCAGCCCGCGCGGGTACTTCATCTTGTCCATGACGGTGTCGCAGGCGTCCACGCACAAGCCGCAGCCGATGCACTCGTATTGCAGCCCCTTGCGGATGTCGATGCCCACAGGGCACACCTGTACGCACAGCGCACAGTCGATGCAGTCGCCCAGGCCCTTGGCCTTGTGGTCGATGTCCTTCTTGCGCGGGCCGCGCGGCTCGCCCCGTTCGGGGTCGTAGCTCACGATCAGCGTGTCTTTGTCGAACATCGCACTCTGAAAGCGCGCATAAGGGCACATGTATTTGCAGACCTGCTCGCGCATGTAGCCCGCATTGCCGTACGTGGCAAAGCCATAGAACAGCACCCAGAAGATCTGCCAGCTGCCTTGCAGGTCCAGCAGCTCGCCGCCGAGCTGGCGAATGGGCACGAAGTAGCCCACAAAGGTGTAGCCCGTCCACAGCGCCACCGAGATCCAGGCCAGTTGCTTGAGCGTCTTCTTGCGGATCTTCTCGGCCGTCCACGGCCCGTTGTCCAAGCGCAGCCGGGTGCTGCGATCGCCCTCGATCTTGTGCTCCAGCCACATGAAGATCTCGGTGTAGACCGTCTGAGGACAGGTGAAGCCACACCACAGTCGCCCGGCCACGGTGGTGAACAGAAACAGCGACAGGGCCGAGATGATGAGCAGACCCGTCAGGTAGATGAAGTCCTGCGGGTACAGCACCAGGCCGAACAGGTAGAAGCGGCGGGCCCCAAGGTCGAACAGCACCATCTGCCGCTCGCCCCACTGCAGCCATGGCAGGCCGTAAAACACGAGCTGCGTGAGGAACACCATGCCCCAGCGCCAGCGCGAGAACAGCCCGCTGATGGAGCGCGGATAGATCTTCTTCTGGGCTTCGTACAGGGAGATGACCTCGACCTGAGAAGACGCATCAGGCTCCGCGGGGGTGATCGGAATGACCTTGCGCGGCTGGCCGTCGGTGGGCTGCATGGTGACTCATCTTCTAAAACGTGGGGGGCTGCAAGGCCCCGGAGAACCTGTGGCGACGCCCCCGCGCCGCCACAGCACAGGCTCAGCGCGCAGCGCCGGCCTTGTTCGACAAACCCCAGACGTAGGCCGTGAGCACGCCAATCTGGGCTTCTGTCAGCTTGTCGGCCTGCGCCGGCATTTGATTGACCTTGCCGTTGGTGACGATGGCCGTGATGGCCGCCTCGCCCCAGCCGTGCAGCCAGATGTCGTCGGTCAGATTGGGCGCTCCCACGGCGGTCATGCCCTTGCCGTCGGCACCATGGCAGGCCGCGCAGGCGGCAAACTTGGGCTTGCCCAGCGATGCGCGCAACGAGTCGTGCGGGCTGCCCGACAGGCTCAGCACGTAGTGCGCCACATTGCGTACGTCTTCCGGTGTGCCCAGGGCGGCGGCCATCGGGGGCATGTTGCCCACGCGGCCCTTTTCCAGGGTTTCGCGGATCTTCTCAGGCGTGCCGCCGTGCAGCCAGTCCTTGTCGGTCAGGTTCGGAAAGCCCTTGCTGCCCCGCGCGTCCGAGCCGTGGCACTGCGCGCAGTTGTTCATGTACAGGCGCTCGCCAATCGCCATGGCCTGCGGATCACGGGCCAGGTCTTCGGTCTTCATCGAAGCAAAGCGCGCATACAGGGGCTCCAGATCCGCCTTGGCCTTGGCCACTTCAGCGTCGTACGCTGCCTGCTGCGACCAGCCGAGCTTGCCTGCAAAGGCGCCCAGTCCGGGGTAGGCGGTCAAGTAAGCCAGGCTAAACACGATGGTGATGACGAACATCCACACCCACCAGCGCGGCAGGGGGTTGTTCATTTCGACCAGGTCCTCGTCCCAGACATGGCCCGTGGTGTTGTCGCTGGTGGCGACAACCTTCTTGCGACCGGTCATCCACAGCAGCACCAGACAGGCGACGATGCCAATCACGGTAAGCGCTGCGACATAAACCGACCAGAAATTGCTGGTGAAGTCACTCATGGGAAATTCTCGTTCTGGTGAGGGTCGTCATTCCTGCTCGAAGGGCAGCCTGGCCGCCTCATCGAACCGGTCCCGGTTGCTGCCCAGGTAGGCCCAGATACAGATACCGATGAAGGTGGCCAGACAGGCCAGCGTTGCGACGATGCGCATGGTGGTGATGTCCATTGCGAGCCTCCTGTCCTTACTTGAGCGCACGGCCCATGACCTGCAGGTACGCGATCAGGGCGTCCATTTCCGTCTTGCCCTTCACCTCTTGCGCTGCAGCGGTGATCTGTTCGTCGGTATAGGGCACCCCCACGGTGCGCAGGGCCTTCATGCGGGGTGCGAGCACGGCGGGATCCACCAGCGTCTTCTCCAGCCAGGGGTAGGCGGGCATGTTGGACTCGGGCACCACATCGCGCGGGTTGTTCAGATGCACGCGGTGCCACTCATCGCTGTACTTGCCGCCCACACGGTGCAGGTCGGGGCCCGTGCGCTTGCTGCCCCACTGGAAGGGGTGGTCGTACACGAACTCACCCGCCACCGAGTAGTGGCCGTAGCGCAGCGTCTCGGCGCGGAACGGGCGGATCATCTGCGAGTGGCAGTTGTAGCAGCCCTCGCGGATGTACACGTCGCGCCCAACCAGTTGCAGCGCACTGTAGGGCTGCACGCCATTCACCGGCTCGGTGGTGGACTTCTGGAAGAACAGCGGCACGATCTCGACCAGCCCGCCGACCGCGATCACCAGCAGGATCAGCACGATCATCAGGAAGTTGTTGGTCTCGACCTTCTCGTGGCTGAAGCCCTTGGAAGCGGTGTTGTGTTGGGACATGTAAAGCTCCTCAGACTCAAGCATGGGCCGCATTGACAGCGGGGATGGCCACCTTGACCGAACGCCCAGAGATAGCGGTCAGCCAGACGTTCCAGGCCATCACGAGCATGCCGCCCAGGTACAGCAGCCCCCCCGCCACGCGGATCACATAGAACGGATACGAGGCCTTGACGCTTTCCACGAAGGTGTAGGTCAGCGTGCCGTCGGCATTGACAGCGCGCCACATCAGGCCCTGCATCACACCGGCGATCCACATCGCGGCGATGTAGAGCACGATGCCGATGGTGGCCATCCAGAAGTGCACTTCGATCGCCTTGATGGAATGCATCTTTTCGCGGCCGAACAGGCGCGGCACCAGGTAGTAAAGCGATCCCATGGAGATCAGACCCACCCAACCCAGAGCGCCCGAGTGCACGTGGCCCACGGTCCAGTCGGTGTAGTGACTCAGCGCATTGACGGTCTTGATGGACATCATCGGACCTTCGAACGTGGACATGCCGTAGAACGACAGCGACACGATCAGGAAGCGCAGGATGGGGTCATCGCGCAGTTTGTGCCAAGCGCCCGACAGGGTCATGATGCCGTTGATCATCCCGCCCCAGCTGGGGGCCAGCAGGATCAGCGAGAACACCATGCCGACCGATTGCGTCCAGTCGGGCAGCGCGGTGTAGTGCAGGTGGTGGGGACCAGCCCACATGTAGGTGAAGATCAGCGCCCAGAAGTGCACGATCGACAGGCGATACGAGTACACCGGGCGACCGGCCTGCTTGGGGATGAAGTAGTACATCATCCCGAGGAAGCCTGCCGTGAGGAAGAAGCCCACGGCGTTGTGGCCGTACCACCACTGCACCATCGCGTCTTGCACACCGGCGTAGGCCGAATAGCTCTTCATCAGGCCGGCGGGCACTGCCGCACTGTTGACCAGGTGCAAGATGGCCACGGCCAGGATGAACGCGCCAAAGAACCAGTTGGCCACATAAATATGCTTGACCTTGCGGATGCCCACCGTGCCGAAGAACACGATGGCATAGGCCACCCACACCAGCGTGATGAGGATGTCGATGGGCCACTCCAGCTCGGCGTATTCCTTGCCCGAGGTGTAGCCCAGCGGCAGGCTGATGGCCGCAGCCAGGATGACGAGTTGCCAGCCCCAGAAGGTGAAGGCCGCCAGAGGGCCCGCAAACAAACGCACCTGACAGGTGCGCTGCACCACGTAGTAGCTGGTGGCAAACAACGCGCAGCCGCCGAAGGCGAAGATCACCGCGTTGGTGTGCAACGGACGCAGGCGCCCGTAGCTCAGCCATGGGATACCGAAGTTGAGCTCAGGCCAAGCCAGTTGGGCGGCAATGAAAACGCCCACCAGCATGCCAACCACCCCCCACACAACGGCCATGATAGAAAACTGCCGCACGACCGAGTCGTTGTAGTGCGCAGCGCTTGTTTTTGGAGAATCCATCGGGCACCTCTTTTGATAGCAGTGAAAGTTTCAATCGGCGACTGCCTGGGGGCATTGACGAAAGTCAACTGTCCCGAAGAATGCGTTCACCTTCTTGCTCGATGTTCTCGAACTGGCCGTGGTGCACCGCCCACCACAGGCCCGCAAGGATCAAGAGCACCAGCACAACGGACAGCGGAATCAGCAGGTACAGGATGTCCATCAGGCGGCCTCCACAGTGGGTGAAACAGACGACGAAGGCGCGGCCTGAAGCGGCAGCGCAGTAGCACCAGAAGATGCGGGATCGGGCAGCGCTCGCGCCAGCCGCGCGGCATTGAGCACGACGAGCAGCGAACTCAGCGCCATGCCCAAGCCCGCCAGCCATGCGGGCATCCAGCCAGCCACGGCCAGGGGCACGCTCAGCGCGTTGTAGGCCGCGGCCCACCAGAGGTTCTGGCGCACGATGGCCAGCGTGCGGCGAGCCAGCAGCAGGGTTTGTGCCACCAGCTCCAGCCGGTCGCCCAGCACCACAAAATCAGACCGTGCCTGCGCCAGCGGCACCGAGCGGCCAAACGCAAACGACACATGCGCACCGGCCAGCACTGGCCCGTCGTTCAGGCCATCGCCCACCATGGCCACTTGGTGGCCCTGCTCCTGCAATGCCCGCAGCAGCGCCAGCTTGCCCTTGGGGGTGCACTCGCCCTGCGCCTGCGCAATGCCCGCCTGCTGCGCCACGCGCTGCACAGCATCGCAGCGGTCGCCCGAGAGGATCTGCACCGCCACGCCCGCAGCATGCAACTGCTGCACGGTGCGCGCTGCGTCCTCGCGCAGATCCTCGGCCAGATCGAACACCGCAAGCGTTTGCACCCCACCATCGGCAGACTCGGCCGACAACACGGCCTGCAGCCCCTGCGCCGGGGGAACGTGCACGCGCGCATGGCGGGCCGATCCCAGGCGCAGGCACCAGCGACCGGGCAGGCCGGGCGCGTTGTGGACCCAAGCCGACAGGCCCAAACCCGCATGCTCCTCGGCGTCTTGCACCTGCACATCGGACGGCAGTACCGCGCCCTCGGCCAGCGCTTGCTGGGCCAGCGCACGCGAGACCGGATGCATCGAGCGGCGCGCCAGCACCTCGGCCAGGGCCAGCACCTGCGCCCGGCTGTAGCCCGCCGCGGGCTGCACCGTACGCAGCGCCATGCCGTCGCGCGTGAGCGTGCCGGTTTTGTCGAACACCACGGTATCCACCGCGGCCAGGGCTTCGAGCCCCTGCAACTGGCGCACCAGCACGCCGTGGCGCGCCAGTGTGCCTGCGGCCGTGAGCATGGCCACGGGCGTGGCCAGCGACAGCGCGCACGGGCAGGTGACGATGAGCACAGCCACCGCCACCATCAGCGCATGGCCCGGGTCGGTGGGCCACCACCAGACTGCGGCCAGCCCGGCGGCCACCAGCACCGCGACCAGAAACGGCCGCGCAATGCGGTCGGCCAGGCGGGCAAGGCGCGGCTTTTGCGAAGAGGCGCTTTCCATCAGCGCCACAATCTGCGCAAAGCGCGTGGCAGCGCCCACGCCTTCCACCACGACGTCCACCGGCGCTTGCAGGTTGTAGCTGCCGGCCGTCACGGTGCTGCCCTGCGGCCGGGCCACGGGGGTGGATTCGCCGGTGAGCAGCGCCTCGTCGGCATGGGTGCTGCCTTGCACGATGCGCCCATCGGCCGGAAACGCCTCGGACGGCAGCACGCGGATGGTGTCGCCCACGGCCAGACGGCGCGTGGCCACGCGCACGAAGTCGCCTTGCGTTGCGTCCCAGCGCAGCACGCTGTCGGGCAGGCGGTTCATCACCGCTTCGAGCGCTCCGGCCGTACGGTCGCGCAGGCGCAGCTCCAGCCAACGGCCGGTGAGCAAGAAGAACACGAACATCGTGAGCGAGTCGTAGTACACCTCGCGCCCGAAGATGCCGTCTGGCTCAAAGGTGCCAATGGTGCTCACCACAAACGTAATGGCCATGCCCAGCGCCACCGGCAAATCCATGCTCACGCGGCGCAGCCGCAGATCGGTAAGCGCACTGGAGAAGAACGGTCCGCAGGCAAAAAACACCACGGGCAGCGAGATCACCCACGAAGCCCAGCGCAGCAGCGTTTCCATCTCCTGCGTCAGGTCGCCCGGCTGGGCCACGTACGCCGGCCATGCGTACATCATCACCTGCATCATGCAAAAGCCCGCCACCAGCCAGCGCCACAGCGCCTTGCGGCTCTCACGCAGGCGCTGCTCGCGCGCCAAGGCGTCCATGGCGGGCAGCGCGCGGTAGCCCGCGCGGCGCACCGCCTCCATCCAGGCCGAAGGCCGCACCTGCCCCGGCTGCCACACCACGCGCGCGCGGCGCGTGGCGGCGCTCACGTCGGCCTGCAGCACCCCGGGCACGGCGCGGAGCGCGTCTTCGATGGTGAGGGCACAGGCCGCGCAGTGCATGCCATCCAGCACCACCTGCGAATCCCAGCAGGTGTCCTGCGCAGGCACCTGCGCATCGGCCGGCAGCGGCGCGCCTGCGGGCGTGCAAGGGCGGCCAAAGCCGGCCCATTCCTGCGGATCGTCGAGCAGAGTGTGCGCGGCGGCAGGCTCTGGCACGGGCTCTGCCCCCGGCATGGCCCTGGGCAAGTCCTCTTTGGCTGGCGCAAGCGCTGGCCCACCGGGGGGAAGATTTGACATGCGGCAAGACTACCGCCCACATCCGCCGGCCTCATTGACATGGATCAAGCCGCCCCAGCGCCGCAGACCTAAGCTGTGCCCATCAACACCCGAGGAGACCCTTCATGTACCAGCGCATCCTGATCGCCACCGACGGCTCCCCACTGTCTGACAAGGCGGTGGAAAGCGGTCTGTCCCTTGCCAGCCTGTGCGGGGCCAGCGTGATCGCACTCAAGGTTGTGCCCCGCTACCCGCGCAGCTACTTCGAAGGCGGCATGCCCGTGGACGCATCCGACATCAAGCGCATCGAAAAGCAATGGGGCGACGCCGCCCAGGCCACGGTCGATGCGGTGAAAGCACAAGGCGAAGCCCGGGGACTGACCGTCAAGGCCGTGATCGCCAAGTCCGACCTGGTGGCAGAAGCGGTGATCTCGGCCGCCAAAAAGCACAAGTGCGACCTGATCGTGATGGCCTCGCATGGCCGCAAGGGCCTCAAGCGCCTGCTGCTGGGCAGCGAAACGCAGCACGTGCTCACGCACTCGCACATTCCGGTGCTGGTGCTGCGTTGAGACATCCACCCCGGCTTTGAGGCGTTTTGGGCTGCTTGTGCTTAGAAGTCAAGCACAAGCAGCTATCAATTTAATAGCAAACAGATCCGCCACCCGCGACCGCTGGGGGCCCGACAGGCAGCGGGGCTTCACGCCCCCTGCCGCACAAACAACCCCTTGTACTGCTCCCGCAGCAGGTTCTTCTGCACCTTGCCCATGGTGTTGCGCGGCAGTTCGGGCAGCACGAAGCATTGCTTGGGGATCTTGAAGTTGGCGAGTTGGGCCTTGAGCGTGGCAATGATCTGCGCTGCGTCGGGTTGTGCGCCGGGTTTGGCGATGACCACGGCCACACCGACCTCGCCAAAGTCGGGGTGGGGCACGCCCACCACGGCGCTTTCGGCCACGCCGGGCAGTTCGTTGATGTAGCCCTCAATCTCGGCCGGGTAGACGTTGTAGCCGCCGCTGATGATGAGGTCTTTGCTGCGACCGACGATGCGTACGTAGCCACGCTCGTCGATCAGGCCCACGTCACCGGTCTTGAAGAAGCCGTCGGCGGTGAATTCTTCGGCCGTTTTCTCGGGCATGCGCCAGTAGCCCTTGAACACATTGGGTCCGCGCACCTGGATATCGCCGATCTCGCCCACGGGCAGGGCTGCGCCGCCCTCGCCCACCACGCGCAAGTCCACCCCGGGCAGCGCAAAGCCTACGGTGCCGCCGCGGCGCTCGGCCTGCCCGCCGTGCCGTGGGTCGGCCGCGTAGGGGTTGGAGGTGAGCATGATGGTCTCGCTCATGCCATAGCGCTCGAGGATGGTGTGGCCCGTGCGCTCCTGCCATTCCTTGAAGGTTTCAATGAGCAAGGGGGCCGAGCCTGCGATGAACAGGCGCATGTTGCGCACCGCCTCGCGTGTGAGCGTGGGCTCGGCCAGCATGCGCACATACAGCGTGGGCACGCCCATGAACACGGTGGCCCGCGGCATCGCGGCAATGACGGCTTTGGGGTCGAACTTGGCGAACCAGATCATCTTGCTGCCATTGAGCAGCGCCCCGTGAATGGCCACAAACAGCCCGTGCACGTGGAAGATGGGCAGCGCGTGGATGAGCACATCCCCGCGGCCGTCCGGCCCTCCGGTGGCCGTCCAACCCCAGTAGGTTTTGAGCACCTGCGCATTGCTCAGCAGGTTGCCGTGCGTGAGCATGGCGCCCTTGCTGCGGCCGGTGGTGCCGCTGGTGTAGAGGATGGCGGCCAGGTCGTCGGCCGTGCGGGCCACTGGCGTATGCGTGTCGGCATGGTGGGCCGCGCGCTGCAGCAGGCTGCCCGTGCGGTCGTCGCCCAGTGTGAACACATGGCCCGTGCCCGCGGTGAAGGCGATTTTGCTGACCCAGCCGAAGTTGCCCGGGGTGCAGACCACCACGGCGGGCTCGGCGTTGCCGATGAAGTATTCGATCTCGGCGCTCTGGTAGGCCGTGTTGAGCGGCAAAAACACATAGCCCGCGCGCAGCGTGGCCAGGTAGAGCATGAGCGCCTCCACGGACTTTTCCACCTGCACCGCAATGCGGCTGCCTTCGGGCAGGCGCAGCGATGCCAGCAGGTTGGCCATGCGGGCGCTGCCGCGGTCGAGGTCGCGCCAGGTGTAGTACAGCGGCTGGCCGTCGGCCGTGGTGGTTTCGACGGCAGTGGCCTCCAGGTCGGCCGGGAAGGCGGCGCGCAGGGCGTCAAACAGGTTGGCAGAAGACATGGCGGTTCAAGGTCGGAAGGAACAGAAAACGAATCGGGCGGCGCGGCGTCAGAACACGGGCGGCCGCTTGGCCAGAAAG
>JBKBUN010000064.1:0-16724 GCA_046289925.1 Burkholderiaceae bacterium | reverse complement strand
GGGCTTACGGGGGGGGGGGACGGCATGGGGGGCGACACGGCGGGCTGGAGGGGGAGGGCGGGCGACAAAAGCGTGTCCGCAGGAAAGCCCTCAATTATCCCACGTGGGCCCTTGGAGTGAGGGTCAGGCGTGTGCCAACACGTCCAAGGCAACGCTGTATCAATCAGTTTCCATGATGGCGCGCGCCCGGCCTGGGGATGGGATGTAAGGCGCAAACCGCAACCATAGCCCAATCCATAGCGAGGATTTGCAACGCCGCAGACCGACCAAAGCAGGGATGCGCGGTGCGCGAGGGACTTGCTCAGCGTTGCCCTGAGGCCCCATTGGCTGCTCGTGCTTTACATCCAAGCACGAGCAGCTATCAAAAAAATAGTGTTTGGGTGTTGGGCAGCCTCAGGCCGCCACGCTGCGCCGGTCGATCTTGCGGCTGAGCACGATGCTGGTCTGCGTCTTGTGCACGCCCTCGATCTGGCCCACGCGGTCGAGCAGCGCATCGAGTTGCTCGTGAGAGGCGCAGCGCAAGAACACCAGGTAGTCGAACGCGCCGCTGACGGCCGAGACTTCCTCGACTTCGGGCATGGCGTCGAGCGCGCGCAGCACCATTGGGGCCGTGCGTGGCAGCACGCTCAGCGAGCACCAGGCCCGCACCGTGCCCTGGTCCATGCGCGCGCCCATGCGCACGCCGTAGCCGGCAATGATGCCTTGCCGCTCCAGCCGCGCAATGCGCGCCACTACGGTGGTGCGTGCCAGCCCCAAGCGGCGCGCAAGCTGCGCCGTACCTTCGCGGGCATTGGCCTGCAACAAGGCGAGCAAGTGGCGGTCGGTGTCGTCCAGGCTGGGGGCGTCCATGGGGTTGTGTGCAGAGCGGCAGAATTGTTCGTCATTATGGCGATATCAATGCATTTTTTCGACGCATTGATGGCTACACAATGACATTGTCCAGCCCTAGCATCGGTGCATCCAGCGCGCAGGCCAAGCGCCTGTGCAGGTGCTGCGATGACCACCGCCTTTCAGATGCCGAGGAGATAGCCATGAACGCCCCCATTCCCACCACCGCGCTGACCCCCGCCACGCCCACCTATGGTCGGCGCTTGCCCATCACCATCCTGGGTGGGGGCCAGATCGGCCTGGCCATGGCGCTGATGCTGCACGGCTGCGGCGACTACACCGTGCGCGTGGCCGACCGCGATCCGGCCCGTGTGGCCGAACTGGCCGCGCTGGGCGTGATCGCGGTGCACACGCCGGACGCCGCGCACCTGCAGGCGGCCATGGCCGGCAGCTTTGCCGTGCTGAATGCGCTGCCGTTTCATTGCGCGGTAGAAGTGGCCACCTGGTGTGCGGCCGAAGGCGTGCATTACTTCGACTTGACCGAAGACGTGCGCAGCACGCAGGCGATTCGCCGCCTGGCCGGCGGTGCGCGCAGCGTGCTCATGCCCCAGTGCGGCCTGGCCCCCGGCTTCATCGGCATCGTAGGCCATGCGCTGGCCACCCGGTTTGACTCGCTGCACACCCTGCGCATGCGCGTAGGAGCCTTGCCGCGCTATCCGCAGGGCGCGCTGCGCTACAACCTGACCTGGAGCACCGAGGGTCTGATCAACGAATACTGCAACCCCTGCGAGGCCATCGTGGATGGCGAGCGAACCCTGGTGGCCCCGCTGGAAGGTCTCGAAACCTTTGCGCTTGACGGCGTGGAGTACGAGGCCTTCAACACCTCTGGCGGGCTGGGCACGCTGACCGACACCCTGGCTGGACGCGCCCGGCAGGTGGACTACAAGTCCATCCGCTACCCGGGGCACTGCGCGGTGCTGCGCCTGCTGCTCAACGACTTGCGCTTGCGCCAGCGACGCGACCTGCTCAAAGACATTTTCGAAACTGCGATCCCAAGCACTGCGCAGGATGTGATCGTGGTCTTTGCCAGCGCCACCGGGCTGCGCGGCGGTCGGCTGGTGGAAGAGTCACACGCGGCGCGCATTCTGGGCACCACGCTGGCCGGGCATACGCTCAGCGCCATCCAGCGCACCACGGCGGCAGGCATCTGTGCAGCGCTCGATCTGATGGTGCAGGGCCGCCTGCCACAGGCGGGCTTTGTGGGGCAAGAGCAGGTGGCTTTGACCGATTTTCTGGACAACCGCTTCGGTTGCGTGTACCGCAGCGATGCTGCTGCGCAGGCCCAGCAGCCGGTGCCCGGCACCGCGGCGCTGGCTTGAGCGTGGGGCAGCTGCGGCGACTCAGCAGGGTCGGGGCTGCCGCACCTCGGAGCCTGGCGGACTTGGGAATCGTCGGCTGCATGCCAATGGCCCATGGGCCGCAGCGGTCCATTGTTCACCGTCTTGGGGCTCCATAGCCCCCGCTATGGGGCTGCCAACACGGCGAAAACTGTTCTTGCTGAGGCTCATGTACGCTTTCGACGCCCCAAGCCCGACAGGCTCCTAGAAACCGCAGTGGGCCGCTTCCGCGTCAGCCGCCGGGCTTGCGGTAGATGGCCTCGATGGCTGGCGCAAAGTGCGCAAGCAGGTTCAGGCGCTTGAGCTTGAGCGTGGGCGTGAGCAGGGCGTTTTCGATGGTCCAGGCCTCGCGCGTGAGGTACACCGCCCGTGGCACCGCATAGCGCGCAAAGTGGGCAGTGAGCTTTTCGATGCGCGCAAGCACCGCCCGGTGCACGGCCGGGTGGTTCAGGCTCGCGTCGTCGCCATCGGGCAGGCCCAGGTCGGCGGCCAGGCGCTTCCATTCGTCGGGCGCCACCACTGCAATGCAGGCGATGAAGGGCTTGTGCTCGCCGATCACGAAGGTCTGCGCAAGCAGCGGGTCGGCTTGCAGCGCCAGTTCCAGATCGGCAGGAGGTACTTTCTCGCCCGTCGAGGTGACGATGATCTCCTTGATCCGTCCCTTGATGCGGATGCGCCCGCCCGTCAGGTCGGCTTGGTCGCCGGTCGAGAGCCAGCCATCGGCCGACAGGATGCGGGCCGTATCCTCGGGCCGTCTCCAGTAGCCCTTCATCACCACCGGGCCGCGGATCTGCAGTTCGTCCAGATCGCCCAGGCGCACTTCGATGCCAGGCAGCGGGCGGCCCACAGTGGCCGGGTGGTTGTCGTCCAGTGCGTTCACTGCCACCACGGGGGCGGTTTCGGTCATGCCGTAGCCTTGCACCAGCGGCAGGCCCAGGCCCAGAAAACAGCGTGCGATGGTCGGGGACAGCGCCGCGCCGCCACTCACGGCCACGCGCACGCGCCCGCCCAGTTGGGCCAGCAGCGGCCGGGCCACCAGTGCGCGCAGCAGCGGCCAGGGCAGAGCGCCCATCAAGCCCATGGGGGCCTGCGGCGTCGGCGTAGGCAGGCCCTGCAGGGCGCAAAAGCGCTTCCAGCCCTTGTGCTGCGCGGCTTCAAAAAGCTGCCGCTTCCACAGCGCGCCGCCCAGGCGCTCCTGCAGCTTCGCGTAAATGCGTTCATAAATGCGCGGCACGGAGATCAGCACCGTGGGGCGCACGGTCTGCAGGTCTTCGGCCAACTGCGCCACCGAGCGTGCGTAGGCCACGCAGCTGCCTGTGGCGATGGGCAGGTAGTAACCCGCGGTGCGCTCAAAAGTGTGCGACAACGGCAGGAACGAGAGGAACACGTCGCCCGCCACAGGCTGCACGCGCCCCAGCACGGCGCGTACATCGCTCACCACGTTGTGGTGCGTGAGCATCACGCCCTTGGGTTTGCCCGTCGTGCCCGAGGTGTAGACGATGGCCGCCAGGTCTTCTGGCTGGGGTTCGGTCACAGGCAGGTTGGCCTGTGGGGGGGCGTTGGCCGCGCCTGCCTGCAGCCAGTCGGCCAGGGCCCAGAGCTGTGGCGTATGGGGGGAGGGCGCAGCGCTGGCATGCACGGGCTCTTGCGTGACCACCACCGCCTGCAGCGCAGGCAGCGGCGTGCCCACTGCACGGATCTGCTCCCACTGTGCGGCGGTGCCCACGATGAGCATGCTCGCCTCACAGTCTTGCAGGATGTAGGCAATACTGCCTGGGTTGTCGATGGCGTGCAGGGGCACGGGTACGCAGGCCTCGGCCAGGGTCGCCTGGTCGGCGCACAGCGCATCCAGCCCGTTGGGCAACAGGATGGCGATGCGCGACTGGCGCGGCAGTGCTGTGGCAGCCACCGCCAGGCGCCAAGCGCGGCGGCGCATGTCGGCTTCTGCCCAACTCAGCGTGCGCCATTGCCTGGCCGTCGCATCCCAGGCCTTGTAGGCGGGCGCGTCTGGCGTGTGCGCAACGCGGTGCTGCCAGAGTTGGGGCAAGGTCTGAATGGAGTCAGGCAGAAGGGGGGGCTGTGCAGTCATCTGGGCCGAGCGGACAATCGGAGCGCCTGCGGATGCGGGCGGTGGCGTGGTAACTGCGGCATGGAAGCCGGGTCAGCCCGGCATCATACGGCAAACTGGTACTGCATCGTACCAAACGCTGGACACTCTCTGCGGACCTTGGTTGTCGCGCGCCGTGCACAGATTCGGTGCTTTGTGCGTGCGCTGCGGGCAGCAAGGGCAAGCCCTTGTCCTGCCAGGCGTCGTAGTCCCCTATGCTATGGAGCACTTTTCGTTACGTGATTGCAGGACCGACCATGACGGCCACTTCCAACAATGTTGTCTTCGGCACAGAAGATGTGCTCATCAGCCTGTGCAATTCCGTCACCCGGGTGCTCACGGTGGCCACGCACACACCCATCCACTACTCCGGCATGGTGCAGCGCATCAGCAAGACCTGCTTGAAGCCCGACATCGGCTGCTTCGTGCTGTTTGACGGCGGCTTTTCCGGGCTGGTGATCATCAACTTCACCGCCCAGGCGGCCATGGAGCTGTACGAAAACTACCTGCTCAACATGGGCATGTCGCGCGAAGACCTCGCCACGTCTTTCACGGCCGACGAGGTCAGCAACGTGATGGGCGAACTCATGAACCAGGTGGTCGGAGACTTCACCGGCAAGGTGCGCCGCGAACTGCAGACCCATATCACGCAGAACCAGCCCAAGATGCTGGTGCTGAACAAGCAGGTGATGCTGAGCGTGGACGCCAACCTCGACCAGCCCGAGGCGCGCCGCGTGTCGTTCTACACCGGATCGAACCATATCTTCTATCTGGAACTGGCCATTGACCGCACCCAGTTCATCAAACTCTACGACTTTGAGCCCCAGGAAGTGCCAGACCCCGACAAGCTGATTGCCGAGGCTGCTGAATCTGGCGCAGCCCCCGCAGCGCCCGCAGCCCCTGCTGCCGCGCCGGCGGGCGATCCGGACATGGACGCGCTGCTGAAGTCGCTGGGCATGTAGGTCTTGCGGCTGTGCCAGACCTCGCGTGGGCCTGCGCGGTGCTTGCGGGCGCGTTGGCCGGTGCGATGGTCGTGGACTGCGGCCCAGCCGCGCGGCGTCAGTGCGCGGCTTCGAGGCCGTGAGCGAAGTGCGCGCGCATGGCTGCAATGGTGGCCGGTGCATCTCCTGCCAGCAGCGCCTGCATGATGGCCTCGTGCTCGCGCAGTGAGTCCTCAATGCGGCCCTGCTTGAGCAGGGAGTTGTGCCGGTTGAGCTTCATCACCTTGCGCAGGTCGGCCACCATCTGGCTGCGCCAGCGGTTGTCGGCCATTTCCAGTAGCGCCATGTGAAAGCGCTCGTTGACCTCAAAGAAACGATTGCGTTCGCCCACGGCAGCGCGCAGCTCTTCGTGCAGCGCCGCCAGTTGCTGGCGCTGCGCTGGTGTGGCGCGTTCGGCCACCACGCCAGCGGCGTCGCTCTCGAGCAGCGAGAGCAGGTGGTACACGTCGCGCAGGTCTTTTTCGCTCATCTCGGTCACGTAGGCACCGCGGCGCACCTTCATCGTGACCAGGCCTTCGGCGGCCAGCACCTTCAGCGCCTCGCGCAGCGGCGTGCGGCTGATGCCGAATTCCTCGGCAATCTTGAGTTCGTCGATCCAACTGCCGGGCTCCAGTTCGCGGCGGAAGATGCGCTGGCGCAGTTGCTCGGCAACTTCCTCGTACAGGGCGCGGGGCGTGAGACGCAAGGCAGACATGACAGGGATTGTAAGCCAGTGGCAATATTTTGAATCAATAATTATGAATGATGTAAACTTGCTGCCACTTGCTCGATTCACCACGGGGCATGCACCGCGGGTGGTTCGGGTCGCCATCCGACCGTGTCAGCCCAGCCCGGAGTACCGACAGCCATGAGCGCAGATTCCACGTCCTATCCCTCATTCGCCCCCGCCAGCCTCGATGCCTGGGCCAAGGCCGCCGCCAAGTCTGCGCCGGGTGGCGACGTGAACGCGCTGAACTGGGTCACGCCCGACGGTATCACCGTCAAGCCGCTCTACACCGCCGAAGACGTGCAGGGCTTGCCTTACACCAACACGCTGCCCGGCTTTGAGCCCTTTGTGCGCGGCCCGCAGGCCACCATGTACGCGGTACGCCCCTGGACGATCCGCCAGTACGCGGGCTTTTCTACGGCTGAGGAATCCAACGCTTTCTACCGCAAGGCGCTGGCTGCGGGCGGGCAGGGCGTGAGCGTGGCTTTTGACCTGGCCACCCACCGCGGCTATGACAGCGACCACCCGCGCGTGACGGGTGACGTGGGCAAGGCCGGTGTGGCCATCGACAGCGTCGAGGACATGAAAATCTTGTTCAACGAGATCCCGCTGGACAAGGTGAGTGTCTCGATGACCATGAACGGCGCCGTGCTGCCGGTGCTGGCGGGCTATGTAGTGGCGGCGGAAGAGCAGGGCGTGTCGCAAGACAAGCTCAGCGGCACCATCCAGAACGACATCCTCAAGGAGTTCATGGTCCGCAACACGTATATCTACCCTCCCAAGCCGAGTATGCGCATCATCGGCGACATCATCGAGTACACGGCAAAGCACATGCCGAAGTTCAACTCGATCAGCATCAGCGGCTACCACATGCAAGAAGCCGGGGCCAACCAGGCACTGGAACTGGCCTTTACCCTGGCGGACGGCAAGGAGTATGTGAAGACCGCCATCGCCAAGGGCATGGATGTGGACGACTTTGCCGGGCGGCTGAGCTTCTTCTGGGCCATCGGCATGAACTTCTATCTGGAAGTGGCCAAGATGCGCGCGGCGCGCCTGCTGTGGTGCCGCATCATGAAGGGCTTTGGCGCGAAGAACCCCAAGAGCCTGATGCTGCGCACCCACTGCCAGACCAGCGGCTGGAGCCTGACCGAGCAGGACCCGTACAACAACATTGTGCGCACCACCATCGAGGCCATGGCCGCGGTGTTTGGCGGCACGCAAAGCCTGCACACCAACAGCTTTGACGAAGCCATCGCACTGCCCACCGAGTTCAGCGCGCGTATCGCGCGCAACACGCAACTCATCATCCAGGAAGAAACGCACATCACCAACGTGATCGACCCCTGGGCTGGCAGCTACATGATGGAAAAGCTGACCCAGGACATGGCCGACGCCGCCTGGAAGATCATCGAGGAGGTCGAAGCCATGGGCGGCATGACCCAGGCCGTGGACAGCGGCTGGGCCAAGCTCAAAATCGAAGCCGCCGCCGCTGAGAAGCAGGCGCGCATCGACAGCGGCAAGGATGTGATCGTGGGCGTGAACAAGTACCGCCTGGCCAAGGAAGACCCGGTCGACATCCTGCAGATCGACAACATGAAAGTGCGCGAAGGCCAGATTGCCCGCCTGAAACAGATCCGCGCCACGCGCGACAGCGTGGCCGTGCACAAGGCGCTGGATGCGCTCACGGCCGCTGCCGAATCGGGCCAGGGCAACTTGCTCGACCTGTCCATCCAGGCCATCCGCCTGCGTGCCACGGTGGGCGAGGTCAGCGATGCGCTGGAGAAGGTTTTTGGGCGCCACCGCGCCGACACGCAAAAGGTGACCGGTGTGTACGCTGCCGCTTACGATTCGGCCGAGGGCTGGGAAAAACTCAAGGCCGAAATCAACGCGTTTGCCCAAGAGCAGGGCCGTCGCCCGCGCGTGATGATTGCCAAGCTGGGCCAGGACGGCCACGACCGCGGCGCCAAGGTGGTGGCCACGGCCTACGCTGATCTGGGCTTTGACGTGGACATGGGCCCGTTGTTCCAGACGCCCGAAGAATGCGCGCGCCAAGCCATCGAGAACGACGTGCACGCCGTAGGCATCTCCACCCTGGCTGCTGGCCACAAAACGCTGGTGCCCGCCATCATCGAGGAACTGAAGAAGCAGGGGGCCGACGACATCATCGTGTTCGTGGGCGGCGTGATTCCGCAGCAGGACTACGAGTTTCTGTACGAGGCGGGCGTCAAGGGCATCTACGGCCCGGGCACGCCGATCCCTGCCAGCGCCAAGGATGTGCTGGAGCAAATTCGCAAGGCGGTGGCGTGACGCCAGAGGCCATCCGCGAAGGGGTGGTCGAGGGCACGGGCAGCGTGCAACGCCGCGCCATGGCCAAAGCCATCACCCTGCTCGAATCCACCCGCGCCGACCACCGGGCGCAGGCCGACGCGCTTCTCACAGCGCTGCTGCCGCACACAGGCCGGGCCTTCCGCTTGGGCATCAGCGGTGTGCCCGGCGTGGGCAAGAGCACCTTCATTGAAGCGCTGGGCCTGTACCTGATCGGTCTGGGTCACCGCGTGGCGGTGCTCACCATCGATCCTTCGTCCACCGTGTCGGGCGGCTCCATCCTGGGCGACAAGACGCGCATGGAGCGCCTTTCGGTGCACGAAAACGCCTACATCCGGCCCAGCCCCAGCAGCGGCACGCTGGGCGGTGTGGCCGAGAAGACGCGCGAGGCCATGCTGGTCTGCGAGGCCGCGGGCTACGACGTGGTGATGGTCGAGACCGTGGGCGTGGGCCAGTCCGAGATCGCCGTGGCGGGCATGACCGACATGTTTGTGCTCATGCAACTGCCCAACGCGGGCGACGATCTGCAAGCCATCAAGAAGGGCGTGATGGAGATTGCCGATCTGGTGGTGATCAACAAGGCCGATCTCGACCAGCACGCGGCCACGCGGGCTGAGGCGCAGATCACCTCCAGCCTGCGCCTGCTCAGCCAGCATGGCAACCCCGCACACGCGCACCACGACGACCGCCTGTGGCATCCGAAGGTGGTGCAGATCAGCGCGCTGCATGGGCAGGGCGTGGACGGCTTCTGGGCCGCTGTGGCGGAGTTTCGCCGCCTGCAGACGGCCAACGGCCGCCTGGCCAGCCGCCGCCAGCAGCAGGCCCTGGCCTGGATGTGGGAGCGCATCGACGCCGGACTCAAGCAGGCGTTTCGCCAGCACCCGTCCGTGCGTGCCCTGTTGCCACAGTTGCAGCAGGACGTGGCCGCCGGGCGCGTGGCTGCATCGACTGCAGCACGAAATCTGCTTGCAGCCCAGCAAAGTCAAGCACAAGCAGCTACTGAATTGATAGCAGAACAACCCGCGCCAGTGCCACCCAAAGCCGCTTGACGGCATCGCAGACCGCATTCAACCGAAGGACCGACCATGCAAGACATCCTGGATCAACTGGAGAAAAAGCGCGAACTCGCCCGCCTGGGCGGGGGGCTCAAGCGCATCGAAGCCCAGCACAAAAAGGGCAAGCTCACGGCGCGCGAGCGCATCGAGCTGCTGCTGGACGATGGCACCTTCGAAGAATGGGACATGTTCGTCGAGCACCGCTGCACCGACTTCGGCATGCAGGACAACAAAATCCCGGGCGATGGCGTCGTCACCGGCTACGGCATGATCAACGGCCGCCTGGTGTTCGTCTTCAGCCAGGACTTCACCGTGTTCGGTGGTGCGCTGTCGGAGACGCACGCCGAGAAGATCTGCAAGATCATGGACCAGGCCATGAAGGTCGGCGCCCCGGTGATTGGCCTCAACGACTCGGGCGGCGCGCGCATCCAGGAGGGCGTGGCGTCGCTGGGCGGCTATGCCGACGTGTTCCAGCGCAACGTGCTGGCCTCTGGCGTGATTCCGCAGATCAGCATGATCATGGGCCCCTGCGCGGGCGGCGCGGTCTACAGCCCGGCCATGACGGACTTCATCTTCATGGTCAAGGACAGCTCGTACATGTTCGTGACCGGCCCCGACGTGGTCAAGACCGTCACGCACGAGGAAGTCACGGCCGAAGAACTGGGTGGGGCCATCACCCACACCACCAAAAGCGGCGTGGCCGACATGGCGTTCGACAACGATGTCGAAGCCATCTTGATGCTGCGCCGCCTGTACAACTACCTGCCGCTCAACAACCGCGAGAAGGCCCCGGTACGCAAGAGCAACGACCCAGCCGACCGCATGGACCTGAGCCTGGACACGCTGGTGCCCGAGAACCCGAACAAGCCCTACGACATGAAGGAGCTGATCCTCAAGACAGTGGACGACGGCGACTTCTTCGAGCTGCAGCCCGAATACGCCAAGAACATCCTCATCGGCTTTGCTCGCATGGAAGGCAATGTGGTGGGCATCGTGGCCAACCAGCCGCTGGTGCTGGCCGGCTGCCTGGACATCAAGTCCAGCATCAAGGCCGCGCGCTTCGTGCGCTTTTGCGATGCGTTCAACATTCCCGTGGTCACGTTTGTCGACGTGCCCGGCTTCATGCCCGGCACCAGCCAAGAGTACGGCGGCATCATCAAGCACGGTGCCAAGCTTTTGTACGCGTATGCCGAGTGCACTGTGCCCAAGATCACCGTCATCACCCGCAAGGCCTACGGCGGCGCGTACGACGTGATGGCCAGCAAGCACCTGCGCGGCGACGTGAACCTGGCCTGGCCCAACGCCGAGATTGCCGTGATGGGGGCCAAGGGCGCGGTGGAGATCATCTTCCGCGAAGACAAGAGCGACCCCGCCAAGCTCGCGGCCCGCGAGGCCGAATACAAACAGCGGTTTGCCAACCCGTTTGTGGCCGGTGCGCGCGGCTTTATCGACGACGTGATCCTGCCGCACGAGACGCGCAAGCGCATCTGCCGCAGTCTGGTGATGCTGCAGAACAAGAAGATCGAGAACCCATGGCGCAAGCACGGGAACATTCCCCTTTGAGCGGCACTGCCGCAGCCCTTGGGGCGTCGTTGCCGGACCTTGTCGTAGCGCTGCTACTGCCTGCGGTCCGGCGTTTGGCCCCAACCGCTTCGCCGGGCTGTGCCAGCGCCTAACCCAATACGTTTCGGGTAAGAGCCCTTGGAAAGAGACAAAACATGTTCACCAAAATTTTGATTGCGAACCGAGGTGAGATCGCGTGTAGGGTCATCGCCACCGCCCGCAAAATGGGCATCGCCACCGTGGCCGTCTACTCCGACGCCGATAAGGAAGCCCGCCACGTCAAGCTGGCCGACGAGGCCGTGCATATCGGCGCGGCTCCCTCGCGCGAGTCGTACCTGCTCGCCGACAAAATCATTGCCGCCGCCAAGCAGACGGGCGCACAGGCCATTCACCCCGGTTATGGCTTCCTCTCTGAAAACGAAGCCTTTGCCCAGCGCTGCGAAGACGAAGGCATCGTCTTCATCGGCCCCAAGGCGCATTCGATCGCGGCCATGGGCGACAAGATCGCTTCGAAGAAGCTGGCCAACGAGGCCAAGGTCAACACCATCCCCGGCTACAACGACGCCATTGCAGGCCCCGAGCAGGCGGTGGAGATTGCCAAGAGCATTGGCTATCCCGTGATGATCAAGGCCAGCGCAGGCGGCGGCGGCAAGGGCCTGCGCGTGGCCTACAACGACAAAGAAG
The DNA here is from genome assembly GCA_046289925.1 of Burkholderiaceae bacterium. GTDB lineage: Bacteria > Pseudomonadota > Gammaproteobacteria > Burkholderiales > Burkholderiaceae_C > Acidovorax_G. The sequence goes on along the minus strand of JBKBUN010000064.1, from coordinate 5,058 downwards.
CGTTCGAGGGCTTTGCCAGTTGCCAGAACGAAGCGCGCAACAGCTTTGGCGACGACCGCATCTTCATCGAGAAGTTTGTGCAGGAGCCGCGCCACATCGAGATCCAGATCCTGGGCGACAGCCACGGCAATGTGATCTACCTGAACGAGCGCGAGTGCTCCATCCAGCGCCGCCACCAGAAGGTGATCGAAGAGGCGCCATCGCCCTTCATCAGTGAGGCCACCCGCAAGGCCATGGGCGAGCAGGCTGTGGCGCTGGCCAAGGCGGTGAAGTACCAATCGGCCGGTACCGTGGAATTCGTGGTCGGCAAGGACCAGGACTTCTACTTCCTGGAGATGAACACCCGCTTGCAGGTGGAGCACCCGGTGACGGAATGCATCACCGGCCTGGATCTGGTGGAACTGATGATCCGCGTGGCTGCGGGCGAGAAGCTGCCCCTCACGCAAGCCGATGTAAAGCGCGACGGCTGGGCCATCGAATGCCGCATCAACGCCGAAGACCCGTTCCGCAACTTTCTGCCATCCACGGGCCGCCTGGTGCGCTTTCAGCCGCCGGAAGAATCCATGTTCCAGTCCGACACCAGCAAAAAGCTGGGCGTGCGGGTGGACACGGGCGTGTACGAAGGGGGTGAGATCCCCATGTACTACGACTCGATGATCGCCAAGCTCATCGTGCATGGCCAAGATCGCAACGACGCAATTGCCAAGATGCGCGAAGCGCTCAATGGCTTCGTGATCCGCGGCATCAGCAGCAACATCCCGTTCCAGGCCGCGCTGCTCGCGCACCCGAAGTTCGTGTCGGGCCAGTTCAACACAGGCTTCATTGCCGAGCACTACGGCAAGGGCTTCCATGCCGAAGACGTGCCACACCAAGACCCGCTGTTTTTGGTGGCGCTGGCGGCCTACATGCACCGCCGCTACCGCGCCCGCGCCTCGGGCATCAGCGGCCAGTTGGCCGGGCACGAGGTCAAGGTAGGCGAGCAGTTTGTGGTGGTATCGCTGGGCACCGAGGGCCAGCACACGCACCACGCAGTGTCGGTAACAGACTTTGAAGGCCAGTCGGGATCCTCGGCCATCACCGTGGGCAACGCCACCTACCAGATTGCCAGCAGCGCCAGCCTGGGCCAGATCCGTGTACAGGGCACCTGCAACGGCCGCCCGTTCACGGCCCAGGTCGAGCGTGGCGCGGGCAAGAACCCGCTGGCGCTGCGCATTGCACACAACGGCACCCAACTCGATGCCATGGTGCTGTCGCCGCTGGGCGCACGCCTGTACCAGCTCATGCCCTTCAAGGCCCCGCCAGACTTGTCCAAGTTCCTGCTCTCGCCCATGCCGGGGCTGCTCGTCGATGTGGCCGTGCAGCCGGGCCAAAAGGTGCAGGCGGGCGAAAAGCTGGCCGTGATCGAGGCCATGAAGATGGAAAACATCCTGTTCGCCGCGCAGGATGGCGTGGTAGGCAAGATCGTCGCCACCAAGGGCGAATCGCTGGCCGTGGACCAGGTGATCCTCGAATTCCAGTAAGCCGCCCGCAAAGCCCGCTGCCGCAGCGCAGATGGATTGCAGGCCCAATCGGCTGCTTGTGCTTTTGATTCAAGCACAAGCAGCTATCAAAGGCATAGCAATCGAAGTCTTCATCCGCTTGTCTTGCTCACCCTCAGACCTTTCCAATCCGCGCAGCCATGACCCTTCCCACTCCGTCGACCCGGCCGTTTCGCGTGCTCGGCATCCAGCAAGTCGCCATCGGCGGCACCGACAAGCAGCGCATGAAAACCCTGTGGGTGGACATGCTGGGTCTGGAGCAGACCGGCACCTTCCAGAGCGAGCGCGAGAACGTGGACGAAGACATTCTTGCGATGGGGCAGGGCCCGTACAAAGTCGAGGTGGACATCATGCAGCCGCTCGACATCGAGAAAAAACCAGCCGTGCACGCCACGCCGCTCAACCACATCGGGCTGTGGATCGACGACCTGCCCAAGGCCGTCGAATGGCTGACCGCCCAAGGCGTGCGCTTTGCGCCCGGCGGCATCCGCAAGGGTGCTGCGGGCTACGACATCACCTTTTTGCATCCCAAGAGCAACGATGAGTTTCCGATCGCAGGCGAAGGCGTGTTGATCGAACTGGTGCAGGCCCCGCCCGAGGTGATCGCGGCGCTGGGCTGAGCGCCGCCCGTCAGAGCCGTGCAGGCGACATTCCGCCTCCGCACGGCCCACCAAGCCGTTTGTTTTGCAAGGGCTTTCCCAGAAAATCCCCGGCCCCGTTCTTGAAGGCCGCCGCGGCCATGCCCATGTGGCCGCCCCCGGCTGTGGCAGCATCGGGGCATGCCTGCACCCAATGCCGCCGCACACACGCAAGCCGCCCCACATGGCACCCCCCATGCGCCGTGGCGCTTTGGCGTGGACGCCCCTGCCTTTGCTGGCCTGTGGCAATCCATAGGCGCGCAGGGCGACCCCTTCCCGACTTGGCAGGCCCTGCACACCGCCTGGTGTGAACCGCAGCGGCGCTACCACACGCTCGAACATCTGGGCGAATGCCTACAGCACCTGCGCTTGCTCCAAGCCCATGCGCAAGACCTGCCGGTGCTGGCCATGGCGCTGTGGTTCCACGATGCGGTGTACGACCCACGTGCCAGCGACAACGAAGCCCGCAGTGCCGCCTGGGCGGCCGAGGCACTGACCGCCGCCCGGGTCACACCCGCGCGCGTGGCGGCGGTGGTGCAACTGGTGCTGGCCACCTGCCATGGGGGCGGCACGCCCGACACCTCGGCCTGCGGCGCGCTCGACGCGGCGCTGCTCACCGACATCGACCTGGCGATCCTCGCAGCCGAGCCCGCGCAGTTTGACCGCTACGAAGCCCAGGTGCGCGCCGAATACGCCTGGGTGCCGGACGATGCCTTTGCCGCGGGCCGCAGCCGTCTGTTGCGCGCGCTTCTGGCCCAGCCGCGGCTGTACTCGCAAGCCGTGGCCCCCTTGGGTTGGGAGACGCGGGCCCGCGACAACCTTGCGCGCTCCCTGGCCCGTCTGGGCGCTGGTTGATGCGTCGCCCCAACCTGCCCACACCGGCCTGGACGCAAGCCCCTGCGTCAGCGCCCCGTGCCGCCGAGCGGCGCACGCTGGCCTTGGCCCTGGCCCTATGGCTGGCCAGCCTGGTGCTGCCAGCGGCCACTGGACCCGACGGACAGAGCCTGAACGGCGCGCAGGTGTTCGCATTCGGCCTGGGGGCGCTGCTGTACGTCGGGCCTGTCGCCTGGCTGTGGCCGTTGGAACTGGCCGCCGTGGCCAGCAATGCGCTGCTGTGGGCGCATGCGCTGCGCCGATGCAGCGGCCGTGGCAGACCCGCCGGGCACCGCATGGCATCGGCCGTGTTGTGGTGCAGCGTGGCCGGACTCAACGTCCACTGGGCATGGCGCGCTCATGCCCTGCTGTCGCCCGGTGGCGTGGGCTTTGTCGTCTGGGTCGCCGCATTTGCACTCGTGGCGGCAAGCGCTGCGCTGCGCCAGACCCCAGTCCTGGCTGGGGTGGCTCTGCGTGTGGCGTTGCTACTGGCCGTGGCGGCCCTGGTGGGAGTGACCGCAGTGGGCTTGCTGCTCTGGCGCGCCTTCTGACGCGCTTTTTGACGCGCTTTTTGACGCGTTTTTTGACGCGTTTTTTGACGCGCCATCGCGCTGCGTCGCTTCGCCGCATTTGCCTGCCATTGCAGTCGGCTCAGCGGTATGGGGAGATGAATTGCAGCAGATTGCTGCAACGGCTCACAACGTCGTTCAACGTGGCATCTTTGGATCGTATGTTGGCAGCATTTGCCAACCGTTCAGGACACCCGAAAAGCTGGCACTTTTTGTGACGTGATCGTGCACAAAAGCGACCTGCGCCGCACCTGCGCGGCCCACAATGCGCATCCATCACCGCCCGGTATCCGCCGGGCAGAATGCCCACCCCGATAGGAGAGCCGATGTCCTCGTACGCCGTTGATGCACCCGCCACTGCCCCCACGGTTGCAGCCCAGCCGCTGCACTGGCACCCACCGCGCCCGGGCGCTGTCGCCGCCGCCCTTGCAGCGACTGAACGCTGGAGCGTGCAGGCCGTGCAAGCTTTGCTTGACCGCCCGCTGCTCGACCTGGTGTACGAGGCGCAAACCGTGCACCGCGCCCACTGGCCTGCAGGCGATGTGGAACTGGCCACACTGCTGTCGGTCAAAACCGGAGGCTGCCCCGAAAACTGCGGCTACTGCCCGCAGGCGGCCGAGTTCGACACCGGCGTGCAGGCGCAAAAGCTGATGGGCGTAGACGAGGTGACCGCCGCCGCCCGTGCCGCACGCGACGCCGGGGCCACGCGCTTTTGCATGGGCGCGGCCTGGCGCGCGCCCAAAGACCGCGACATCGAGAAGATGGCCGAGCTGATTGGTGCAGTCAAGAGCCTGGGCATGGAAACCTGCGCCACGCTGGGCATGCTGGAGGCGCACCAGGCCCAAGCACTAAAGGCCGCGGGGCTGGACTATTACAACCACAACCTGGACACCGCGCCCGAGTATTACGCCGACGTGGTGAGCACGCGCCAGTACCAAGACCGGCTTGACACCCTGGCCCATGTGCGTGCGGCAGGCCTGCGCGTGTGCTGCGGCGGCATCGTGGGCATGGGCGAGACGCAGGTGCACCGCGCGGGTCTGATCGCGCAGTTGGCCAACCTCGACCCGTACCCCGAGTCGGTGCCCATCAACAGCCTGGTGCGTGTGCCCGGCACGCCGCTGGCGGACAGCGAGCCCATCGACCCGTTCGACTTCGTACGCATGATCGCCGTGGCCCGCATCACCATGCCCAAGGCCCGTGTGCGGCTGTCGGCCGGGCGCCAGCAACTGGGCGAGGCCGTGCAGGCCCTGTGCTTCATGGCCGGGGCCAACTCTATTTTTTATGGGGACAAGCTGCTGGTGACCGGCAACCCCGACGTACAGGCCGACGAAGCGCTGCTGGCCCGCTTGGGCCTGCGGGCCACGCAAGCACCCGCAGGGACCGTACACCGCGCGGCAGGCTAGAGCTTGTCGGACTTGGGGCGTCGAAAGCAAAAATGAG
>JBKBUN010000063.1:0-16778 GCA_046289925.1 Burkholderiaceae bacterium | reverse complement strand
AATCCACGCGCACCCCGGGGCCGCCCGGCGCGTGCCACATGGTGATGCGGCCCGGCGAGGGAATGAACTTGTACGGGTCTTCGGCGTTGATGCGGCACTCGATCGCATGGCCACGGATTTCGATCTGGCGCTGGGTGAAGGGCAACTTCTCGCCCGCGGCCACCATGATCTGCGTCTTTACGATGTCCACGCCGGTGATCCATTCCGTCACCGGATGCTCCACCTGCACGCGGGTGTTCATCTCGATGAAGTAGAACTCGCCGTTTTCGTACAAAAACTCGAAGGTGCCCGCGCCGCGGTAGCCGATCTTCTTGCAGGCCGCCACGCAGCGCTCGCCGATCTTCTCAATCAGCTTGCGCGGAATGCCCGGAGCCGGCGCCTCTTCGATCACCTTCTGGTGGCGGCGCTGCATGGAGCAGTCGCGCTCGCCCAGGTACACGGCGTTGCGGTGCTTGTCGGCCAGCACCTGGATCTCGATGTGGCGCGGGTTCTGCAGGAACTTCTCCATGTACACCGCTGGATTGCCGAACGCCGCCCCAGCCTCGGCCTTGGTCATCTGCACGGCGTTGACCAGCGCAGCCTCGGTGTGCACCACGCGCATGCCGCGGCCGCCACCGCCGCCCGCGGCCTTGATGATCACCGGGTAGCCCACGGCTTTGGCGATGCGGCGGATCTGCACCGGATCGTCGGGCAGTTCGCCGTCCGACCCCGGCACACAGGGCACACCCGCACGGATCATGGCCTGCTTGGCCGAGACCTTGTCGCCCATGATGCGGATCGACTCGGGCGTGGGGCCGATGAACTGGAAGCCGCTTTTTTCCACGCGCTCGGCAAAGTCGGCATTTTCCGAGAGGAAGCCGTAGCCCGGATGGATGGCCTCGGCGTCGGTCACCTCGGCCGCCGAGATGATGGCGGGCATGTTGAGGTAGGACAGCGGCGAGGGCGCGGGACCAATGCACACCGCCTCTTCGGCGAGCTTGACGTACTTGGCGTCGCGGTCGGCCTCGGAATACACCATGACGGCTTTGATACCGAGTTCTCGGCAGGCGCGTTGGATGCGGAGGGCGATTTCGCCGCGGTTGGCGACCAGGATCTTTTTAAACATAGGCTACCTCGCGGCTCGTCGCCCGCACGCTGGCGCGTGCCAGTGCGATGTGCTGTGCTTTGCCTGGAGCCAAAACACCAAGGACGACGAGATTCTTTTTAAACATCGTGTATTTCACGGTTCGCCGCACAGCACGCGGCGCTTGAAAGCGGCACGGCGTCCCCCATCCCGCAGGGCGCAGCCCTGCGAGAGAAGGGGGAAGCGGCGCAGCCGCTCAGGGGGTTGCACCCACTTCACTCACTCAATGATGAACAGCGGCTGACCGTATTCGACGGCCTGGCCGTTTTCGCCCAAGATGCGCGTCACCGTGCCCGACTTGTCGGCTTCGATCTCATTGAGGATCTTCATGGCTTCGATGATGCAGAGGGTCTCGCCCTCCTTGACCTGGCTGCCAACTTCAACGAATGGCTTGGCGCCGGGGCTCGACGAGCGGTAGAACGTGCCCACCATGGGCGACTTGACCACATGGCCGGTGGGTGCGGCCGGGGCGGCGGCGGCCGGCGCTGGCAGGCCCGCCACAGGGGCGGCTGCCGCGGCGGGGGCTGCAGGGGCTGCCACCACCTGCTGGACCACGGTGCCCGCGCTCTTGACGATACGGACCTTGCCCTCGGCCTCGGTGATTTCCAGCTCGGAGACATTCGACTCCGATACAAGGTCGATGAGGGTCTTGAGTTTTCGCAGATCCATGGAAGCTCCAACGGCGTTCAAATTGTGAATAGGGCGCGAATTTACTCCAATTTCGCCCTTTCTCCGCCTTCATGGATCAATTTTCACGAACTCCAGCGTGCCCAATGGGAACATGCAGAGCCGATGGAGCGCCGCCCTACAGAGTCTGAGGCCCGATGAAACTCAGCTTTTGGCCCAGAGTTCGAGATCTTTGGCGGTGACTTGTCCCATTTTACGGTCTTGGATCTGCCCAGCCGCGTTGACCACCACCGTGAAGGGCAGACCGCCTGTCAGGTTGCCCAGTGAACGCCCCAGGTCGGTGCCCGTCAGCCCCGCGAGGCCGACCGGAAAATCGAGCGGCAGTTTGGTCAGGAACTGACGCACTGAGGAAGGCTGATCAATCGCCAGGCCGACCACCTGCCAGCCGCGCGCACTGTGCGTGCGGTAGAAGGTGTTGAGCAGCGGCAGTTCGTCCACACAGGGCGGACACCAGGTGGCCCAGAAGTTGATGAGCAGGGGCTTGCCGGCAAAGCGGCGCATGTCCAGAGTGCCACCCTCGGGCGTGTCGAACTGCAGACCCCAGAGCGCCTGTTCGGCCCCGGGGGCTACATCGTGGGGGCGGAACTTCCACCACGCGAACGACGCCCCAGCCAGGCCCGCAGCACCGGCCACCCCGGCAAACAGCAGGCGGCGGCGGCCGACAGTCGGCGGCGTGGCGTTGGGACTTGCGCCGGCTTGGGAGTCGGCAGCAGAGGCATCGGACGAGGGGGGCGGCGAAGACGGTAGCGAATTGGTCATGGGGCAGATTCTTCCAACAGGCGGCGCACGGCCGCCAGGTTGCCACGCGGCGTGCGGCCTTGGGTGTCGGGACGCAGCGCGCCGCGCAGGTCGTCCAGGTCGTACACCATCAGGTGCACGCCAATCATCTCCTGCAGGGGGCGCGACAGGCTCGACACGCTCAGGGCCTCGACCGACTCGCCATGGAAGCCGGTCACGGTGCGGGCTTCGTAGTCGACATGGTGGTCGATCAGCGCAATCTCTGCCGACTTGGGGTCATCGCAGAAGAGCTGGATGTAGATGTCCGAGCGCCGGGTGGCCGTGCCATGCCACACCGCGCCCGCCAGGTGCGGACGAAACGCCTGCATGCGCTCCATCCACACCAGGGCCAGCTCACGCAGGGCGCGCAATTCGGCAGGCTGGGTGTCGGCGCAGAACAGCTCGATGTACTCGCGCACCGCGGCTTCCACCGTGTCGTTGTCGGGCAATGCGGTGCGCGCAGGCAGGCCCAGATCGCGCAATGCGCGGCGCTTGGCCGGCCCCCACTCCACCCCCTCCTCCACGATCAGGCGGGCAGCGGCATGGGCGATTTCGTCGGCGGCAGAGGCAGGCATGGCGGGCACACGGGCAAACCCGCATTGTGGCCGGGTGCGCCCGCAGCACCGGCAAAGCCCCGCCGGTTACTATCAGTTTGATAGCTGCTCGTGCTTATAAAATAAGCACAAGCAGCCTGTTTTAAGTCTCAACCGGACACCACCAATGCACATACATATCCTGGGGATTTGCGGCACCTTCATGGGCGGGCTGGCCGCGCTGGCGCGCGAGGCGGGCCACCGCGTGACTGGCTGCGACGCCGGGGTGTACCCCCCGATGAGCGACCAGTTGCGCGCGCTGGGCATCGACCTGATCGAAGGCTATGGCGCCGACCAGATGGCGCTGAACCCTGATGTGTTCGTGGTGGGCAACGTGGTCAGCCGCGCCCGCCTGGCCGACGGCACGCCCAAGTTTCCGCTGATGGAGGCCATCTTGGACGCAGGCCGCCCTTACACCAGCGGCCCGCAGTGGCTGGCCGACCACGTGCTGCAGGGCCGCCATGTGCTGGCCGTGGCCGGAACGCACGGCAAGACCACCACCACCTCGATGCTGGCCTGGATTCTGGAATGCGCGGGGCGCCAGCCGGGCTTTCTGATCGGCGGGGTGCCGCTGGATTTCGGCGTTTCGGCCCGCTTGGGAGGCAGCGCCCCCGCGCTGCCTGCTGTGCATGGCTCGCCCCCCCCTCCGGGGGGGGGCGGCGGCGGTTCGACCGCACAGAGGGCCGCCGCAGCCCGGCCGCTGTTCGTGATCGAGGCCGACGAATACGACACGGCCTTTTTCGACAAACGCAGCAAGTTCGTGCATTACCGGCCGCGCACGGCGGTGCTCAACAACCTGGAGTTCGACCACGCCGACATCTTCGACGACTTGGCGGCCATCGAGCGGCAGTTTCACCACCTGGTGCGCACCGTACCGTCTTCGGGTCGCATCGTGGCCAACGGGCTCGAAGAAAGCCTGGCGCGGGTGCTGCACCGCGGCTGCTGGAGCGAGGTGCGCCACTTTGGCAGCGCCGTGAGCGACTTTGTGGCCGACGGCCCGCCCGAGGCGTTCGACGTGCTGCACGCTGGCCGCGTGGCCGGGCGGGTGGAGTGGGCACTGTCAGGCGTGCACAACCAGCTCAATGCGCTGGCTGCCATGGCTGCGGCCGAGCATGTAGGCGTGCCGGTGGCCGAGGCGGCGGCGGCTCTGGGCCGTTTTCACAACGTGCGCCGCCGCATGGAACTGCGCGGCACCGTGCGGGGTGTGGCGGTGTACGACGACTTTGCGCACCACCCCACGGCCATCCGCACCACGCTCGATGGCCTGCGCCGCCGCGTGGGGCCGGGCACGCGCATCCTGGCGGTGTTCGAGCCGCGCAGCAACACCATGAAGCTGGGCGCGATGAAAAGCCAGCTGCCCTGGGCGCTGGAGACCGCTGACCGGGCGTTTTGCCACACCGCAGGACTGGACTGGGACGCCGCAGAGGCACTGGCTCCGCTGGGCCTGGGGCCCGAGGGACGTGCCAGCACCGCGGCGGACATCGATACCCTGGTGGCCCAGGTCGTGGCCGAGGCCCGGCCGGGCGATCAGGTGGTGTGCATGAGCAACGGGGACTTTGGCGGCATCCACGGCCGCCTGTTGACGGCGCTGGAAGGTCTGGGCGCGCGCTGAGTGCAGGCACGCAACGCACACCGTGGGGTGCCCCCGCGTGCGGGCCGCGCTCAGTAGCTGACGGCCATCGAGGGCACGTCTACCCGCACGACGGGGCGAGCCAGCGCTGCCGTAGCGGCACGGCCAAAGTCGCGCAGCCAGTTGGCGTCGCCCAGCAGCGCTGGGCCGGCGGCGCGGGCCACCACCAGCACCTTGTCGGCCAGCAGCACCTTGCCGCTGGCGCGCAGGGGCTCGCAGTCAAGGCTGGTGAACTGCTCGTCCAGCCAGCGGCGGGCGGTTTCGTGGTCCAGCGCCTCAGCGCTGGAAAGGTCTACACGGTATTCCTGGTCGGCGTTCAAGCGCACGGTCACTTCGCTTTGCATGGAGGGTTCCTCGGGCAAGTTCAGGGGCCGACCCTGCGGCCTGCTGGCACCTGCGCTGCAGGCCAGGCCGGGGCCGGACGGTGGGTCAAGCTTACACCGCCCAACCGAGCCTGGCCCGTGCCCCATCAAGATCCGGGCCGCACCGGGGCGGGCGGGATATGGCGCCTCAGCGCGCGCGGCGGGCCTGCACAGCAGCCGACAGCTCGGCCAGCGACTGCAGCGAGTCGTCCCAGCCCAGGCAGGCGTCGGTGATGCTTTTGCCGTATTCGAGCTTGCTGGGGTCGTCCTTGCCGGGCGTGAACTTCTGCGCTCCTGCGTGGAGGTGGCTTTCGATCATCACACCGAAGATGCGGCGCGAGCCCCCCGCGATCTGCGCGGCAATGTCGCGCGCCACCACGAGCTGGCGCTCGTGCTGCTTGCTGCTGTTGGCGTGGCTGCAGTCCACCATCAGCGTGCCAGGCAGTTTGGCGGCCTCCAGTTCCTTGCAGGCGGCCTCGACGCTGTCGGCGTCGTAGTTCGGGGCCTTGCCGCCGCGCAGGATCACGTGGCAGTCCTTGTTACCCTTGGTGTTGACAATGGCCACCTGGCCGTTCTTGTGCACCGACAGGAAGTGGTGGCCACGGCTGGCCGCCTGGATCGCATCGGTGGCGATGCGGATGTTGCCGTCGGTGCCGTTCTTGAAGCCGATGGGCGCCGAAAGGCCCGAGGCGAGTTCGCGGTGCACCTGGCTTTCCGTGGTGCGCGCGCCAATCGCTCCCCACGAGATCAGATCGCCGATGTACTGGGGCGAGATCACGTCCAGGAATTCGCTGCCCGCGGGTATGCCCAGGCGGTTGATGTCGATCAGCAATTGGCGCGCGATGCGCAGACCTTCGTCAATGCGGTAGCTCTCGTCCAGGTAGGGGTCGTTGATCAGGCCCTTCCAACCCACCGTGGTGCGGGGCTTTTCGAAGTACACGCGCATCACGATCTCCAGCGTGTCGGCGTACTGCTCGCGCACAGCCATCAGGCGGCGGGCATAGTCGAGCGCGGCCTGCGGGTCGTGGATGGAGCACGGCCCGATCACGACCAGCAGCCGGTCGTCGGTGCCGGACATGATGTTCTGGATGGACTTGCGGGTGCGGGTGATCAGCGTCTCCAGCGGAGTCCCGCTGATGGGGAAGAAGCGGATCAGATGCTCGGGCGGAGGCAACACGGTGATGTCCTGGATACGTTCGTCATCGGTCTGGCTGGTCTTCTCGACGCTGCGGTACCAGGCATCGCTGGTGGGGTTGGCAAGAGCGGTCATGATCGTTCTCGTGGATGTTGAAGTGGAAAAACAAAAGGCCGGAAAAACAAAAACCGCCGGGCTTTTCAGCTTCGGCGGTTGTGTGGGGGAGGTGTCAGTGGGAGCTGCGCGTCGTCCTCTCATCCGCCAGGGACAGAGATCCAAAACCAAAAGTAAAACGCGCTGCGGTAGGCCATGGCGGTGCAATGTAGCACAGCCGCGAGACCGGCATGCGGCGGGCCGTCGGCTGGCCGCAACACCGCTACGCTGCCACAGCGGGCTGCCAGCGCAGCATGTGTGTGTGGGAGGGGGGCACCAGCCGCTCAGCGCCGCGACCACCAACGGCGCACGCGCTGCCACCAACCCGGGTGGGACCGGGCGGTCACCGCAGGCGTGGGCTCTGTGGGTGGGCCGCCCTGCTGGCCGTACATGTCGAGCAGCAGCAGGGCTTCGCCCAGCGCGCGCCAGGCCAGCTGCTCGAATTGCTGGAAGGCCTGCCCCTCCCGGCGGCTGCGCCGCTCCAGCGTCTGCACCCAGGCCGCCAGGGCATCGCGGCTGGTCTGCAGGGCTTGTTCGTAGGCCCCAAACTCGTACAGCGCCGCCCAGGCAGAGCCGAATCCGGTCACCGTCTGCTGGTGATGGCGCAGGCCCACCTGTAGCCGACGCGCCTGCGCCAGGATGGCCTCAGGCTCCCCTTGGCCGCTGCGGCGCAGCGTGACGAGTTCGTCGATCTGGGCCGACAGCGCGCCCAGGCTTTCGCGAAAGTCGCGCGTTTCCTCGTCCGCCACGCCCTGGCGCAAAAACCGGCTGATGTCTCCAAAGGACTGCAGCGAGGTGCGATCGGGAGGCTGGGCACTGGCGGGCATGCCGCCATTGTGCGGCCGGCCGCAGGCCGCGGTGCGGAGTCGGAGCACGCCCCGGGTGTGCGTGCTGTGCGCACGCCACGTCGGGCGCGCCCTGGCGACGCTCAGGCCGTGCCGCCGACGGTGAGCCCTTCGATGCGCAGCGTGGGCTGGCCCACGCCCACGGGCACGCTCTGGCCTTCCTTGCCGCAGGTGCCCACACCGCTGTCGAGCTTCATGTCGTTGCCGATCATGGTCACGCGCTTGAGCGACTCGGGGCCGCTGCCCACGATGGTGGCGCCCTTGACGGGATACAGGATCTTGCCCTTCTCGACCCAGTAAGCCTCGCTGGCCGAGAACACGAATTTGCCCGAGGTGATGTCCACCTGACCGCCACCGAAGTTGGTGGCGTACAAACCACGCTCGATGCTGGCCACGATCTCGGCCGGATCTTTGTCGCCGCCGAGCATGTAGGTGTTGGTCATGCGCGGCATGGGCAGGTGGGCGTAGCTTTCGCGCCGGCCGTTGCCCGTTGGGGCCACGCCCATGAGGCGGGCGTTGAGCGAGTCCTGGATGTAGCCGCGCAGGATGCCGTCTTCGATGAGCACGTTGCGCTGGCTCGGGTGGCCTTCGTCGTCCACGTTGAGAGAGCCGCGGCGGTCGGCAATGGTGCCGTCGTCGAGCACCGTGACGCCTTTGGCCGCTACGCGCTGGCCGATGCGGCCGCTAAAGGCGCTGGAGCCCTTGCGGTTGAAGTCGCCTTCGAGCCCGTGGCCCACGGCCTCGTGCAGCAGGATGCCGGGCCAGCCTGGGCCGAGCACCACGGTCATCTCGCCCGCAGGTGCAGGGCGCGATTCGAGATTGGTCAGCGCCGACCGCACGGCCTCGTCCACATACTGGCCGATCTGCGCATCGTCGAAGTACGCAAGGCCAAAGCGCCCGCCGCCGCCCGACGAACCCATCTCGCGCCGTCCGGCCTGCTCGGCAATCACGGTGACCGACAGGCGCACCAGCGGGCGCACGTCAGCGGCCAGCGTGCCGTCTGCACGGGCGACCAGCACCGCGTCGTACTCGCTGGCCAGGCCCGCCATCACCTGCACCACGCGCGGGTCTTTGGCTCGGGCGCGCTGCTCCACCTGCTCCAACAAACGCACCTTGGCGGTGCTGTCCAGGCTGGCGATCGGGTCCACCTCGGGGTAGAGGCTGCGACTCTTTGCTATCTTTTTAGTAGCTGCTCGTGCTTTACCTTGCTGGGCTACAGCCGAAATAGACCGCACGGTCTGCGCAGCATCGAGCAGCGAGGACCAGGAGATGTCGTCTGAATAGGCAAACGCCGTCTTCTCGCCGCTAACGGCGCGCACGCCCACCCCCTGGTCGATGCTGAAGGAGCCGGTTTTGACGATGCCTTCTTCAAGGCTCCAGCCCTCGCTGCGCGTGTACTGGAAGTACAGGTCGGCGTCGTCCACCCGGTGGGCACGGATCTCGGCCAGCGCGCGGCCCAGATGCGATTCGTCGAGACCGAAAGGTTCCAGCAGCAGGGCCCGGGCAATGGCCAGGCGCTCGGAGGTGGGCGCCGTACGGGGCGCGCCGGGCAAGGGGCGGGTTGTCATGCGCAGATTTTAGGCCGCGCCCCCCGGCGGGACTGTGTGGCGCGGTCCAAGCCCCCGGGCGGGCTCGGGGCTCCGGGTTCAGATCGGGTCGCGCACAGGCACCTGTGCCGCCAGACGCTGCGCCTAGGCCATGCCTGCGTCCCGAGCACACCGCCCAAAGCGTGGCCATCGTCAGCCAGATCAGATCTGTCCCACAGCCCAAACCCGCTGTGGCAGCAAGCGAATCCAGGTCTGGGACGGGCAGCGTCAGGGTTTGGTATTGCCCAGACGCTCCGCGCGCGCCACCGACATGAGGATGCCGAGCGCAAGCCCCAAAGTGACCATGGCGGTACCGCCATAGCTGATGAAGGGCAGCGGCACACCCACCACGGGCAGGATGCCACTGACCATGCCCATGTTCACAAACGCGTACACAAAGAAGATCATGCCCACTGCCCCGGCCATGAGGCGACCGAACAGCGAGCCCGAGCGCAGCGCAATCGCCAGCGCGCGCCAGATGAGGGCGATGAAACCGATGAGGAGGAGCACATTGCCCGCCAGGCCGAACTCTTCGGAGTACGCGGCAAAGATGAAGTCGGTGGTGCGCTCGGGAATGAACTCCAGGTGGGTCTGCGTACCCGACATAAAGCCCCTGCCCCACAATCCACCCGCACCGATGGCGATCATGCCCTGGATGATGTGAAAGCCCTTGCCCAACGGGTCGCGCGTTGGGTCGAGCAGGGTACAGATGCGCTGCTGCTGGTACTCGTGCAGCACACTCCAGCGCACGCCTTCGGCGCACAGTTGCGGCTCCATGGCCACCAAAGCCACGATACCCGCAGCGCCCAAAAGCACCGGCGGCAGCACCAGCTTCCAGGCCAAACCGGCAAAAAAGATCACCGACAGCCCCGAAGCCAGCACCAGCAAAGACGTGCCCAGATCCGGCTGCTTCATGATGAGCCCCACAGGCACCGCCAGCAGCACGCCCGCCACCGCAAAATCCAACGCGCGCAATTGCCCCTCGCGTTTCTGGAACCACCAGGCCAGCATCATGGGCATGGCGATCTTGAGGATCTCGCTGGGCTGGATCACGATGCCGACGTTGATCCAGCGCGTAGCGCCCTTCTTGGTGATACCCGCCAGTTCGACGGCCACCAGCAGGACCAAGCCCACCACATAAAGCGGCACCGCCATGGCCATGATCCGGGACGGCGGCACCTGGGCTGTCATGAACAGGATGGCCGCCGCAATCAGCATGTTGCGCGCATGGTCCACAAAGCGCGTGCCATGGTCGTAGCCTGACGAGTACATGGCGGTCAGGCCCACGGCCGAAAGCATCAGGATGATGAGCAGCAGCGGAAGGTCAAAGCCCCGAAACAGCGGCACGGCGCGCTGTAGCAGGGAGGGCTTGTCGAAAACTGCGGACATGGCGCGATTATCGGTGGACGGGCCCACGGGCTGCCCCACCGCCCCGTGCGAACCCAGCCCCCCCGCGCGCGGCATGCCCGGCTCGCGCGCCGGGCCACCGTCCACGGCACACCGACGAGCCACACCGACGAACCACACCGATGAACCACACCGATGAACGAGGGGAACATGAGCGGACAATCGGCCACCGCTGGGCGTACTTCCGGACGGCCCCCGAGTGCCGTGCACCCTGACGCCCTCTGCAGCCCCACCCAAGCCTTACGAGCCATCACCACTGCCTAGGACCGTCACTGTGCCCCCCACCCACCTGCTCTACCTGCACGGCTTCCGTTCATCGCCGTTGTCCACCAAGGCGCAGCGCTTGGCGGCCCATCTTGCGCAGCATCACCCGCACATGCATTGGTGGTGCCCGCAGTTGCCACCATCCCCCCAAGCGGCCATGGCCTTGGTGGCGGAAGGCCTGCGCGACTGGCCTTGGAACCAGATGGTGGTCGTAGGGTCGTCGCTCGGCGGCTTTTATGCAAGTTGGGTGGCACAGCACTACGGCTGCCCCAGCGTGCTGCTCAATCCGGCAGTGGATCCGGCGCGCGATCTGGCGCACTACATTGGGGAGCAGAGCCACTGGCACCGGCCAGAAGAGCGGTTCGAGTTTCGGGCCGAGTACATCGCCGAGTTGCAGGCGTTGGACGTTCGGGGCCTGCCTGCCGCAGGCCCCGAACTGGCGATCATCGCCAAGGGAGACGAGTTGCTCGACTGGCGGGAGATGACCGCCCGTTACCCGCATGCGCAGACGGTACTGCTACAAGGCGGAGACCATGCGCTCAGCGACTTCGAAGCCCATTTGCCCACCATCGACTGCTTTCTGCGCAGCCTCTGACGGCCGCCCAGGAGCCTGTCGGACTTGGGGCCTCGACAGCGAACATGAGCCCCCCCCGCGAAGACCGTTTTCGCCGTGTTTGCAGCCCCATCGCGGCGCCATGGGGCCCAAGTCCGACAGACTCCCAGGCCCGCGTCAAGGCGCAGAGCCAGCGCGGGCCGGGCTGGCACCCTCCGCCGATGCCGATCCGGCCATCCTCGACTGCCAACGGGCATAGTCCTCAGGGTACGCCCGCTGGTACTTGCGTCTATGCAGCGCGGCTTCTTCTAACTGCCCCGCCCATTCAGCGCTCTGAATCAGGATTTCGATCACCCGGGGTTCGGGTGAAAAATGCAGCAGGCCACGCGCCAGCACCAAAGAGGCGCCCGCGGTTTCGGGCGTCAGGCGGCTGACCGTCAGCATGGCAAAGTCCACCTGATGGGGAAAGAGCACGCTGTTGGACACCTTCTCGAAGGTCTGCTCCCGATAGTCGGGCGCGCGAAGATGCACGGGACGATACAACTGGCTGACCCGGTGGTAATCCCAGGCTGTATAGACCCACGCCGCCGCAAACGCCGACAGCAGCAGCGGCACCCGCTGCCACGAGGCCCAGGCAGGCCACCATGCGGGGCGCCGCCACAGCAAGGCCAGGGCGGCCAGGGTCACAATCTGGAACGGGCCGTACCAGAGCGGAAATTCCAGCATGCTATGAAGCCCCACCAGCGCCAGCACGCCCCAGGCGAGCTGCCGCACCGGATCGGACTCGGCCCAGGGCCGGGCCCGCAGCACCCACCACAGCGCCACCCCGCACCAGAGCAGCGCGAGCGGAACGCCCAGTTCGACCGCCAGATGCAAAGGAAGGTTGTGGGCGTTGTCGAGCAGCACACAAAAGCGCGTACCGTCAAAGTCGGCCATGTAATGGGCATAGCTGAGGCCTCCCCAGCCCCAACCGGTCCAGGGCCGCTGGGCAATCAGCTCTAGCATATTGGCCCACAGCACGGTCCGCGACACGCAGGCCTGCTCATCGCCCAGCATCCGGCCGAACAGTCCAGGCGCTTCCACCCCCGAAAACAACCGCAAGGCGTGTGGCAGCGCCCAGGCCGCCAGCAGCATCAGCACCAGCGCCGCCACTGCCATGCCAACCACCTGGGGCCGCCGCCGGCCCCACCACACGCCGACCAGCAGCACCAGCATCGCCCATTGCAAGGCCCCCGTGCGGGAGGTGGTTGCGGCGGCCGCCAACGCCAGCCACAGGACGGTCCAGGCAAACGGCAGGGCCAGCCAGCGCTCGGCCAGACTTCGCGCCCCCCTCTGGCCAAGCCGCATGCGCGCGGCCCACCACAGCAGCGCCCACAACCCCAGGCCGATCAGCGTGGCCTGCTGGTTGCGCTGCCGCAGATTGCCGATGGCCTGCCCTGGCAGCGAGGGATAGACCCAGGGCGCCAGGCCTGGATCGCCCACAAAGTACTGCAGCAATCCGATGCCCGCACTCACCACGGCGGCCAGCAGCAGTCCAGCCGCGAGCACCTGGGCCGCCCGCATTCGCAGCCCTTGCACCCGAGATCGCACGGCCCAAGCCATGGCCACAAGCACAGCGCCACAAGCCCACGACACCATGAGGGGCCAGAAATTCGAGATCGGCGCTTCCAGCCAAGCCCACCAGAACGGCAAGGCCACCATGCCGGTGGCCAGCATGGCCAGCAACCAGGCCAGCGGCGCAGGCCCTGTGGGCAACGCCGCCGCGCGGGGCAGATCGGGCGGAAACACAGAAGTGGTGGAGGACATGGGACGCTCGGCATCATAGAGCCAGCGCCCCGTGCCAGCCGCCGGCATGCGCCCCTGGACTGGCAAGATCACGCGCGGCCAGGGGCCTCGGCCCGGTATGAAACAATCTCCGGGATGTTTGCATTATTCGAAGATGCCGGAAAGTTCCGTGCCGGCAAGGTGCTGTCGGAAGCCGAAAGCTCGGCGCAGATTGAACTGGACAGCGGTAAGCGCGTGAAGGTCAAAGCCGCCCACGTGCTGCTGAAGTTCGACAAGCCCGCCCCTGCGGAACTGCTGGCCCAGGCCCAGACGCTGGCACCGTCCATCGAACTGGATCTGGCCTGGGAGTTCGCCCCGGAAGACGAGTTCGGGTTCAGCGATCTGGCGCGCGACTATTTCTCCGACCCGCCGAGCGTCGTGCAGCAGGCCGCAGCCCTGCTGCGCCTGTACGAGGCCCCCCATTACTTCCGACGCGCGGGCAAGGGACGCTTTCGCAAGGCTCCGGCCGAGATCCTGCAGCAGGCGCTGGCCGCCATCGAGAAAAAGCGCCTGATCCAGGCGCAGATCGCCACCTGGGCCGAAGCCCTGGGCCGGGGGGAATGCCCGGCGCCGATCCGCGAGCAGCTCTACCGCATCCTCTTCAAGCCCGACAAGAACGCGCCCGAGTACAAGGCGGTGGTCGAGGCCAGCCGCGCCACGCACACCGCACCTCTGGCGTTGCTGCAGCAGGCCGGAGCCATCGACTCGGCCTACCAGTTCCACTGGAAGCGCTTTCTGTTCGAGCATTTCCCCAAGGGCACGGGTTTTCCGGCGCTACAGCCCCCCGACATTGCCGAAGAGCTGCCGCTGGCCTCGGTGCAGGCGTACTCCATCGACGATTCGCACACCACCGAAATCGACGATGCGCTGTCGCTGCAGGGCCTGGGCACGGGCACGGTGACGCTGGGCATCCACATCGCCGCACCAGGCCTTGCGATTGCACCGGGCAGTGCCATCGACCAGGTGGGCCGTACGCGCTTGTCCACGGTGTACATGCCGGGCTACAAGATCACCATGCTGCCCGACGAGGTCGTGCAACGCTACACGCTGCAGGAAGGCCGCCCCTGCCCGGCCGTGTCGCTGTACGTGACGATGGACGAGGCAACGCTCGAATTCCGCGCGCACGAAACCCGCCTGGAGCGCGTGCCGATAGCAGCCAACCTGCGGCATGACCAGCTCGACAGCATCGTCACGCACGAATGGCTGACCGACCCGGCCGCGGCCGCACCGGCCTCGGTGGCCGACGGCCTGCGCACCGAGTTGGCCTTCTTGTACCGCCTCGCGTGCGAGCTCAAGGCCCGGCGCGAATTGGTGCGCGGCAAACCCGAAAACTTCAACCGCCCCGACTACACCTTCCGCCTCCTGGGCAATGAGGGGGCGGAGCCCACGGGAGACGAGCAGGTACAGATCGGCGTGCGCCGCCGCGGCGCGCCGCTCGACTTGATCGTGGCCGAAGCCATGATCGTGGCCAACAGCACCTGGGGCGGATGGCTGGCCGAGATGGGCGTGCCCGGCATCTACCGCAGCCAGGCCAGCATGGCACCGGGCGTGAAGGTGCGCATGGGCACCAAAGCGCTACCGCACGCGGGCATTGGCGTGCCGAGCTACGCCTGGAGCACTTCGCCGCTGCGCCGCTACACCGACTTGGTCAACCAGTGGCAGATCATTGCCTGCGCCCGCCATGGCCGCACGGCGGCCCTGGCTGCGCCCTTCAAGCCCAAAGACGCGGACCTGTTCTCCATCATCAGCAGCTTCGACGCGGCCTACACAGCCTACAACGGCTACCAGGCGAGCATGGAGCGCTACTGGACGCTGCAGTACCTGCGCCAAAACGGCATCACCGAACTCACAGCCAGTGTGGTCAAAGAGGGTGTGGGCGGCAGCCTGCTGGTGCGTGCCGACGAACTGCCGCTGGTCTTTCCGGTGCTGGGTGCGGGCAACGTGCCGCGCGGTGCGCGACTGCGCGTGCGCCTGGGCGCCATTGACGACATCGCACTCGACGTCAACGGCACACTGATCGAGCGCCTGGACACCGACGCGCCTGCAGAAGGCCCGGCCGACGAGGACGACGAAGAACCTGTGGCCGGCCCGATTGCCATTGCCGTGGACGTGAACGAAGCGCCTGAAGGCGAAAGCAGCGACAGCGCAGACGCGAAGCCCGATAATTCCGCACCGTGAAAACGTCCGCCTTTCTGTCCCAGATCAGCACGCTGCAGCTGGCGCTCGGCTTTTCGGTGGCCGTGCACGCCGCGCTGCTCACGGTGCGCTTTGTGGACCCGGAGGGCTTCACCCGCGTGTTCCAGGACACCCCGTTGGAGGTGATCCTGGTCAATGCGCGCTCGAACGAGCGTCCCGAGAAGGCCCAGGCCATTGCCCAGGCCAACCTGGCGGGCGGCGGAGACGCTGCCAGTGGCCGCGCCACCAGCCCCCTGCCCTATTCGGCGCTCACGGCCATCGGCGACGAGATGGAAGAGCAGCAGCGCCGCATGGACGCCCTGGCCGAGCAGCAGGCGCAGTTGCTGGCCCAGGTACGCGCCCAGGTGGCAGCGCAGCCGCTGCCCGACCCGCGCCAAACCAGCACCGATCCGCAACAGGCCGAAGCCGAACAGAAACGCCGCCAGTTGCTCAAACTGTTGGCCGAGATCGAAAAACGCATCCAGGAAGAAAACGCCCGACCCAAAAAGCGCTTTGTGAGCCCGGCCACCCAGGAAGCGGCCTATGCCGTGTACTACGATCAGGTGCGCCGCCGCGTCGAAGACAAAGGCACCGAGAACTTCCCCGAGCAGGGCGGACGCAAGCTGTATGGCGAGTTGATCATGACGCTCACCGTCAACCACGACGGCCGCGTGCTCGACACCCGTATCGAGCA
Source organism: Burkholderiaceae bacterium (assembly GCA_046289925.1). Taxonomy (GTDB): domain Bacteria; phylum Pseudomonadota; class Gammaproteobacteria; order Burkholderiales; family Burkholderiaceae_C; genus Acidovorax_G. The sequence continues at coordinate 970 of JBKBUN010000063.1, read as the reverse complement.
GGGCTCGGGCAACCCGACGCTGGATCTGCGCGCCCAAGCGATCGCGCGCGGCGCAGGGCCGTTTGGCCCCTTCACGCCCGAGATGCGCGCCAAGGCCGACCAGATCGCGCTCATCGCCCGCTTCAAGTTCACACGCGACCAGACGCTGGAGACGAGCGTGCGCTGAGCGCGCTAGCCCACCACACCCCTGGCCCACCGGCCCAGCCCTCCGCCAACCGCCGCCTTCGCATGCACACCCATCCCGACCTGTACTGCGTGTTTGGCAACCCGATTGCGCACAGCCGTTCGCCGGTGATCCACGCGCGCTTTGCCGAACTCACGGGCCACCGCATCACCTACGAAAGACGCCTGCTGCCCGAAGGCGGCTTCGACGCAGGGCTGCAGGCCTTCGCGGCCGAAGGGGGACGCGGCTGTAACGTCACCGTACCCTTCAAGCACGACGCGGCCCGCGTGGCCACCGAGCGCAGTGCGCGCGTACAGCTGGCCGGTGCGGCCAACACGCTGGTACTGGCGGGCGAAGACATCTACGCCGACAACACCGACGGCCTGGGCCTGGTGGCCGACATCGAGCGCAATGCGCAGGTGCCGCTGCACGGTCGCGAGGTGCTGCTGGTGGGCGCGGGTGGCGCAGCCGCCGGCGTGCTGGGCCCGCTGATCGAAGCTGGCGCGCGCCGCGTGGTGGTCGCCAATCGCACACTGGCCAAGGCCGAGGCCCTGGTGGCGGCCCATGCGGCGCTGGCCGTGCGGCACGGCGCGGTACTGGCAGCGGCCGAGCCACAGGCTGTGGCCGGGGCGTTCGATGTGGTCGTCAACGCCACGGCTAGCAGCCTCAGCGGAGCGGCCGTGCCCGTGGCCGCCAGCGTGCTGCGCCCGGGCTGCCTGGCCTACGACATGATGTACGGGCCGGCCGCAAAGGGATTTCTCGACTGGGCGCACCGGCACGGCGCCGTGCCGCGCGACGGCTTGGGCA
>JBKBUN010000062.1:0-16869 GCA_046289925.1 Burkholderiaceae bacterium | reverse complement strand
CCGCGTCGTCTCGCCTTGCCTGGCGCGCCGATCACGGCACTGGCGGGCGCATCCAACTGCGGTTTCTAGGCTGAGTGTGTTTGCTACTGATTTGGTAGCTGCTTGTGCTTGATTTATAAGCACGAGCAGCCCCAAACGCCCCAAGGCCGCTGACACTCAACCCCGGGCAAAAAAGAGCGCCGCCATGGTCAGGCCCGTGGCCACGATGCCCGCGCGCAGCCACTGCGCCGGAATGCGCCGCGCCACGCGCGCGCCACCGTAGCCGCCCAGGGTGGCGGCCACCATCATCAGCAGCGCCTCGGGCCAGTGCACCAGGCCCCCGGCCGCATAGATGGCCACGGCAATGGCTGTGAGCAGGGCCGACACCCAGTTCTTGAGCCCGTTCATGGCGTTGAGCTGGGTCTGCCCCAGCAGGCCGAACAGCGCGAGCAGCAGGATGCCCAGGCCGCCGTTGAAATACCCCCCGTACCCGGCCACGGCCAGCACGCCCAGCACCGCGCGCGTGCGCGACGGAGTTCCCCTGCCCGCCAGGCGTGCGCGCAGTTGCGGCCCAAAGGCGAACAGCGCCGTGGCCGCCAACAGCAGCCAGGGCACAACGCGGCGGAAGGTGGCGTCGGGCGTGAGCAGCAGCAGGGCCGCGCCCGCAGCCCCTCCCACAAGGGAGAGCGCGACGATCAGCCGCAGGCTCAGCCCGGGCGGCGGCGCAGTGTCTTCCCGAAAGCCCCAGGCCCCGGCGATGTAGCCGGGCAGCAGCGCCACCGTGCCCGTGGCATTGGCCGCCACGGGCGGCACGCCTGCGTACACGAGCGCGGGCAGGGTCAGAAAACTGCCGCCTCCGGCGACGGCATTGAGGGCGCCGGCCATGAAGGCGGCCGACAGCAGCACAAGGGTATCGAACATGGGATCTCCTGCACCCGATGCTAGTGGGGTGCGGGGATGGCATTGCGCGCTTTTCGGGCACAGGTCTTTTGCACCGCGGTGGTGCAGCCGGCAAGCCCCGCCGGTAGTGCAGCGCAGCGCTGCGCACGCGGGCGGGCGGCGCGTCAGGCGGCGTTGGGGTCGGCGTACGGGTCGTCGTAGCCCAGTTTGTGCAGGATCTGGGTTTCGTAGGCTTCCATCTCGCGTGCGTCTTCTTCGCTGGTTTCGTGGTCCCAGCCCTGCGCATGCAGCGTGCCGTGCACCAGCAGGTGGGCGTAGTGGGCTTGCAGCGTTTTGCCCAGCGCGGCGGCCTCTTGCGCTACCACCGGGGCGCATAGCACCAGGTCGGCCACCGCCACGGGCTCCTGCTGGTAATCGAAGGTGAGCACGTTGGTGGCGTAGTCCTTGTGCCGGTAGGTCCGGTTCAGCGATTGGCCTTCCTCGGCGTCGACGATGCGCACGGTGATCTCGGCGTCCACCGCCAGCGCGTGGCGGATCCAGCGCGCCACCCGGTGGCGGGGCAGGGCGGCGCGGTGCGCAGCCACGCCATCAAAGCGCGCAAATTGCAGCGACAGGGTGAGTTGGTTTAAAGCCATTTCGGCCTCCGGCGCTTATCAGGCAAGCACAAGCAGCTATTGAATTGATAGTGTTTCATGGCGCTGCGTACCGCCCCTGGCCGTGGAAACTGGCGCGCCCCAGGCCCGCAGACGCCACGCAAGGCTCGCAGGGCAGGGCCTCAGGGGCTTGTCCCTTTCTTCGCGTCGTAGGCATCGACGATGCGCGCCACCAGCGGGTGGCGCACCACGTCGGCGCTGGTGAAGCGCGTCACGGCAATGCCCTTGACGCGCTTGAGCACACGCTCGGCGTCGATCAGGCCGCTGAGTGTGCCCTTGGGCAGGTCGATCTGGCTCACATCCCCGGTGACGACGGCGCGCGAGCCGAAGCCGATGCGGGTGAGGAACATTTTCATCTGCTCGGGGGTGGTGTTCTGGGCTTCGTCCAGGATCACGAAGGCGTTGTTCAGCGTGCGGCCGCGCATGAAGGCCAGCGGGGCTATCTCGAGCGCGTTGCGCTCGAAGGCTTTTTGCACCTTGTCGTAGCCCATCAGGTCGTACAGCGCGTCGTACAGCGGGCGCAGGTACGGGTCCACCTTCTGGGCCAGGTCGCCGGGCAGAAAGCCCAGCCGCTCGCCGGCCTCGACCGCCGGGCGGGTGAGCACGATGCGCTGGACGCTGCTGCGCTCGAGCGCGTCTACCGCGCTGGCCACGGCCAGGTAGGTCTTGCCCGTGCCTGCAGCGCCGATGCCGAAGGTGATGTCGTGCGTGGCGATGTTCTGCAGGTACAGGTTCTGCGTGGCGGTGCGGCCGCGCAGGTCGGCGCGGCGGGTGTTCAGCACCACGGCGTTCTCAGGGGCGGTGATCAGCGCTTCGTCGCCCGCGAGCATGAGCTGGATCTGCTGCTCGGAGACCGGGTCGTCCGCCATCTCGTACAGCGCCTGCAGCACCTCCATGGCCTGTTGTGCGGCGGCCTTGGGGCCGTCCACCTTGAACTGCTCGTGCCTGTGCGCAATGCGCACGTTCAGCGCTGTCTCGATCTGGCGCAGGTGCGCGTCTGCCGGGCCGCACAGGTGGGACAGCCGCAGATTGTGGTAGGGAGTGAAGGTGTGGCGCAGGATCACGCAGATAATTCCAATCGGACGGGAAACGCCGGGCGGCGCGGCGCAGCATGCGCCCGGGCCCCGCAAAGGACACCAATGATAGGCAAATTGACCGGCACGCTGCTGGAGAAGAATCCGCCCGAGGTCGTGGTCGACTGCCACGGTGTGGGCTACGAGGTGCAGGTGCCCATGAGCACCTTCTACAACCTGCCGGCTGCCGGGGAGCGTGTGGCCCTGCTCACCCACTTTGTAGTGCGCGAAGACGCGCAACTGCTCTACGGCTTTGGCACGGCCGCCGAGCGCCAAGCCTTTCGCGAGCTTATCAAGATCAGCGGCGTCGGGCCGCGCACGGCGCTGTCCATCCTGAGCGGCATGGGCGTGCACGATTTGGCCCAGGCCGTGTCGCTGCAAGAGGCTGGGCGATTGGTCAAGGTGCCGGGCATCGGCAAGAAGACGGCCGAGCGGCTGCTGCTGGAGCTCAAGGGCAAGCTCGGGGCCGACATGGGCGCGCGTGCCCATGCCACTACCGATGCGCAGGCCGACATCCTGCAGGCGCTTCTGGCCCTGGGCTACAACGACAAGGAAGCTGCGGCGGCGCTCAAGGCGCTGCCCGCCGATGTGGGCGTGAGCGACGGGATTAAGCTGGCGCTCAAGACGCTCGCCAAGTAGCATTGGGCGGTGCGCCCATGCGGCGCCAGCCTGCCGACGGCCGCGTGCGCGGCCACCTCTCCGGGAAGCATTGTCATGACCACCTTTGTGCACCGCATCTGGGCGCCCGCGCTGGCGGCCCTCGCTCTGACCCTGTCCGCCTGTGGTGGCGGGGGCGCACCGCAGGCCACCCAGGCCCAGACGGCGGCCGCGCCCGTGCTGCGCGTGGACGGCTGGACGCAGCCGGACTACAACACCGCTTCGGTGGGGGCCATCAAGTCCCGCGCGCTTGAGTCCCGTCCTGTGGCTGCGCGCATCGTGCTGCCCGCGCTCGCGGCGGAAAAGGCGGTCATCGCCAGCGGCCCCGGGCCCCAGTTGATCGGCCTGGCCCGTGACGTGGCGGCCACCCGCTCGGCCGAGACTACGCACAGCCAGTGGGCCTGGCGGCCCACGGCCTCTGGTGGCGCAGTGGCGGCCCTGAGCTTCACTGCCCGCGACGCCAAGGCATTGCGCCTGGGGGTGTCGGTGCAGGCCCTGCCCGGCAGCGCGGTGCTGCGCGTGTACAGCCAGGCGCATCCGTCGCAGGTGTATCAAATCTCCGGTCAAGAGGTGCTGCAGCGGGTGCAGACCAATCTGGATGCGGGCACGCCCGAGGCCGAAGCCCGCATCTGGTGGACGCCCGACATTGCAGGCGAAGAAGCCACGCTTGAGATCGAACTGCCCGCCGGTACGCCGGTGGCTGCGGTGCGCGTGGCTGTGCCGCGCCTGTCGCATATCTTTGAAGACCTGAGCCTGCCCACGGCGCAGGAAGCAGCGCTGCTCGCCAAGATCAACGAATCGGCTTCCTGCCACCTGGATGCGACCTGCTACGACAGCTATGCCAACCAGCGCAATGCCGTGGCCCGCATGATCTACACCCGCGACGGCCTGACCTATCTGTGCACGGGCACGCTGCTCAACGACGCCAATGCCTCGGGCACGCCGTACTTCCTCACGGCCAACCACTGCATTTCCACGCAGGCGTCGGCGTCGAGCCTGATCACCGATTGGTTCTACCGCTCGCCCACCTGCAACAGCCGCACTTTGAGTGCCGCCACCACGCGCCGCATGGGGGGGGCAGCGCTGCTGTACGCGAGCGACAGCACCGACATGACGCTGCTGCGCCTGAACGACACGCCGCCGCCGGGCGCTTTCTTCGCCGGATGGGACGCGAACGCGCAGGCCATTGGCACCAGCATCGTGGGGCTGCACCATCCGCGCGGCGACCTGCTCAAGGCCACCTTTGGCAGCATCAGCGGCCAGGCGTCGTGTGTGCCCTCGGGCGGCACGCAGTTCCAGTGCACGGGTACCACCGGCAACTTCCACCGTGTGACCTGGACCCAGGGCACCACCGAAGGCGGCAGCAGCGGCTCGTCCATTTTCAAGAACGGCACGCATGTGGTGGGCACGCTGTATGGCGGCTCGTCCACCTGCACGGCCATTGGCTCACCCGAGTTCTATGGCCGCTTCGATGTGGCCTACAACGCGGCGCTCAAGCAGTGGCTGGGGGCCAGCAGCAGCGGCAGTGGCCGCAGCCCGGTCTATCGCTTCTACAACAGCAGCACGGGTGCGCATTTCTTTACCACCAGTGCAGCCGAGCGCGACTTCGTGATCCAGACGTATCCGCAGTTCGCTTACGAAAACATCGCGTTCTATGCCTATGCCAACCCCACGGCAGGGCAGAGCACGGTGTTCCGTTTCTTCAACACGGGCAATGGTGCGCACTTCTACACGATCGATCCGCTGGAGCGCGACTTCGTGATCCAGAACTACCCGGTGTTCACGTACGAAGGCCCGATCTGGTACGCGCAGACCGCCGAGGGCAACGCAGCGGCTCCCATCTACCGCTTCTACCGTCCGAAGTCGGGCACGCACTTCTACACGATCAATCCGCTGGAGCGCGACTTCGTAATCCAGAACTACAAGGATTACCAGTACGAGGGCGTGGCCTACTACGCGTGGACTGCCCAGTAAGCCTTGGCTCCGCGCACCGCATGACGATCCAAACCGACGATTTTGCTGCGCCACCGCCCAAGCGCGTGGTGTCTGCCGCCCCGGCTTCGCCGCAGGAAGAGGCCCTGGAACGCGCCCTGCGCCCCAAGGTGCTGCGCGACTACGTGGGCCAGGCCAAGGCGCGCGAGCAGCTCGAGATCTTCATCGGTGCGGCCAACAAGCGTGGCGAGGCGCTCGACCACGTGCTGCTGTTCGGCCCGCCGGGCCTGGGCAAGACCACGCTGTCGCACATCATCGCGGCCGAGCTCGGCGTGAACCTGCGCCAGACCAGCGGCCCCGTGCTTGAAAAGCCCAAGGACCTGGCGGCGCTGCTGACCAACCTCGAGAAGAACGACGTCCTGTTCATCGACGAGATCCACCGCCTCTCGCCCGTGGTCGAGGAAATCCTCTACCCGGCGCTCGAGGACTACCAGATCGACATCATGATCGGCGAAGGTCCGGCGGCGCGCAGCATCAAGCTCGACTTGCAGCCCTTCACGCTGGTGGGGGCCACCACGCGTGCGGGCATGCTCACCAACCCGCTGCGCGACCGTTTTGGCATCGTGGCGCGGCTGGAGTTCTACACACCCGACGAGCTGGCGCTGATCGTCACGCGCAGCGCCGGGCTGCTGCAGGCGCCGATCGATGCCGACGGTGCGTTCGAGATCGCGCGCCGCTCGCGCGGCACCCCGCGCATCGCCAACCGGCTGCTGCGCCGCGTGCGCGACTATGCCGAGGTCAAGGGCAACGGCCGTATCACGGTGGACATCGCCGGCCGCGCGCTGGCCATGCTCGACGTGGACCCGCAGGGTTTCGACGTGATGGACCGCAAGCTGCTCGAAGCCGTGATCCACCGCTTTGACGGCGGCCCCGTGGGCCTGGACAACATTGCCGCAAGCATCGGCGAGGAGGCCGGCACCATCGAGGACGTGATCGAGCCCTACCTGATCCAGCAGGGCTACCTGCAGCGCACGCCACGCGGGCGCATTGCCACGCTTGCAGCCTACCGGCACCTGGGCGTCACGCCTCCGCAGGCCGCTGGCGGCCTGTTTGCGGAGTAGGGGCGGCCATGGCACAGCCGGCCGCTTTGCCGTACCGCCGTTACGCCGGGTGGGCCGTGGCCGGTGCCGTGGCGCTGGCACTGGCCGGGGGCGCTACCGCCGTGGCGTTGCGGGGCACGCCGGTCGAGATGGTGCCCGTGCAGGCGGCCCCGCTGGTGCGCACGCTGCAGTTTTCGGCCCGCGTGGCCACGGTGTCCCGCGTCGATGTGGGCAGCACCGTCACCGGCCGCGTGGCGCAGGTGGCGGCGGCCGAGGGCGCGCAGGTGCGCGAGGGGGATCTATTGGTGTTGCTCGAAACCGCCGAACTGCAGGCCGCTCTGGACCAGGCGATTGCAGCGCAGCAGCAGGCCGCGTCGCGGCTCGCGGGGCTGCGCAGCAGTGGGCGCAGCGCTGCACAGGCCCAACTGGCGCAGGCCCAGGCCACGCTGCAGACCGCCACCGCCCAGCTGGAGCGCGCCCGGCAACTGGTGGCGCAGGGCTTCTACAGCCCAGCCCAGCTCGACGAGGCCCGCCGTGCCGCCGACGTCGCTCGGGCCCAGCAGCAGGGCGCCCAGGCCCAGGCCGAGGCCAACGCCGACCAGGGCACCGACATCGCCCAAGCCCAGGCCCAGCTCGCGCTCGCCCAGGCGGCCACGGCGGCCGCCCGCGCCCGCCTGGCGCAAGCGCAGGTGCGCGCCCCGGCCGATGCGCGCGTGCTCCAGCGGTCTGTCGAGCCCGGGCAGATCGTGCAGCCGGGCAAGGCCTTGCTCAGCCTGGCGCTGGCTGGGCCCACACAGCTCGTCGCCCAGGTGGACGAGCGCTTCCTGGAGCAGTTGCAGCCCGGTCAGCCCGCCGCCGTGGTGGCCGATGCCTTCCCGGGCCAGCGGTTTGCCGCCCGCGTGCTGTCGTTGGCCCCGGCGGTGAACGCGCAGCGCGGCGCCATTGAAGTCAAGCTGGCCCTGGCGCAGCAGGTGCCCGAATTCCTGCGGGAAGACATGACCTTGTCGGTGGAAGTCGAAACCGCCCGCCGCGACCGCGCCCTGGTATTGCCGCTGGCCGTGGTGCGTGGGGCCGGCCTGTCCGCCGACACCGCGAGTGTGCTGGTAGTGCAAGACGGGCGTGCGCAGGAGCGCCGTGTGCGCCTGGGCTTGCGCACCCTGGACGCTGCCGAGGTGCTCGACGGGCTGGCCGAGGGCGAGGCCGTGCTGGTTGGCACCACCGTGCAGCCCGGAGACCGCGTACGGCTCCGCACCGCCTCCGGTGCTGCCGCGGGGGCATCTGCGCGCAGCCCCGGCGCTGGGCCTGCGCCCACCAGCGCCATGGGGCGCTGAAGCGGCCCACTGCCATGGCGTTCTGGCTTGGATTCGAGATGCGTGTGGCGCTGCGCTTTCTGCGCGAAGGGCGCATGCAGAGCGTGCTCATCATCGTCGGGGTGGCCGCCGGGGTGGCGGTCATTGCCTACATCTCGGCGCTGGTCAGTGGCCTGCAGGCCAACACCCTGGCCAAAACCTTGGGCGCACAGGCCCATGTGACCTTGCGCGCACCCGAAGACCTGGTGGTGCCCGCGGCCGTGCCACCGCCAGGTGCTGCGGTGCTGAGCGAAGCGCAGCCGCGCGCGCAGCGCCTGCGCGCCGTGGCCAACTGGCAGGCCCTGGTGCCAGTGCTGGAGGCCATGCCCGAGGTGGCCGGCGTTTCGCCCATGGTATCGGGCAGTGGCCTGGCCCTGCGCGGCGAGGCGGCGCAGTCGATTGCGCTCATGGGGGTGGAGCTGGAGCGCTACGACCGCATGGTGGGCCTGCGATCCAAGGTGGTCAGTGGCATGGCGCGCCTGGGGCCGGGCGAGGCCATTGTGGGTCAGGAACTGGCCCGGGACCTGGGCGTACGTGTGGGCGATCGCTTCACGGTACAGACCGGCAGTGTGAGCGACGCAGTGCGCGTGACGGCGCTGGTCGATCTGGGCGTGAAAGATCTGAACCGCCGCACGGTCATCGTCCCGCTGCGCGCAGCGCAGAACCTGCTGGCCCTGCCCGGCGGCGTGACCCACCTCGACCTGACGCTGCGCGACGTGTGGACGGCGCAGACTTTGGCGCAAGCGCTTGAGCGGCGCTTTGCCTACAAGGTGGAGAGCTGGCAGGAAACGAACGCCCAACTGGTGTCGGCGCTGAACGCCCAGTCCATCAGCACCACCATCATCCGGGGCGTAGTGTTGGCCGTGGTGGTGCTAGGCATTGCCAGCGTGCTGGTGGTGTCCGTGGTGCAAAAGCGCCGCGAGATCGGCATTCTGCGGGCCATGGGGGCGACCCGTGGGCAGGTGCTGCGCGTGTTTTTGGTGCAGGGGGCGGTGGTGGGGGCCCTGGGGTCGGTGCTGGGGGTGCTGCTGGCGGTGGGCCTGATTGCGGCGTTCACGCATTTCGTGCGCGGCTCGGACGGGCTGCCGCTGTTCTCGATTGCGCTGCCGCCGCGGCTGGCGCTGCAGGTGGCGCTGGTGGCCACGCTGTGCGGCGTGCTGGCCGCGGTGGCACCAGCCCGCCGCGCAGCGGCGCTGGACCCAGCGCAGGCGATTCGGCTGTAGGAATGAGACACTCCCCTGCGCGGCTGCGCCGCACTCCTGCGCGCTCGCAGTGCTGTGCACTGCGGGCCGTGTGGTACCCACAGCGCCATGGGGGCTCTGCATGCTGATTGAACTGCGCGACGTGCGCAAGCGCTACAACATCGGCCGGCCGACCGAGGCCGAGGTGCTGCACGGCATCGACCTGCAGGTGCGGCAAGGCGAGTTCGTAGCGCTCATGGGACCTTCGGGCTCGGGCAAGAGCACCTTGCTCAACATTCTGGGCTTGCTCGAGCGCATGACCACAGGCCACTACCGGCTGGGCGAGGAGGCCGTGCAGGACTTGTCCGATGCAGAGCTGACCTTGCGCAGGCGGCGCATGTTGGGCTTCGTGTTCCAGTTCCACCATCTGCTCCCGGCCTTCACGGCGCTGGAGAATGTGACGCTGCCCGCGCTGATGGCCGAGGGTGTCGTGCGCCGCGCGCCACGCGAACATGCGCGCGAACTGCTGGCCGCCGTGGGGCTGGCCCAGGCCATGCACAAGCGCCCGGGAGAACTCTCTGGCGGCATGCAGCAGCGCGTGGCCATTGCACGGGCGCTGGTGATGAACCCGCCGCTGGTGCTGGCCGATGAGCCCACGGGCAACCTCGATACCGCGTCTTCGGCCGAAGTGTTCGGCCTGCTGCGCCGCATCCACGCCGAGCGTGGTACCAGCTTTGTGCTGGTCACACACGACCCGCGCCTGGGCGCGCAGTGCGACCGCCTGGTGGAACTGGTGGATGGGCGAATCGCGCGCGACGAGCCCGTTACCCGCGCGACGCCACCGGCGTGAGGGCCGGCAGTGCCTGCCGCACCCAGCCGCCCACGATGAGCGCCTGCGCGGCGTAGTAGGTGCCCAGCACCCACAGCGCCGACAGTGGCAGTGGCTGCACGAAGCGGTGGATGGCGAGCACCGCGTCGCTGACCATGAAGCACACCGCCCCGGCCGCCACCAGCCAGGCGGCCCTGGTGCGCAGGTGCAGCGCGCGGCCGAGGGCCTGTGCGGCCATCAGGGCGATCACGAGCACATACACCGCCACCGGTGCGCGCAGGCCTGCGGGCAGACCGCCCGTCCAGAGCACGGCGTACATCACAGCCCCCACGGCCAGCGGCACCGCCAGCGCAGCGCGCGATGCGAACCAGGGCGCGTCGCGCCGCAGGAGCGCGATGTACGCCAAGTGCGCGAGCAGAAAGCTCGCCAGGCCCGGCACGAAGAAGCCCTCGAACATCAGGAAGGCATCGCCCGCCAGCGATGCGGCCAGCGCCAGCAGGAGCCACGCCACGCCACGGCGTGTGGCAGCCGGGGCGGAAGATGATGTGCCAAATGGGCTGCTCGTGCTTGTTTGATAAGCACGACTAGCTACAAAAATAATAGCGATCGCCATCGTCAACGGCTTGAAGACGCGGTGGGCCTCCACCCAGCCCCAGGCGCTGGTGGCCATGGCCAGGGCGCCGCACTGCAGGGTGAGCATCTCCAGCCAGTGGAGGCGGCCTTGCATCAGCGCGCCCAGCGCCCATTGCCACACCAGCAGCACGGCAAAGCCCACCAGATTGACGCCCAGCGCGGCGCTGTCGGCCTGCCACAGGAACGCCGCCACACCGGCCAGCAGCAGCACGAACTGCACGGCCGCAAAGCGGCGAATGCCGGGCGTCATGGGCGGATCAAAGCGCTGCACGGCGGCCAGTGAAAACGCAGGTTTGGGGAACCGCTCGGCCACGTCGGCCGGCCGCCAACCCGGCGGTTTGAGCCACACGCGCAGCTTGTCGGTCCAGCGGCGCGCGTGCCAGCTGTCGTGCAGCAGCCCCGCGTACACCTGGGTGTTGGCCCACAGCGGGTCCCAGCTGTTGAGCAGCCCGCGCGTGCCGTACACGCATTTCTCCTGCGGGTCTTCGTCCTTGAAGGTGCCGAACAGCCGGTCCCACACGATCAGGACGCCGCCGTAGTTTTTGTCGAGGTAGGGGTCGTTCACCGCATGGTGCACGCGGTGGTTGGAGGGGCTGCAGAACCAGCGGTCGAACCAGGCCCAGCGGCCGGTCTGGCGCGGCACCAGCTCGGTGTGCACCCAGAACTGATACAGCAGATCGATCAGCCCCACCACGGCAAACACCAGCGGCGGCACGCCTGCCAGCGCCATGGGCAGGTAGAACACCCAGCCCAGCAGTGCGCCCGAGCTGGTCTGGCGCAGCGCAGTCGAGAGGTTGTAGTCCTGGCTTTGGTGGTGCACGGCATGCGCGGCCCACAACACGGCCGACTCGTGCCCCATGCGGTGCAGCCAGTAGTAGCAGAAGTCGTAGAACAGCAGCGCCAGCACCCAGCCGGGCAGGCTGGTCCAGAACGCGTCGTGGCGCCACAGCGCCACATGTTCGAACACCAGGGTGTAAAGGCCGATGCGCAGCACGCGCGTGAACACGGCGCTGGTCTGGCTGAGCATGCCCAGGCTGATGCTGCTCACGGCATCTGCAAGGCGGTACACCGGCAGGCGGCGTCGCTGGGCGACCCACCACTCCACCGCGATCAGCAGAAAAAAAACCGGGGTGGCCAGGACGATGATCTGGCTCGGTGTCATGCGCGTGTCTCCTGAAGGCCGCATGAGACCGGCCACCGTGCGCCGCGCCCCTGCGGGGTGTGGCGCCGATTGTGGGCTGGATCAGCCCAGTGCACCTCTGGCATCAACCCTGATGATGCGTTCCACCCCACCCGCGCGTGAGGCCGCCGCGCACGCTCTTGCGGCAGCAAGGCCACCACCGGCAAGCCGGAATCGATGGCGTGGCTTTTGTGCCCGGCGTCGCACACGGCATGACCGCCCTGCACCGAGGCGCGCCAATTCGGCCATGCGCTGCATGGTTACCCTAGAAACCGCAGTGGGATGCGCCCGCCAGTGGCGTGATCGGCGCGCTAGGAGCCTATCGGGCTTGGGGCGTCGAAAGCGAAAACGGTCCTCGCTGGGGCGCATGTTCGCTTTCGACGCTCCAAGTCCGACAGCCTCCTAGGCGGTTTGCAGGGGTTCAGGTAGAGGTTTCATCGCGGCTGCTGGCTTCCAGGTGCTGGGTATCGGCCCATCCGACCAGCGTCAGGCCCTCGGGCGTCCAGAGCAAGCGGTTGATGGCCGCATTCGCCAGTTGCCAGGTGCGGGGAGCCTGGAGGTCCTGGCCCGTGGCTGCGCGGTACAGCACATCCAGCGGTCCGCCATGCGCCACCAGCACCACCAGGCCGCCCGGGTGCTGTGCCGCAAGCCGGTGCACGGTCTCGGTCACGCGCGCGCGCAGCGCCAGCAGAGACTCGCCGCCCGCTGGCGCGTAGTCCGGGTCGCGGCGGCGCCAGCGCAGCGCCTGCTCGGGGTGTTCCTGCTCGATCTCGGCAAAGGTTTTGCCCTCCAGCGCCCCAAAGCAGCGCTCGCGCAGCCCTGGCTCGGTGTGCAGCGGCGCGCCCGTGGCATCGGCCACGGCGCGCGCCGTGGCCAGAGCGCGCTGAAGGTCGCTCGCATACACGGCGCTGACGGGCTCCCCGGCCAGGCTGTCTGCCAGCTGGCGGGCTTGCCAGAGGCCGCGGTGGTTGAGCGGTATATCGAGATGGCCCTGGATGCGGGTGTCCACATTCCAGGCAGTTTCGCCGTGGCGCACGGCGATGATGCGGGTGATCTGCATGCAGAAGTCGAGAGGTCAGCGCGGCGCTGCAGGCAGCACCACCGCTGGCTGTGCTGCCGCGGGGGCGAGGGCAGTCGCACCGGGCGGCGGGTAGGGCAGACGCACCTGGCGGCGGCCTGCCGGTGGGTTCGGAAACCCGGCGAGCGCGGCGTCGAACAGCACGCCGTAGAGGTCTGGGTCGGCCGTCCAAACGTCTTCATGCACAGCCGAGGTTTCGTACACGATCTCCTGGGTGCGCGCGTCGCGGATCAGCAGGTTCACCGCGCGGCGATACAAGGGGGTGGGTTCGCCCATGCGCCAGATGCCGCGCACACCCCAACCCCTGGTGCCAGCCCAGCCATCCCAGCCCCAGGGTGCCGGTCCCCAGGGGTCTGCCCGCGGCACGCTGGAGGCCTGCACGCCGATTTGCACCACCAGCGGTGCTTGCGCCCCCTCAGGCCGCAGGCCGGCGCGCTCCAAGGCCTGCGCAGCCAACCGGACGATGGGATCGAAATCGGTGCTCTGCTGCGAGGGCAGGCGCTCGATGCGGTAGCCCAGCGGCAGGGTGGCCGCCGCCAGGCGGGTATGGGTCTGGACTTCCCCCTGGACCGTGCGCGTGGTGCTGCAGCCCGCAAGGGCCGCGGTGGCCAGCAGCAGCACCCACAGCACTGTACGCAGGCTGTGGCCTGCACGTGCGGCGGGGCGCAGCAATGAGCGGGATGTGGTCATGGTGGGCTCCTGTGAATCGATGTGCCAACCGCTGCCGCACCGCCCGGCGCGCATCAGCCGATGGACACCACCTGCAGCGACGGCAAGGCAGACGGCGCTGTGAACTCCTCCGGGTCGAACGCGCGGTCGCCGTCTTCGCTGGCCACGCCCGTGGCCCGCGCGTTCTGGAAGTCGTGTAGTTTGGGGTCGAGCAAGTGGGTGGTCACCACGTTCTGCAGCGAATGGAACATGTTTTCGACCCGACCCGGATACTTGCGTTCCCATTCGCGCAACATTTCGCCGACCTGCTTGCGTTGCAGGTTCTCCTGGCTGCCGCAGAGGTTGCACGGAATGATCGGAAATTCACGGTACTGCGCCCAGCGTGCGGTGTCTTTTTCGGGCACGTAGGCCAGCGGGCGGATCACCACATGGCGTCCGTCGTCGCTCACCAGCTTGGGCGGCATGGCCTTGAGGCGGCCCCCGAAGAACATGTTGAGCAGCAGCGTCTGCACGATGTCGTCGCGGTGGTGGCCCAGCGCGATCTTGGTGGCGCCCAGTTCGTCGGCCACGCGGTACAAAATGCCGCGGCGCAGGCGGCTGCACAGGCCGCAGGTGGTCTTGCCTTCCGGCACCACGCGCTTGACGATGCTGTAGGTGTCCTGGGTTTCAATGTGGAACGGCACCCCGGTGGTCTTGAGGTACTCGGGCAGCACGTGCTCGGGAAAGCCGGGCTGCTTCTGGTCGAGGTTCACGGCCACCAGTTCAAAGCGCACGGGTGCTCGGCGCTGCAGCTTGATCAGGATGTCGAGCAGGGTGTAGCTGTCCTTGCCACCCGACATGCACACCATCACCTTGTCGCCCTCTTCGATCATGTGGTAGTCCACGATCGCGCGGCCGACTTCGCGGCACAGGCGTTTTTCCAGCTTGTGCGCTTCGCGTTCGATCTTCAGCTCTTTCGGTGCATCGGCGGCTGGGGCCTGCGGTTCAATCCAGGTGGCGTTCATGGGGCCGTATTGTCTCACCGGGGTGCTGCAGCCTGCCATGCAGGGTACATTGCGCGCGCGGGCGACTGCGCTCTCACCACTGACCGGTTTCCACCCGGATGGCCACTTCGCAGTCGTCAAAAATCTCCAATTTGGCAATCTTCACGCGCACCCCCAGCACGCCGGGCAGTTGCATCAGCCGGTGTGCGAGCTTGCCGATCAGGCTCTCGAGCAGGTTCACATGCTCGGCCGTGCACTCGTCGATGATGATCTGCCGTACGCGCCGGTAGTCGAGCACATGGCCGATGTCGTCGTCGCGCGGCGACAGGGGCTGGGTGCCCAGGTTCAGTTCGGCATCGACCTGGATGGGCTGCGGCGCGGTTTTTTCGTGCGCAAGAATGCCCAGGTTGGCCGCAAAGCGCAGCCCGGTGAGGGTGAGGATCTGGGTGCCGGCGGCGTTGTACATAGCAAAAGTCTTGGAGAGCGCGCCGGGCTTACATCAGCGAGAAGTCGCGCTCGAATTTCATCAGGTGTTGGCCACCGTCCACCAGCAGCGTCGTGCCGGTGATCGAACGGTTCTCCAGCGCAAAGCGCACCGTCGCGGCCACGTCCTCGGGGGTGGACGAGCGACCCAGCGGGCTCAGCGCGTGCAGCGCCTGAAACTTCTCGTCGCTGAGCATATGGCTCGTGAGCGTGAGGCCCGGCGCCACACCGACCACGCGCACGCGGGGCGCCAAGGCCAGGGCCATCATGGTGCCCGCAGCTTCCAGCGCGGCCTTGGACAGCGTGTAGCTCACAAAATCGGGGTTCTGGTTCCAGAGCTTCTGATCCAGCAGATTGACCACCGCACCTTGCACGCTTGGCTCGGTTTGTGCGCGATGTTGCACATGGCGGTGCAGCGCATCGGCCAGCAGCACGGGCGCGCCCGTGTTGCTGCGCAGGTGGCGTTGCAGCAGTTCGTAGCCGAAGCTTTGGTGGGTGTCGTGTTCGAACAGGGAGGCGCTGTTGACCACCGCGTCCAGGTGTCCAAAGGCTTGCACTACGCGTGGCACTAAGCTGCGCACCTCGTCCTCACGGTCGAAATCCGCGGCAAAGCCTTCGCAGCGGCCTGAGCGCGCGGCGCAGTCTTGCACCGTCTCGGCCGCGTCGGCGGCCGAACTGCGGTAGTGCACCGCCACCTGCCAGCCGCTTTCGGCCAGGGCCAGCGCAATGCTGCGGCCCAGGCGGCGTGCGGCGCCGGTGACCAGCACGGTTCGGGGGCGGCGGGATT
This sequence comes from Burkholderiaceae bacterium, assembly GCA_046289925.1. Taxonomy (GTDB): domain Bacteria; phylum Pseudomonadota; class Gammaproteobacteria; order Burkholderiales; family Burkholderiaceae_C; genus Acidovorax_G. The sequence goes on along the minus strand of JBKBUN010000062.1, from coordinate 1,403 downwards.
CGGTCATGGAGGACAATTGGGGCGTGACAACCACGGAACGCGACAGTTTAACGAGCGCCCTGCAGGCGCACATGGCCAAGGTTTTGGCCCAGGCCGGAGGCTGGATGGGCTTCGATCGCTTCATGGCGCTGGCGCTTTACACCCCCGGGCTGGGGTACTACGCCAATGGTCTGACCAAGTTCGGCCTGCTGGCCGCCAGCGGCAGCGATTTCGTGACCGCGCCCGAGCTGTCGCCTGCGTTTGGCCACCTGCTGGCCGCGCAGGTGCGCGAAGCGCTGGATGCCACCGCCACCGACGAGGTTTGGGAGTTTGGCGCCGGATCGGGCGCGTTGGCGGCACAGTTGCTCGGTGCCCTGAGCGAGCGTGTGCAGCGCTACACCATCGTCGATCTGTCGGGCAGCCTGCGGGCACGCCAGCAGGAGCGCCTGAGAGCCTGGGGCGATCGCGTGCGCTGGCTGGACCAGCTGCCCGAGCGCATGGCGGGGGTGGTGGTGGGCAATGAGGTGCTCGATGCCATGCCGGTACAACTGCTCGCCCGGCGCGGCCAGGTTTGGCACGAGCGCGGCGTGGTGGCGCACGCAGACGGCTGGGCCTGGAGCGACCGGCCGACCGAATTGCGCCCGCCGATGCACATCGAGGGCACGCACGATTACCTGACCGAGATCCACCCCCAGGCCGAGGCCTTTGTGCGCACCCTGGGAGCGCGGCTGGAGCGCGGCGCGGCGTTTTTCATCGACTACGGCTTTGGCGAGCGGGAGTACTACCACCCCGAGCGCCACATGGGCACGCTGGTGTGCCACCGCGCACACCGCGCTGACGACAACCCGCTGACCGATGTGGGGCTCAAGGACATCACCGCGCATGTGAATTTCACCGGCATCGCCGTGGCCGCGCAAGACAGCGGCTGGGAGCTGCTGGGCTACACCACACAGGCGCACTTTCTCATCAACTGCGGGCTGGCTGCGGTGCTGGACACCCTGGAGCCCGCCCAGCGCAGTCAGGCCGCCAAGCTGGTGATGGAACACGAGATGGGCGAGCTGTTCAAGGTCATCGGTCTCGTGCGCGGTGCGCCCGCCTGGCCGGCCTGCGGCTTCGTGCAGGGCGACCGCACGCACCGGCTCTGAGCCACACGCCCATGCTGCGCTGGCTCATCGTCGTCGTTCTGGCGCTGCTGTTCATCAGCTGGATCAAGCCCTGGCTGCTGCGCCTGGGGCTGGGGCGTCTGCCCGGTGATTTCCGCTTTCGCTGGCGCGGCCGCGAATGGGACATCCCCCTGACCTCCACCCTGTTGCTGAGCTTTGTGCTCAGCTTGGTCGTGCGCGGGCTTTGAACCTAGGAGCCTGTCGGACTTGGGAATCGTCGGCTGCAAATGGGCCGCAGCGGTCCATTTTTCACCGTCTTTT
>JBKBUN010000061.1:0-17106 GCA_046289925.1 Burkholderiaceae bacterium | reverse complement strand
CGCCCACAAGGCGCAACTTCAACGGACATCAGAACTTTTCAGTGCGAACAAGCGGTCAACTGCGGTTTCTAGGTTCAGTTGCAAGAAGGCGCGCGCAGCCTCCACGATGCGGTCCGCAGTCCCACCGGTGCAGTCCGGGTCACGTCAGGAGTCGATGCCTGCACCGACAAAGGCGGCCCAGTATGCAGGCCACGCGTGAGCGGCGCCGCAGGATGGACGCTCAGTGGACGCTCAGGAGCGAAAGATGAAGTACACCGCGCCCACCAAGCACAGACCGGCCCACAAGTAGTCCCACTTGAGCGACTGCCCCATGTAGAACACCGCAAAGGGCACAAACACGCCGAGCGTGATCACTTCCTGCAGGATCTTGAGCTGCGCCAGGCTGAACTGCGCGTAGCCAATGCGGTTGGCCGGCACCTGCAGCAGGTACTCGAACAGCGCGATGCCCCAGCTCACCAGCGCCGCCGTGTACCAGGGCGCCGTCGCCAGGTTTTTCAGGTGGCCGTACCAGGCAAAGGTCATGAACACGTTGCTGGCCAGCAGCAGCAACACGGTTTGCAGCGGCACGGGCAGGCTCTGCAGCAGGCTCATGGCACGGATCTTTCTTTGGAATCAAATCTGGGGTTTGTGCTTCAAAATCAAGCACGAGCAGCTATGCAAATGATAGCAGCCGACAAGCCTGGGCGCAGCCCAGCCCGGCTCGCTCCTCCCTGGGGCGCTGTGCCCCGGGCCGCGGCCCGCACTGGGCCCACCCGCACTGCGCAAGTCCCCCAAGGCACTGCCGAAGCAGTGCTCTGCACCGTGCACCGCCGGTGCGCAGCCCGAGGCCACGCACCGTGGCGCAGGCTCACTCGCCCAGGTAAGCGGCGCGCACCTTGGGGTCGCTCAGCAAGTCCTTGCCCAGGCCGGTCATGGTGATCAGACCCGACTCCATCACATAGCCGCGGTCGGCAATCGCCAGCGCACGGCTGGCGTTCTGCTCCACCAGCACGATGGTCACGCCGGTGGCGTACACGTCGCGCACCACTTCGAAGATCTTGTCCACCATGATGGGCGACAGGCCCATCGAGGGCTCGTCCAGCAGCAGCACCTTGGGCTGGCTCATCAGCGCGCGGCCCATGGCCAGCATCTGCTGTTCGCCGCCCGACATGGTGCCCGCGAGCTGGTCCTTGCGCTCGCGCAGGCGCGGGAAGATGGTGAACATCTTCTCGATGTCGGCGGCGATGCCCGCTTTGTCGCGGCGCGTGTAGGCGCCCATCTGCAGGTTCTCGGTGATGGTCATGCGCGCGAACACGCCGCGGCCTTCCGGCACCATCACCAGGCCCTTCTTCACCAGGTCCCACGCGCCCTGGCCGCGGATGCTCTCGCCCAGGTACTCGATGTCGCCATCGTTCATGGGCAGCGTGCCCGTGATGGCCTTCATCGTCGTCGTCTTGCCGGCACCGTTGGAGCCGATCAGCGAGACCAGCTCGCCTTCGCGCACCTCGAAGTCCACGCCCTTGACGGCCTGGATGCCGCCGTAGGCCACCTTCAGGCCCTTGACCTTCAGCAGCACTTTGTTGGATTTTTCGGCCATGCTCAATGTCCTCCGGTGCCCAGATAGGCCTCGATCACTTTTTCGTTCTTCTGCACTTCCGCGGGCGTACCTTCGGCGATCTGCTTGCCGTAATCCAGCACCGTGACGCGGTCACACAGCCCCATCACCAGCTTCACGTCGTGCTCGATCAGCAGGATGGTGCGGTTGTCCTTGCGGATGCGGTCGATCAGCTCGCGCAGCTGCACCTTTTCGGTGGCGTTCATGCCGGCGGCGGGCTCGTCGAGCGCAATCACCTGCGGGTCGGTGGCCAGTGCGCGGGCAATTTCGAGGCGGCGCTGGTCGCCGTACGACAGCGTGCGCGCCTTGTAGTCGGCGTATTTGCCGATGCCCACGTAGTCCAGCAGTTCCTGCGCCCGCTTGGCAATCGCCGCCTCCTCCTGCTTGAAGCCCTTGGTGCGGAAGACCGCGCCCAGCAGGCCCGAGTGCGTGCGGATGTGGCGACCCACCATCACGTTTTCCAGGGCGGTCATCTCGGCAAACAGCCGGATGTTCTGGAACGTACGCGCAATGCCGGCCTTGGCCACTTCGTGCACGGCCGTGGGCTCGTAGGGCTTGCCCGCCAGCTCGAAGCTGCCGCTGTCGGGCGTGTACAGCCCGGTGATCACGTTGAAGAACGTCGTCTTGCCCGCGCCGTTCGGGCCGATCAGGCCATACACCTGGCCGCGGCGGATGGTGATGCCCACATCAGACAGCGCCTGCAGACCCCCAAAACGCTTGGAGATCCCGGCAACTTTCAGCACCACGTCGTTGTTGTTATCTGCCATGTTGTGACTCTCGGTGGTGTTCAGGTCTTCTGCGTCAGGCTCTTGCCGTGCTCCGGCGTGGGCCACAGGCCGCGCGGGCGCATCAGCATGATGGTGATCATGGCCAGTGCGATCAGCAGCTGGCGCAGGATGGCCGAGTCAAGACGGCCGTCGGTCATGGCCTGCAGCGGGCCGGCCACGTAGCGCAGCACTTCGGGCAGCGCAGCCAGCAGCACGGCGCCCAGCACCACGCCCGGGATGTGGCCGATGCCGCCGAGCACCACCATGGCCACGATCATCACCGACTCCATCAGGCTGAAGGATTCGGGCGACACAAAGCCCTGGAACGCGCCGAACATCGCACCCGACACGCCGCCGAACGAAGCGCCCATGCCGAAGGCCAGCAGCTTCATGTTGCGGGTGTTGATGCCCATGGCCTTGGCGGCAATCTCGTCTTCACGGATGGCCATCCAGGCGCGGCCGATGCGCGAATCCTGCAGGCGGTAGCAGATGATGATGCTCACCACCACCAGCGCGAGGAACAGGTAGTAGTACAGCGTCACCGAGTTGAGCGTGAAGCCCATGATTTCGAGCGGACGGCCCAGGTTCAGACCGAAGATCTGCACCGAATCGATCTGGCCGATGCCCTTAGGACCGTTGGTCAGGTTGAAGGGATGGTCCAGGTTGTTCAGGAAGATGCGGATGATTTCACCGAAGCCCAGCGTCACGATGGCGAGGTAGTCGCCCCGCAGCTTGAGCGTCGGCGCCCCGAGCAACGCCCCCGCCACCGCCGCGAGCAGCGCCGCCAGCGGAATCACCAGCCACAGCGGCGTGTGCAGGCCATTGGGGAAGCTGGCAGCAAACCAGGCAAAGGTGTCCGACAGGTGCGGAGACGCCATCAGGCCGAACATGTAGGCGCCCACCGCATAGAAGGCCACATAGCCCAGGTCGAGCAGGCCGGCATAGCCCACCACGATGTTCAGGCCCAGGGCCAGCATCACGTACAGCAGGGCCAGGTCGGCAATGCGCACCCAGGCATTGCCAAAGGACTGCAGGATCAGCGGAAGCACCAGCAGTGCGACAGCGCCCAGGACCCACTGGATTTTGTTGTTCTTCATGAAAAGCTCCTCAGGCGCGGTCGGCCACACGTTCGCCCAGCAGGCCCGAAGGACGCAGCGTAAGCACGATGATCAGCACGATGAAGGCGAAGATGTCGGTGTAGTGGCTGCCCAGCAGGCCGCCCGTGAGCGTGCCGATGTAGCCCGAGCCGATGGCTTCGATCAAGCCCAACAGAATGCCGCCGACCACGGCACCGGCGAGATTGCCGATGCCGCCAAACACAGCCGCGGTGAAGGCCTTCAGACCCGGGAGAAAACCCATGGTGTGCTGCGCCGTGCCGTAGTTGGAGGCCCACATGATGCCGGCGATGGCAGCCAGAACGGCACCGATGATGAAGGTGGCGGAAATCACGACGTCGGGCTTCACGCCCATGAGCGAGGCAACGCGCGGGTTCTCAGCCGTGGCGCGCATGGCGCGGCCCAGGTTGGTGTAGTTGACCAGGTAGACCAACGAAGCGAGAGACACCGCCGTCACCCCCAGAATCAGCACCTGCGTAGGCGTGATGAAAGCGCCGCCAATTTCAAACGGCGCGCTGGGCAGCAGCGTCGGATACGGCTTGTAGTTCGGCTTCCAGATGATCATTGCCAACGTCTGAAGCAAGATAGACATGCCGATGGCGGTGATCAGCGGTGCCAGCCGCGGGCTGTTGCGCAACGGCTTGTAGGCAATCTTTTCGATCGTGAAGTTCAGCGTGGCGGCCACCACGCAGGCAATCAACGTGGCCAGCAGCAGGATGACCCAGCCAGGCGCCCCTGGCATAGCCCCTTGCATCATCCCGATGCAGCTCCAACTGGTGAGAGCGCCGATCATCAGCACTTCACCGTGGGCGAAGTTGATCAATTGAATGATGCCGTACACCATGGTGTAGCCCAAGGCTATCAAGGCGTACATGCTGCCGAGAACCAGACCGTTGATGATCTGCTGCAGCAAGATGTCCATAAGAGAAGTCCTTCGTTTGTAACGCGCCCACCAGCAGGCACCAGGATCGGTGCAGCCTTGTGGGCCCGACTGCCATCTAGCAAAAAACCCGCCAGAAAACTGCTGCGCGGGTTTGCGTGACGGATTGTAGCGAGTCGCCTGAAAACGCCTTTGCCGCGTCTGGCGGGGTTTTCCCGAGGATTCGCGCTGCATCAGAGAGCCGCGCCCTGCATTAGGCTTATTGATGGACGCAAAATTAATGCTTTGATTGCTTATTACCTGACGCATGCGCAATTGGCATCACCATGCGCAGAGCGCTCCCCCGACTCCCACCGCCCCGCAAGGTGGTCACAGGTTTGCCCCCCGCACAGGCAGGCGATGCCCTCCTCTCCGCCGGAGCGTCGTCTCACTCGCCTTCCGGTAAGGTTCCGCGCGCATGCGCATCGAGAGCGCGCAGGTGCGCCAGCTTGGCACCGATCTTGATCTCCAGTCCACGCTCCACCGGCTGGTACCAGCCCGGCTCCTCCATGCCATCGGGCAGATAGGTTTCGCCAGCCGCGTAGGCCTCAGGTTCGTCGTGCGCGTAGCGGTAGGCACGGCCATGGCCCAGCTCCTTCATCAGTTGCGTAGGGGCATTGCGCAGATGCACCGGGACCTCTCGGCTCTTGTCCTGCTTCACAAACGCCCGGGCACGGTTGTAAGCGTTGTAGCCCGCGTTGCTCTTGGGAGCAGCGGCCAGGTAGAGAACCGCCTGGGCCAGCGCGAGTTCGCCTTCAGGGCTGCCCAGGCGTTCGTAGGTGGTGGCAGCGTCGTTGGCCAGTTGCAGGGCCCGCGGGTCGGCCAGGCCGATGTCCTCCCAGGCCATGCGCACAATGCGCCGGGCCAGGTAGCGCGGATCGGCCCCTCCGTCGAGCATGCGGCACAGCCAGTACAGCGCCGCATCGGGATGCGAGCCGCGCACCGACTTGTGCAGGGCCGATATCTGGTCGTAGAAGTGGTCGCCCCCTTTGTCGAAGCGACGGGCGTTGAGCGTGAGCGCATCACGCATGAAGTCACCATCGATCTGCGTGCGCCCTGCGGCCTGCGCCGCGTTGCGGCATTGCTCCAGCAGATTGAGGAACCGACGTGCATCGCCGTCGGCATAGCCCACCAGTGTGGCAATGGCGGCTTCGTCGAACTGCAGATCGCCCAACCCATGGGCACGCGCACGATCGAGCAACTGGCGCAGTTCGGCATCGCTCAGCGGCTGCAGCACATACACCTGGGCGCGCGACAGCAGCGCCGCGTTCACTTCGAACGACGGGTTCTCCGTCGTCGCACCGATGAAGGTGACCAGCCCAGATTCAGCGTACGGCAGCAACGCGTCCTGCTGCGACTTGTTGAACCGGTGGATTTCATCCACAAACAGCAGCGTGCGCCGCCCGCGCGACAGGTTGTGCTGCGCCTGCTCCATCGCCGCGCGGATATCTTTGACCCCAGAGAACACGGCCGACAGCGCGATGAACTCGGCATCAAAGGCCTGGGCCGTGAGCCGGGCCAACGTGGTCTTGCCCACGCCCGGCGGCCCCCAAAACACCATCGAATGCGGCTTGCCCGACTGAAACGCCAGCCGCAGTGGCTTGCCTTCGGCCAGCAGGTGCGACTGACCAACAACCTCATCCAGGTGGCGCGGCCGCAGCGCTTCGGCCAGCGGGGGCACAGGGTCGGCAGTGAACAAATCAGCCATCAGAAGATTCCGGGTCGGGCACCGCGCACCGCACGGGCCGTGAAAAAGCGGGCAAGGCCCGGTAACGACATGTGGCAGGCCAGGCGCGGCAGGCGATAGGGCAGACAATAGGCCACCCGCTCAGCCCAAGGCAATGCCTGCACCGCGGCCGAAAGATCAAGGCGACCACAGCACGCAAGTCGGCCGCCCGACAGACACCCCCCAGGCAACCACTGCGATGATCCTAGAAACCGCTGTTGGATGCGTCCGCCAGTGCCGTGATCGGCGCGCCAGGCAAGTCGAGACGACGCGGCGCACTCCTGTGCGCAAGGAGGCACAACGCCGCATGGCGCGGCTAGCATGGTGCTGGCGGGCGCATAGCGCTCTCACCCAGAAGGTGAGCGTACCCACAAGGCGCAAGTTCAACGGACATCAGAACTTTTCAGTGTGAACAAGCGGTCAACTGCGGTTTCTAGGATGATGCAAGGCTTGCTGATACCGGGAACACGTAGGAGCCTGTACAACGGCTTTCTGGCGGCGGGACTGCTGTGGGGCATGTGGCTGGGCGATGCAGGCCGTGCGGTGCAGGGGCTCCTTCTGCTGTGCGTGCTGGTGGTCGGCCTGTACGGTGCGGCGACCGCCAGCCACAAGATCCTGTTCAGCCAAGAAGTGCCGGCCCCATCGGTCTGGCGCTGGTGGCGCTGGCCTGATAGGCCACGTGTTCACTGCTTGAGCACATCGGCCCCGGCCGGCGGCCGGAACTGGAAGGTCGAGGCCGGCAGCGAGGCGTGCACCTGCATGGCCTGAAACCGCAGCACCGAACGCTGGCCGAAACCGTCCACGATGTCGAGCACGGCCAGGCGATCGCCCGCAAATCCCACACGCACGCTGCGCAGCTGCCCGTCGCGCGCCTTGGGCGTGGCCAGCACCCATTGCAGGCCATCCTGGTCGGGCGCGTTCTCCAGCGTGAAGTCGGCGCGCAGGGCCGACAAATCGGCCGCCGACGCAAGCAGCGCCGCTGGCGTGCTACCCAACGCCTGCGCCTGCGCACGCTGGGTGACCTGGTTCAGATCAGGGTCGTGCAGCCACAGTGTTTGCCCGTCGGCCACGATGGTCTGCTCAAAGGGCTTGCGGTAGCTGAACTTGAAGCGCCCGGGACGCTGGAACTCGAACACGCCGCTGGACTGGCGGGTGCGCTCAGCCTGGCCCTCTCGCGCGGGCGAGATCACGACCTGCGTGAACTCGGCCCGCCCTGCCTGCGCGCCCTTCATGAAAGACTCCAGGCTTTTCAGGCCATCCGCCCAAGCAGAACAAGCACAACAAGCTATAAAAAAAGTAGCAATCCAGTGTTTCATCATCACGCCTTGCTGCGGTTGGAGCCGGGCTGAGAGTGCACCACGATCCGCTGTCGCGGGTTGCATCATTCAGGCCGCGCGGGCACCAGCACTTCACGCTGGCCGCTGGCGGTGAGCGCACTCACCAGACCGGCTTTCTCCATGTCTTCCAGCAGCCGCGCCGATCGGTTGTAGCCAATGCGCAGCTTGCGCTGCACATACGAGATGCTGGCCTTTCGGTCCTTGAGCACCACTTCCACGGCCTGGTCGTACATCGGGTCTTTCTCACCGCCGCCTTCGCCGCTGCCAAGGCCGTCCATGGACAGATCACCGTCACCATCCACAGTTCCGCCTTCGAGCACACCGTCGATGTAGTCGGGCTCGCCCTGGCTCTTGAGGTAGCTGACAACACGGTGCACCTCGTCATCGCTGACAAACGCCCCGTGCACGCGCACCGGCAACCCGGTGCCGCTGGCCATGTAGAGCATGTCGCCCATGCCCAGCAGCGCCTCGGCGCCCATCTGGTCGAGGATGGTGCGGCTGTCGATCTTGCTACTGACCTGGAACGCAATGCGGGTCGGAATGTTGGCCTTGATCAGGCCGGTGATCACGTCCACGCTGGGTCGCTGGGTGGCCAGAATCAGGTGAATGCCGGCCGCACGCGCCTTCTGCGCCAGGCGCGCGATCAACTCTTCGATCTTCTTGCCCACCACCATCATCAGGTCGGCCAGTTCGTCGATCACCACCACGATATGGGGCAGGCGCTCCAGCGGCTCAGGAGACTCAGGCGTGAGACTGAACGGGTTGTAGACGAATTCGCCGCGGGTCTTGGCCTCGTCGATCTTGGCGTTGAAGCCCGCAAGATTGCGCACCCCCATCTTGCTCATGAGCTTGTAGCGCCGCTCCATTTCGGCCACACACCAGTTCAGGCCATGCGCAGCCTGTTTCATGTCGGTGACCACCGGAGCCAACAAGTGCGGAATGCCTTCATACACCGACATTTCCAGCATCTTGGGATCGATCATCAGCAGGCGCACGTCCTTGGCCTCGGCCTTGTAGAGCAGCGACAAGATCATGGCGTTGATCCCCACCGACTTGCCCGAGCCGGTGGTGCCAGCCACCAGCACATGCGGCATCTTGGCCAGATCGGCCACCACGGGGTTGCCGACGATGTCTTTGCCCAGGCCCAAGGTCAACAGGCTCTTGGCTTCGTTGTATACCTGCGAACCCAGGATTTCCGAGAGCTTGATGGTCTGCCGCTTGGCGTTGGGCAACTCCAGCGCCATGGTGGTCTTGCCCGGAATGGTCTCCACCACGCGAATGGACACCAGCGACAGCGAACGCGCCAAGTCCTTGGCGAGGTTCACGACCTGCGATCCCTTGACGCCAGTGGCCGGCTCGATCTCATAGCGGGTGATCACCGGACCTGGCATGGCCGCCATCACGCGCACTTCCACGCCGAAGTCCTTGAGCTTCTTCTCGATCAGGCGGCTGGTCATCTCCAGCGTCTCGGGTGAGACGGTTTCCTGGCGCTGCAACGCGCCGTCGAGCAGATCCACCTGCGGCAGCTTGCTGTCAGGCAGTTCGGTGAACAAGGGCTTCTGGCGCTCTTTCACCACGCGGGTGCTCTGAGGCACCTCCGGCTTGGCCGGCTCGATGATCTGAACCGGCTGTGGTGGATGCTCTGCGGTCTCGATACGCTCCTCCTGCAGCACCACTTCGCGCTCGCGGGCGGCGCGGCGGCCCGCGGCCACATCCTTGGCGGCCTCGCGCTGGGCACGGCGCGACTGCACCAGCCCGTCAATGCGCGCGCCCAGCGACTCCGCCACACGGCCCCAAGAGAAACGAAACACCCAGCCAGCGCCCAGCACCAGCAACACGATGCCCAGAAGACCAGAGCCCGTGAACCCCAACCACTGCACGGCCAGCGGCCCCACCAGGTATCCCAGCACGCCGCCTGCATGGCCCGGCAGAGCCGACTCAAAACGGTAGAGGCGCGACCACTCGAGCATGGTGCTGGCCACCAGCAACAGCGCAAGACCCAGCCAGAAGAGCAGTCGCGAGGGCACCCGCGAGGGTGGGTCAGCGACCGGCACCGCTTCGCCTCCACCCAACCAACGCGCCAGCGACGCCAGCCAGGCCCGGACTGCCGCCGCCACACACCACCAGACCGAAAAGCCCAACCCGAAATAGCTCACATCGGCCAGCCAGGCCCCTACGTGCCCAGCCCAGTTGGCCGCACGCACGCGGCCCACCGCACCAGAGGTGGACCAGGCGGGATCTTGGAGTGAATGGCTGAACAAGGCGAGTAGCCAGAACACGATGGCGACAAGGCCCATCAGAAGCAGCAACTCGTGTCCAAAGCGGGCCGCGCCGAAGCGCACCGGGGCACGCCCCGCGCCCTGAGAAGCTGAAGAAGAGGAAAGCGTGTGCAAGGAATACGTCATGGCGTCATGGCCGGAGCGCCGGGAGCTTACCCCAGCCAAACCGCCGGGGAAGCCTGGAAGGCGTCACAAAGTGTGCAGGCGGTCTTTGAGCAGGGTGCCACCACCCTCAATGTTCTCAATGAAGCCCCTTTCCTCCAGGTCTTTCATCACGCGGCTGACCATCTCGCGCGAGGCGCCTACCATCTTGGCCAGGTCCTGGCGCGAGATGCGCTCGCGAATCCAGGGGCGGCCCTGGGGGTCTTCGGTGGCCATGTCGAGCAGCGCGTGCGCTACCCGACCATACACGTCCAGCAGGGCCAGAGATTCGATCTTCCGGTCGGCATGGCGCAACCGCTTGACCAAGCCACGCATCAGCACCAGCGCCATGGACGTGTTGTCAGCCAAGCAACGTACAAACTCGGTGCGGCCGAGCAGGAGCACATCGGTCTGCACCTCGGCGCGCACCGTGGCCGAATGCGGCTCGTTGTCGATGATGCTCATCTCACCGATGTGGTCTCCAGGCCCCAACGTGGCCAGAATGACCTCGCGACCGCGTGCGTCGGTCTTGACCACGCGCGCCCGGCCGTTGAGCAGGAGGAACAAGGCCTGCGATGTGTGGCCCTCTTGCACCAACACCTCCCCACGGCGCAAGCGCCGCTTGACCACCGCGCCTTGCAGGGCCTCGGCCTGCGCGGGCGTCAAGGGCGAGAACAACGGCACACGGCGCAGCAGGTCAAGGTTGGTGAGCATGGTCGCAGACAAGATCTCCTCCTGGGGGGCAGCCTGGCGGCGGTCAGGCCTTTCATGGGTTCTTACAATCGCTGAGATTGATGCCGGCACCTTCCCTCGCCTCCCACCGCGGAGGATACTGAAGCGCGGTTCCATTCTCCACTTGCAATCTCGCACACGCGCCGCCCGCGGCGCATGCCCAACCCAGGCTAACCCAGACTTTTACCATGGCGACCTCTCTTCACGCGAAAGTTTTGATCCTTGGCTCCGGACCGGCTGGCTACACCGCAGCCATCTACGCTGCGCGAGCCAATCTCAAGCCAGTGCTGATCACGGGCATGGCGCAGGGCGGCCAGCTCATGACCACAACCGAAGTGGACAACTGGCCCGCCGACGTCCACGGCGTGCAGGGCCCCGACCTGATGCAGCGCTTTCTGCAACATGCAGAGCGCTTCAACACCCAGATCGTCTTCGACCATATCCATACCGTGAACCTGAAGCAGCGCCCGTTCACGCTCACGGGCGACAGCGGCACCTACACCTGTGATGCGCTGATCATCGCCACTGGCGCGTCGGCCAAGTACCTGGGTCTGCCGTCGGAGCAGTCGTTCATGGGCCGCGGCGTGTCGGGCTGTGCAACCTGTGACGGTTTTTTCTACCGCGACCAGGACGTGTGCGTGATCGGGGGCGGCAACACAGCCGTGGAAGAAGCGCTGTATCTGTCGAACATCGCGCGCAAGGTCACGCTCGTACACCGCCGTGACAAGTTCAAGGCCGAGCCCATTCTCGTGGACAAACTCATGGAGAAAGTCGCTGCGGGCAAAATCGAGCTGAAACTTTTTTACACGCTGACCGAAGTGCTGGGCGACCAGAGCGGTGTCACGGGCATCCGCATCCAGAGTACACAGGACGGCAGCACACAGGACATCGCGCTGCAGGGTTGCTTCATCGCGATTGGGCATGCCCCCAACACCGACATCTTCCAAGGTCAGCTCAGCATGGAGAACGGCTACATCGTCACCCAGGGCGGGCTCAAGGGCTTTGCCACGCAGACCAGTGTGCCCGGCGTGTTCGCTGCGGGCGACGTCCAAGACCATGTGTACCGCCAGGCCATCACCAGCGCAGGCACGGGCTGCATGGCAGCGCTGGATGCCCAGCGCTTTCTGGAGCAAGAAGGCTGACGGACACCGCGCTCGACAGGCCTTGCAGCGATCGGCTACAATGGCAAGCTTTGCTGCGCAGGCCTTCAGGCAACGCCCTGATGATGCGGGCGCACCAATCGGGTTACCGCCACCCTTTCTGGCGAGGTGAGGCGGCCTGTCCCCCCATGCACCATGGGTTCCCTGACCGGCCGCTGTTAATTGATATCGGAGTGTCCTCATGGCACGCGTCTGCGACGTCACGGGCAAGAAGCCCATGGTCGGGAACAACGTTTCCCACGCCAACAACAAAACCAAGCGCCGGTTCCTGCCGAACCTGCAATACCGCCGTTTCTGGGTCGAAAGCGAGAACCGCTGGGTGCGACTGCGCGTCTCGAGCGCTGCACTGCGCCTGATCGACAAGAACGGCATCGACTCTGTGCTCGCCGACCTGCGTGCACGTGGCCAGGCTTAAGGAGTAGCACCATGGCAAGCAAAGGCGGACGCGACAAGATCAAGCTGGAGTCCACTGCAGGCACCGGCCACTTCTACACGACGACCAAGAACAAGAAGACGATGCCCGAGAAGATGCTGATCATGAAATTTGATCCCAAGGCTCGCAAGCACGTCGAATACAAGGAAACCAAGCTGAAGTAATCCTTCAGCCGTTCCTGCCTCCGCCACGGAGGCCCAAGCCGCCCCGCGCTTTCGCGCCGGGCGGTTTTCTTTTGGGGGCAGGACAGAGCTTACCCACGACAGGCTTCCCCTCTCCTCCTGGCGCGTCATCCACCCGCTGCCCACGCCAAGCGTTGCGTCCGCTTGCCGAGTCCCGAGCCGTACGTCCACTGCGGACAGACATTGTCTACACCATCACACCCGCACAGCCCCTCCACCATCCCGACGATGAACGCCCTCTGACAAGCACGCATTGCGGCAAGGGCCAGCCCTGCACGGCAGACCATGAAAAAGCCACCCCGAAGGGTGGCCGTGGTGGACGAGCGGTCCGGCCCCGCTTTGGGCACGGGACGCCTGACCGAGGTGCGCTTCAGGTGCGCGCAGCGCGCAAGCGGATCGAGAAGTCGCGCAGCGCGGCAATGCCGCTTTCTTCGGCGCGGCGGCACCAGGCCTGCAAATCGGCCGTGAGTTGCTCGCGCGACTGGTGCGTATTCATCCAGAGCTGGCGCAGTTCCTCGCGCATCACCACCATGGTGTCAAGCGTCGGGAAGGCAGCGCGCGCCTCGGCCAGCTGTACCCGGGCACGCGCAGGCACCTTCTCGGCATCGCGGTGCAGCCAGCGCTTGGCCGTTTGCAGCACCGACACGTCGGCGTTGCGAGCCTTGAGCGCGGCCAGTTCCTGCTTGCAGGCCGCACGGACACCGCGGGCGTACCTTGCCATGACCTCATAGCGGTTGGCGATCAACGCTTCCAGCGTGTGCTCGTCGGCCACCGGCTTGACGTCGCCCAGACGGAGTTTGGGCGGCACCTTCTTGACATGGGCCCAGCCGAGCTTGCTCAACAGCCGGATGTAGAGCCAGCCCACGTCGAACTCATAGGGCTTGACCGAAAACTTGGCAGCCGTCGGGTAGGTGTGGTGGTTGTTGTGCAGTTCTTCGCCGCCAATGATCAGGCCCCAGGGCACCAAATTGGTGCTTGCGTCCTGGGCTTCAAAGTTGCGGTAACCCCAGTAGTGGCCCACACCATTCACGACGCCGGCTGCCCAGAACGGAATCCAGAGCATTTGTACGGCCCACACGGTGGCACCCACGGCTCCGAACAGTGCAAGGTTCAACACCAGCATCAGGCCCACGCCCTGCCAGGTAAAGCGGCTGTACACGTTGCGCTCCACCCAGTCGTCGGGCGTGCCATGACCGAACTTCTTGATGGTCTCGGCATTCTGGGCCTCGGCGCGATAGAGTTCGGCGCCCTTCCACATCACGGTGTCGAGACCCCGCGTTTGCGGGCTGTGCGGATCGTCCGGCGTTTCACACTTGGCGTGGTGCTTGCGGTGAATGGCCACCCATTCCTTGGTGACCATGCCCGTACCGATCCACAGCCAGAAGCGGAAGAAGTGCGAGGGAATGGGCCCCAGATCAAGCGCCCGGTGGGCCTGGCAGCGGTGCAGAAAAATGGTCACGGCCGCGATCGTGATGTGCGTGGTCGCGAGCGTGTACAGGACGATCTGCCACCAAGCCAGGTTCCACAGACCATGGCCCAGCCAGTCAATAGCAGCGTTGAGGATCGCCCAATCGGGTAACAACATATTCAGAAAGCCTTACAAGAAGCGGGAGAGCGCGCCCCTGCGCATTCGTTCCCGTGGAACGATTCTAGGCGTCGCCCCGGGTTGCACTACAGGGATAACCACTGTTTTTAGGCAGGTTTGACCAATATCGGCGATTCAGCGCTTGCGCGTCCAGACGGCGGCAAAGAACCCGTCGGTCTGGTGCAGGTGGGGCCACAGCCGCAGATAGCCAGTACCGCTGGCAGCGCCCGCGCACAGACTGCGCGCCTCGGGCACGCGGGCCTGCTCCAGCAGTTCGCCCGCGTCCAGCGCCTCAAAGTCGAGGTGCGCTGCCGCAAAGGCCTCGGCAATGCCTTCGTTTTCGGCGGGCAGGATGCTGCAGGTGGCATACACCAGTCGCCCACCGGGTTTGACGAGGCGTGCCGCGCTTTCCAGGATGGCCGTCTGCTTGGCCACCAGTTCACCAATCGCCTCGGGCGACTGCCGCCATTTCAGGTCGGGGTTGCGCCGCAACGTGCCCAGGCCGGAGCACGGCGCATCGACCAGCACGCGGTCCATCTTGCCTGCCAGGCGTTTGATGCGTTCGTCGCGCTCGTGTGCAATGGCGGCGGGGTGCACGTTCGACAATCCGCTTCGGGCCAGCCGGGGTTTGAGCGCATCCAGCCGGTGCGCCGATACGTCAAACGCATACAGCCGCCCCGTGCTGCGCATGCTGGCGCCGATGGCCAGCGTCTTGCCGCCCGCGCCCGCGCAGAAGTCGGTCACCATTTCGCCGCGCCGCGCGTCCAGCAGCAGGGCCAGCAGTTGCGAGCCCTCGTCCTGCACCTCGATGGCGCCGCGCACAAAAGCCGCGTGGCGTGTGAGCGCGGGTTTGCCCACCAGGCGCAGCCCCCAGGGCGAATACGGCGTGGGCGCGCTGTCAATGCCGGCCTGCTTGAGTTCTTTGCGGATGTCCTCGCGCTTGGCCTGCAGCAGGTTCACGCGCAAGTCCAGCGGTGCCGACTGCGTAAGGCTTTCGGCCAGCGCGGCAAAGCCTGCGCCCAATTGGGCACGCAGGGGCTCGGCAATCCACTCGGGCAGGTTGTGGCGATGGCGGTCTAGCAGGTCCGCCGGGTCAATGGCGTCGCACTGGTCGAGCCAATTCTTCTCGGCGTCCGTCAGCGCGCTTTTGAGGAAGTCGCGGGACGCACGGGCCTGCCCCTGGCGGCGTGCAGCCTCGTCCTGGCTGTGGGCAAAGCCCAAAATGGCCATGCGCCGCTCGCGCGGGCCGCTGCCCGACGGGGCGAGGTGGTCAAACAGCAGCTTCTTGCGCAGCACCGTGTACACGGTTTCGGCCAGCGTGGCCCGCTCGCGCGGGCCCAGGCTGCGGTGGTCACGGAAGTAGCGCGACACCACGGCGTCGGCCGGGTGTTCAAAGGTCAGGGTCAACCGTACCAGTTCGGCGCAGGCGTCGAGAAGGGCTTTGGGATGCATGGGCCCGATTGTCCCACCTCGCCCCACCGTGCTCGCTTCGGGCGAACCGCCCTGCAGCCATCAGGACACCAGGACCGAATCGCCCGCCGGTATACCGGCTCCGGCGCATGGCGCTCAATGTCCCGCAGCGCGGCGTCGTCCAGGTCAGGCAGTTCGAGAAACAGCCGAGATGCGCAGCAGCGCGTGGCGCATACTGCGCATACGGCTCTCTGCGCCGCGTGGCCCAACCACTGGGCTCAGGAGCCTGTCGGACTTGGGGCGTGGAAAGCGAAAATAAGCCCCAGCGAGGACCGTTTTCGCCGTGTTGGCAGCCCCATAGCAGGGCTATGGGGCCAAAAGACGGTGAAAAATGGACCGCTGCGGCCCATTGGTAGCCGACGATTCCCAAGTCCGACAGACTCCTAGGAGCCCTCCGTGTCCGACCTGCCCCCACTCTCGCCCACGCCTCCCGGCCTGTACCGCCACTACAAAGGTGGACTGTACGAGGTGGTGGATACCGCCCGCCACAGTGAAAGCCTGGAACCCATGACCGTGTACCGGGCCCTGTACGGCGAGCGCGGGTTGTGGGTACGCCCTGCCGCCATGTTTGCCGAAACGGTGGAGATCGATGGCGTGCAGCGCCCGCGTTTCGAACGGCTGCCGTCCGGCACCGCACCCGAAGCGCCAGCGCATCGCACCTGAGTTCGCAACGCTGCGCCCCGGCGCTGCCGATGCAGGGTGTTTTGAAGCTCAGACCCAGCAAAGTAAAGCACGACAAGCTATTAATTTGATAGCAGTCGACTGACACCTGGGGTGCACGGAGTACGGGCAAGGAGCGCACTTCGCCCACGCCCGGGACCCATGCCCGAAACCTACGCCTGGGATTCGAGCCAGCGGCGCACGGCACGCGGGTAGATCAGGTGCTCCTGCGTGAGTACCCGTGCCGCCAGCGTATCGGCCGTGTCGCCCGGCAGCACCGGCACCACGGCCTGCTCAAGAATGGGCCCCACGTCCAATTCGGCCGTCACCTGGTGCACCGTGGCCCCGGCGTAGCGGCAGCCCGCCTCGATGGCACGCTGGTGTGTGTGCAGTCCGGTGAACGCCGGCAGCAGCGAGGGATGGATGTTGAGCAACCGTCCCGCGTAACGCTGCACAAACCCCGGCGTGAGGATGCGCATGAAACCCGCCAACACCACCAGGGTGGGCGCATGGCGGTCGATGACCGCTGCCAGCGCCTCATCAAACGCCTCGCGCGAGGGGTAGGCCTTGTGGTCCAGCACCTCGGTGGCGATGCCGTGCTCGCGCGCAAACGCCAGCCCGCCCGCGTCGGCCTTGTTGCTCACCACTGCGGCCACGCGCGCGCCCAGACGGCGCGCCCAGTCCTCGCGCTCGGCGGTGCGCACGATGGCGGCCATGTTCGAGCCGCTGCCCGAGATGAGAATGACGATGTTTTTCATTGCCGCGAATTTTCCCATGCCCTTTGATCCCGCCCTATAGCGCCCCTCGCCGCCACCGAAGCCCGCGTGCTGGCAGCGTTTTGCCGACATGGTCGAAGCCTTCCCGCAAGCACTGCGCGACCGCCCCCCGCCAACCAAGGCGGCTCGCAGGTCGTGCTGCTGCGCGCCCGGGGCACCCGCGAGCTGCGCTAGGAGCCTGTCGGACTTGGGGCGTCGAAAGCGAAAATGAGCCCCAGCGAGGACAGTTT
>JBKBUN010000060.1:0-17160 GCA_046289925.1 Burkholderiaceae bacterium | reverse complement strand
GCGCTTTCACCCAGAAGCTGAGCGCGCCCACAAGGCGCAACTTCAACGGACATCAGAACTTTTCAGTGTGAACAAGCCAAGCGGTCAACTGCGGTTTCTAGGTTCACCATGGCCGACATCCCGATCGGCTGCGAATTCCACTGCTAGTGGGGCCTGCCACAGCCGCGCCCATGCGGGTGCATCTTGAGCCTTGGTGCGGGCAGATCCTGCAATGCCCTGCTGCACGCGGCATGCCGGATATGGCACTATCCTGCAGACCTGTGCCCCACCCAGCCGATTGATCGCCATGCACGCGCGCCCGTTCAAACAGATCGACGTGTTCACCGACCGTCCCGGCTACGGCAATCCGGTGGCCGTTGTGCTCGACGCACAAGACCTGGGCGACGCCGACATGCGCCGCTTTGCCGCCTGGATGAACCTGTCGGAAACCACCTTTTTGCTGCCACCCACCGCCGAAGGGCTGGCGGCTGGGGCCGACTACCGCCTGCGCATCTTCAGTCCCCGGGGCGAATTGCCCTTTGCGGGCCACCCCACGCTGGGCACCTGCCACGCCTGGCTGCAGGCAGGCCATGTGCCGCGCAACCCGTCGGTGGTAGTACAAGAAACAGCGCTTGGGCTCGTGCGCATTGCCCGCGAGGGCGACCGCCTGGCTTTCGCGGCGCCGCCCCTCAAACGCTACAGCCCCAGCCCGGCCCTGGTGCCGCTGGTGGCGAGCGCGCTGGGCCTGCGGCCGCACCAGATTCTGGGCGCGCAGATGCTGGACAACGGCCCGGTCTGGCTGGGTTTACTGGTGGACAGCGCGCAGACCGTGCTGGGCCTGCAACCCGACCACGCGCGGCTCAAGGATCTGGGCCAGGACGTGGGGGTGGTACACGTCAGCCCCCAGGCCGACCAGCCGGGCGCCCCGGGGGTGGTGGTGCGGGCGTTTGCCGCGCCCATGGGCAACCCCGAAGACCCGGTGACCGGCAGCCTCAACGCCAGCCTGGCCGAATGGCTGATCAACGAGGGGCTGGCCCCGCGCGGCTACCAGGTGGCGCAGGGCGAATGCCTGGGGCGCGCGGGGCGTGTGCACATCCGCCACGACGACACCGGGCAGGTGTGGGTCGGCGGCCACTGCGTGACCTGTATCGAGGGCACGGCCCTGTTGTGAACCCGGGGGCAGCACCAGCGCCCTCACCCCGCAACCCTGAATTGCGGTGCACCGCACTGGCGGCACAGCCGCGCCCAGACACGGCGGACTGCCCCAGCCCCAGCCGCTCCTCCCCCCTCCTTTGCTCATCCCAGGAGATCTTTGCCAGGACCTTGCGCCCCTTTCAACCTAGAAACCGCAGTGGGATGCGCCCGCCAGTGCCGTGATCGGCGCGCCAGGCAAGGCGAGATAACGCGGCGCACTCCTGTGCGCAAGCGCATCCTCCACATCTCCAGCCACGCCCCGGACTACCCGGATGTAATTGCTATCAACAATGAAGCAACAAAACAAACACCGGCAAGCACAAGCCGTTGGTTTGACGTAAGCAATTCGGCGCTGCAGGTGCAGGTTGCCGTGCTGCAAGATCGGGGGGCACAGCGCGGCCAGCAGCTGGGCCTGACGCGCACCGGCGGCAAGGTCGACGCAGCGGTGCTTGCGCACATCCTGCGCGCGGACTGAACACCACCGGTCGCACGGGCGACAACACGGCTGCGGGCGCTTTCCGACAATCGCGCCCATGGGAACCCTGCACCTCGTGCGCCACGGCCAGGCCTCGTTTGGCGCCGACGACTACGACCAGCTGAGTGCGCGCGG
The DNA here is from genome assembly GCA_046289925.1 of Burkholderiaceae bacterium. Taxonomy (GTDB): domain Bacteria; phylum Pseudomonadota; class Gammaproteobacteria; order Burkholderiales; family Burkholderiaceae_C; genus Acidovorax_G. The sequence continues at coordinate 15,377 of JBKBUN010000060.1, read as the reverse complement.
CATGGAACAGGCCGTGCGCCTGGGCCAGTTCTGGCGTGACCGCGGCCTGCGCTTTGACGCCGTGCTCACCGGCACGCTGCGCCGCCATGCGCAGACGCTGCAGGGCATTGCCGAAGGCCTGGGCGGCGTGCCCGAAGCGCTGGCCCTGCCGGGCCTGAACGAATACGACAGCCACGCGCTGATCGAGGCCATCCACCCCGACCCCCTGCCCAAGCCCGATACGCCCGAGCTGTACCGCCACCACTTCCGCCTGCTGTGCGACGCGCTGGCCCAGTGGATGGGCGGCACCATCTCGCCGCGCGGCATGCCGAGCTGGGATGGCTTTTCCGACGGCGTGCGCAGCGCGCTCGACCATGTGCGCCGCCACCATGCGGGCCAGCAGGTGCTGCTGGTGAGCAGCGGCGGGCCGATCTCGACCGCCGTGGGCCAGGTGCTGGGCACCGCGCCCGAGGTGACGATTGCGCTGAATATGCGCATCCGCAACAGCGCCGTGACCGAATTCAGCATCAGCCCCAAGCGGCTCATGCTGCAGACCTTCAACACCCTGCCCCACCTCAACGAGCTGGCGCACCAGGACTGGATCACCCACGCCTGAGCGGCCACGCAGCAGCGGCAGGGCGCCTTAGCCCGGCGCGCGCCCGCCCCGCAGGCGGTAGGTGCGCGGCAGCTGCGCGCCTTGCGTGGCGCGCAATGCATCGGCATTGGCCTGCAGGCGCGCCAGGGCCGTGTCGAGCGCCGCGACGTCGGCGACCGACAGCCCTTCCAGCAAGGCCAGGTTCAGCGCCCGCACCTGCGGAAACAGTGCCTCGTACACGGCCCGGCCCTCGGCCGTGGGCGTCAGGCGCGCCTTGCGCTGGTCGCCGGGCTGGGGCTCCCGCGTGATCAGGCGCTTGGCGCACAAGGACGTGATCGCACGCGAGGTACGCGCGCGGTCCAGCCCCAGGCGCTCGGCCAGCGCCGCGGGCGGCAGGCCCGGCTGCTGCACCAGCCACATGAGCAGCCCCCATTCGCGCCGCGTGATGCCGTAGCCGCCCTCGCACAGCCGGATCACCAGGCTGCCCGACACCGCCATGACCCGGTTGAGCCGGTACATGAGCAACTGCTGCGCCACCTGCGGGTCGCACAAGCTGGAGTCGGGCATCAGGGTTCTCCCGGTCGATGGTTGATTTGAACAACCGATTGTCACGCGCCTAGAGTGACCTGCTGCAGCGCCGCCCATCGGGGGCGGCCGCGTCTGGAGACCCTGCACCATGTGGACCTCGCCCCTGCGCCCCCTGCTGGCCGCGCTCAGCACCCTCACCGCCGCCCTGGCGCTGGTCACGCCCGCTGCGCAAGCCCAGCCCGCGGCAGCTGCCACCGATGCGCCGCTGCGCCTGGTGGTGGGCTACCCGGCCGGTGGCTCCAGCGACCGCGTGGCCCGCATCGTGGCCGACAAGCTGCAGGCCCGGCTGGGAAGCCCGGTGATCGTCGAGAACAAGATCGGCGCGGGTGGGCGCGTGTCGGCCCAGTACGTGAAGGCCACCCCGGCGCAGCAGCCCATGCTGCTGCTGGCCAACCCGGCCGTGATGGTGGTGGCCCCGCTGGTGTACCCCGACGCCGGCTACGACGCCGAACGCGACTTCCAGGCCGTGAGCCATGTGAACAGCTACGAATTCGGCGTGGCCGTGGGCAGCGCCGTGCCCGTGCGCGAGCTGCCCCACCTGCTGGCCTGGCTGCGCGCCAACCCCGACAAGGCCAACTTCGGCGTGCCCGCCACCGGCAGCCTGCCGCACTTTTTTGGCCTGATGGTCGGCGACGCCGCCCAGGTGCGCGCCGAGATCGTGGGCTACCGCGGCTCGGCCCCGCTGCTCACCGACCTGATCGGCGGCCAGGTGCCCGTGGCCTTCGACACCTTCGACAGCCTGCTGCCCCAGCACGAGGCCGGCAAGGTCCGCCTCCTGGCCGTCTCGAGCGCCCAGCGCAGCCCGCTGGCCCCGCAAGTGCCCACCTTCAAGGAGTCGGGGCTGAACCTGGCCGCCACCGGCTGGAACACGTTCTTTGCCCCCGCCAGCATGCCGGCCGCGCAGGTGAACCGGCTGGCCACGCTGATCCACGAGGTGATGCGCGACCCCGACACGCGCCGCAAGTTCGAGGCCGCCAAGATGGAGCCCGTGGCCGCCAGCCGCGCGCAGACCGAGGCCATGCTCAAGGCCTACAAGGCGCAGTGGGCCCCCGTGGTGCAACGGGCGGGCATCAAGCCCTGAAAACGCCCGCCATGCCTGTGCGCCCCTCCATCGTCTTCATCGTGGCCGATGACCTCGGCTACGCCGACCTGGGCTGCTACGGCGGCCGCAACGCCGCCTTTGGTCCGGTCTCGCCCACGCTCGACGCGCTGGCCGCGCGGGGCCTTCGCCTCACGCAGGGCTATGCCAACTCGCCCGTGTGCTCGCCCACGCGCTTTGCGCTGATGACGGGCCGCTACCAGTACCGGCTGCGCGGCGCGGCCGAAGAGCCCATCAACAGCAAAAGCCGCGGCAGCACCACGCTGGGCCTGCCGCCCGAGCACCCCACGCTGCCCTCGCTGCTGCGCGGCGCAGGCTACCGCACGGCGCTCATGGGCAAGTGGCACCTGGGCTATCCGCCCGCGTTCGGGCCGCTGCGCTCGGGCTACGACGAGTTCTTCGGCCCCATGTCGGGCGGGGTGGACTACTTCACGCACTGCAGCTCCACCGGCCAGCACGACCTGTACCTGGGCGATGCCGAGCAGCAGGCCGATGGCTACCTGACCGACCTGATCACCGAGCACGCGCTCGGCTTCGTGCGCCGCAGCGCCGGGGCTGCGCGCAGCGGCACGCCGTTTTTTCTGAGCCTGCACTACACCGCCCCGCACTGGCCCTGGGAGACGCGCGACGACGCGCACCTGGCGCCCGAGGTGCGGGGCAACCTGTTCCACCTGCACGGCGGCAACATCGAGACCTACCGCCGCATGATCCACCACATGGACGAAGGCATCGGCCGCCTGATGGCGCTGCTGCGCGCCGAGGGCCTGGAGCGCGACACGCTGGTGGTGTTCACCAGCGACAACGGCGGCGAGCGCTTTTCCGACAACTGGCCGCTGGTGGGCGGCAAGATGGACCTGACCGAAGGCGGCATCCGCGTGCCCTGGATCGCCCACTGGCCCGCGGTGATCGCCCCGGGCGGCGTGAGCGCCCAGACCTGCATGACCATGGACTGGACGGCCACGCTGCTCGACGCCGCAGGCGTGCCCGCCGCCGCCAGCCACCCGCTCGACGGCCGCTCGCTGCTGCCGCTGCTGCACGACGCCACCTGGCGCGACGAGCAACCGCTGTTCTGGCGCATGAACCACCGCGGCCAGCGCGCCCTGCGCGACGGCCGCTGGAAGTACCTGCGCGTGGCCGAGGTGGACTACCTGTTCGACCTGGCCAGCGACGAACGCGAACGCGCCAACCACGCATCCGTGGCCCCGGAGCGCCTGGCGGCCATGCGCGCCGCCTGGGAGGCCTGGAACGCCAGCATGCCGCCCATTCCAGACGACGCGACGGTGAGCCTGGGCTATTCGGTGCAGGACATGCCGCCGCGCTGAGGGCGTGCACGGCGCACCCCGCACGGCCGCGGCACGCAGCTGGCGCACTGCGAGCGCCAGAAACGCGAGCAGTTGAAAGACCCTCGCAGGCGATCGCACGGCGCCGCTGCGCCGTGGTGTGGCTGCGATTGAACGGAAGCGGGCGAACCGAAATTCAAGCCAAATCGCTTTCTCGTGCTTATAAATCAAGCACGAGCAGCTACCAAAACAATAGCAAAATGAACAGCAGGCCCCGCCCGGTAGTGCCCGGGGTTCACAGGCCTGCCCCGCTTCAGGCCTGTTCGCGCAGCGCGCTCTCCAGCGGCAGGTCCACCAGCTCGGTCAGCAGCGCGGCCAGCGCGCTGCCCGCGGCTTCGACCAGTGCGCGCCCGTGCTCGGCGGTGGCGGCCTGGGCTTCGCCCACCGCACCGCTGGCGTGGTAATCCTGGATGGCCCAGCCCAGCTTGGCGCTCTTGCCGTTGCCCAGGATGGCATAGCGCTCGGCGCGGACTTGCGACCGCGAGCGGAAGTGGCCAGCCTGTGCCATACGCACCTGCGCTGGGGCCAGATGCAGCATCATCGAGGTCTCGATGGCCCCTGCGTGGATGCCGAAGCGGTGTTCTTCAGCGCTGAACAGGCCCTGCACCGCCTCCGGCAGCGGCAGGTTGAACCAGCTCGTGCTCACCGTCAGCAAGCCGTGGCGCTGGCGCAGTTCGCGCGCCACGATGTCCATCACGGCCACGTTGCCGCCGTGGCTGTTGAGCAGCAGCAGCTTCTTCACGCCCGCGCGGGCCACGCAGGCCCCGATCTCCGACCACAGCGCGATCACCGTGGCGGGCGACAGCGTGAGCGTGCCCGCAAAGGCGGTGTGCTCGGTCGAAAGGCCCACATTCTGCGGCGGCAACACCAGCACCGGCAGCGCGGGCGCGAGCTGCGGTAGCGCCGCGTCGATCACGCCCTGCAGCAGCGTCGCATCCACGGCCAGCGGCAGGTGCGGGCCATGCTGCTCGATGGCCGCCACGGGCAGCACGGCCACGGTGCGCGCGGCCAGGCCCGAGGCCTGCGCCTCGGCAAAGTCGGTGGTGACCAGGTGGGCCCACTGGTGGCTGGGCCAAGCGGCAAAGGGGGCTGCGGCAGGCATCGGCAGTGCGGGGTGCCTCAACCGAGGACGATCTCGTCCTGGTGGTTGGCGATATGGAAGCTGTGGGCCAGACGGTAGTCGTCTTTGCCAAGCGCACCGTATGCAAAGTGCGGGCGCAGCGGGCCGCTGTGGTGCTCAAAGCGCAGCAGCGAAGCCCGCAGCCGCAGCGCGGCCTGCCGCCAGTCGGTGGTCTGGCTCAGCGCGGGTGCGCCCGGGATCGGCTCGTCCAGCGGGTGGCTCATCTTGCCGCGCCAACGGAAGTAGGCAAACGCCGCAGCCCCCGCGGTGTGCTGGAACCACGCGGGCTTGGGCTCGGGAAAGCCATCGAGGCTCATCTCCACGCTCTGGGCCAAGTGCTCTAGCACGGCCACCAGCGGCCAGGCACCAGTAGCGCGGGCCTGTGGGGCTTTGTAGATCTGTTCCGTCCAGCGCAAGGATTCGGCCATGCGGGCCACAGGATCGGCCCCGGCCCAGGCGGCCCAGGGAACGACGGCGGCCAGCGGGGCGGCCAGCAAGGTTCGGCGTTTCATAGCCCGCGATGGTAGCGCGCGCCGCTCAGTGCAGCCCCCACACCAGCAGATGCCCGGCCGCCGCCAGCAACAGGCCGGCGCTGGCCCAGCCGGGCACCCGCTGCCACGCGCGCGGCGCGGCGTGCGCAGCCGACCACCCCAGCAACAAGGACAGCAACAGCGCCCCCAACCACAAGCCGCACCAGCCCGCCCACACAATGCCCCGGCCCATGCAGCCAAAACCTTCGCAGCGCAGCGTGAAACCCAGGTACGACAGCCATGCCAGCGCACCCAGCCCCGCCGCCAGCAACGCCAGCCCCAGCGACCACAGCGCCCGCACCCACGATGCGGCGGGCGGGACGGCCGACGGCACCACCAGCGGTGCCATCAGGGCATCGGTGGGGGCATCGGCAGATGGCGACATGTCAGAAACGGGCATCGCAGGCTCCAGGGTGCGAAACAGCCGGGCCAGCGTAACAGTCTGCAGCCGCGGCCCGGCCACCGGCCGTCCCGCTACCATCGCCGTATGACCGATGCTTTGTTCCGCGACGACGCCTACCTGCGCGAATGCAGCGCCCATGTCACCGCCGTGCTGCCCGACGGCGGCATCGTGCTCGACCGCACCGTGTTTTACCCGCTGGGCGGCGGGCAGGCGGGCGACAGCGGCACGCTGCGACTGGCCGACGGCCGCACCCTGACCGTGTCTGACACCCGCAAGGGCAAAGACGCCGACGGCCGCGCCACGGACGACATCGTGCACCTGCCGGCACCCGGGCAAGAGGCGCTGCTCGCCGCCCTGGCGCCCGGTCAGGCGATCACGGCCTGCATCGACTGGGAGCGCCGCCACCGGCTGATGCGCCTGCACACCACTACGCACCTGCTGTGCCACCTGGTGCCGCAACTGGTCAACGGCTGCTCCATCACCGACAGCGGCGCACGCCTGGATTTCGCCATGACCGATCCGCTGGACAAAGAGCAACTCACCGCGGGCATTGCCGCGCTGGTGGCCGCCGCGCACCCGGTGACGGTAGCGTCCATCAGCGACGCAGAACTGGACGCCAACCCCGCGCTGGTCAAGAGCATGAGCGTCAAGCCCCCGCGCGGCAGCGGCCATGTGCGCACCATCCGCATCGGCGGCGACGCCGGTGTGCCGCCGGTGGACTTGCAGCCCTGCGGTGGCACGCATGTGGCCAACACGCGCGAAATCGGCACGGTGCTGGTCACCAAAATCGAAAAGAAAAGCGCCACCACGCGCCGCGTGGTACTGGCATTTGCTTGAGCAGCCGCCCCTGGTTGCATTGCGGGGTTCGGGGCTGCTTGTGTTGTGTGCGCCGCACCCCACCTTGGGTGAAAATCGATGTTGAGTTGTGTCTCCCAGTGGGATCGCCTCTGGCCCGCGCGCTGGCGCGCCGCGCGCGGCCTGGCGGCACGCCGCTGGCTGCTGCGCGCGACAGCGTCCGTGCTCGCGCTGTGGCTGCTGCTGTGGCTGCTGGCTCCGTTGGCACGCACACCGCTGGAGCGCTTGGCGTCCAGCGCACTCGGGCGCGCGGTGCACATTGGCAGCCTGTCGCTGCGCCCCTGGTCGCTCACGCTGGTGCTGCAGGACGTGCGCGTGGCCCACGCCCAGGGCCAGTCCGAGTCAGCGCAACTGACCATAGACCGCGTGGCTGTGAACGCCGCCGCGCGCTCCCTGCTGCTGTGGGCCCCGGTGATCGACAGTCTCGACATCGACCACCCCGCCCTCATGCTGCGCCACCGGGGCGAAGGACATTACGACGTGGACGACCTGCTGGCCCGCTGGCTGGATCCCGCCACCCCGCAGAGCCGCGGCCCGGCGCGCTTTGCGCTGTACAACCTCGCGCTGCGCGGCGGCAGCGTGCACTTTTCCGACGTGGCTGTGGAGCAGACACACTCGGTGGAAGACCTGACCGTGCAACTGCCGTTTGTGAGCACCCTGGGCGCTGCGCGCGAGGGGCGCATTGCGCCCCGCCTGGCCTTCACGCTCGATGGCAGCCGCTTCGACACGGCCGTGCAGGCCCAGCCCTTTGCACCGCAGCAAAGCACCGAAGCCCGCATCCGCTGGAACGGGGTGGACCTGGCCCCCTACCTGGCCTACTGGCCGGCCACCTTGCCCGTTCGGCCCCAGGCCGGGCGGCTGGACGCCGACCTCAGCCTCCGCTTTGAAGACCGTAAGCCCCCGCTGCTGCAACTGCAGGGCACGCTGCAAGTGCACGGCCTCGACTTGCGCACACGCGACGGTGCGCCACTGCTCTCGCACGAACGCCTGACCTTGGCCTTTGAAGACCTGCGTCCCCTGGAAGCCCAGGCCTACATAGGCAGCCTGGAATGGACAGCCCCCGTGCTGCACCTACACCGCAACGCCCAGGGCCAGTGGGCCGGCTTACCGGTGCCCGGCACCTCCACAGACGCTAACGCGGCTGCGACCACCACCACGCGCAGCGCCTGGCAGGTGGCAGTGCGCGATGCGCGCGTGGCCGGGGGCACGGTGCACTGGCGCGATGAATCGGTGGCCCCTGCGGCCAGCATGTCGTTGCGCGATGTGGCGCTGCACCTGCGCGATGCCGACAGCCAGGGCCGCAGCCGCGCCACGCTGGAGGCCAGCGCCATCCTGCCGCAAGGCCGTGTGCAGATCCAAGGCCAGGGCCAACCGCAAGCGCTGGAACTGCAGGCCAGCTTGCAGGACGTCGGCCTGGCCCAGGCCCAGCCCTATCTGACCTCCTGGTTCGACGGCCGCTGGAACGGCCGGATCGACGGCAAGGTGGGCCTGCAATGGCGCGATGCTGTAACCACCGGTAGCGCTGCGCCAGCACCACCGGTGCCTGGTGCCAGCACGCCCACCACAGCCCCTTCTGCATCGAACGAGGCGGCTTCGGCGGGGTGGGTGCTCACAGCAGCGCCGCTGGTGGTGCAAGACTTGGCGTTCGAACATGCGGGCCGCACGGCTGTCGGCCTCAGACGACTGGACATCGAAGGCCTGCGCGCCGACAGCGCCGCACACACGCTGTCGGTGGAGCGCATCACCTTGCAGGCCCCGCAACTGCAGGCCGAGCGCGATGCCCAGGGCCGATGGATGGCCGAACGGTGGTGGCGCAACAGTCGCACCGGCACGGCCGTCGTACCATCCGCAGCCACCACGCCCGACGCACAGGCAGCCCCCCCGGCGACCTTTGCCGCACTGGCGGCATCGGCCGCTGCGGCCCCTGTGACCAGTTCCCAGGCCACCGCCACCTCTGCCTGGCAGTGGCACATAGCGCGACTCGAAGTGGACCAGGGCCGCTTCGCCCTGCGCGACGCTGCGGCGGTGCGCCCCGTCGCGCTGCAACTGACCGACCTGCAACTGACCGCAGGCGCACTGGACTCACACAACCCCGCCCCCGCCGCAGTGCGCCTGGGCGCGCGCGTGGCCCACGGCGACGCGGCTGGGCGTCTGCGCTACGACGGCACGCTGACCCTGGCACCGTACTGGGCTCTGACCGGACGCGTGCAGGCGTACCAATGGCCCCTGCAGGCTCTGGACGGCTACCTGGCCCAGCACCTGGCGCTGCAACTGGAGCGTGCCGAGGGCGGCTTTGCAGGTGATGTGACCATTGCCCTTCGCTCTCAAGGGCTGGACGTAGCAGCCAGCGGAGACCTGCTGATCGACAAACTGCGCGCCCGCACCACGCAGGTGTTTTCCGCCCGTACGGCCGACGAAGTGGGCGACGACCTGCTGGCCTGGAGCAGTCTGAACCTGCAGGGCCTGCGCTGGCAGCAGACGCCGGGCACGATGCCCCAACTGTCGGTGCGAGCCACCACGCTCCACAACTTCTACGCGCGGGTGGCTATCAACGAGCAAGGGCAGCTCAACCTCGCGCAGCTGCGCCAGGCACCGCGCGACGGGCCGCCAGCGCTCACAGCCCTTGCGGCCAGCGCGGCCTCTGGCCCGGCATCGGACCCTGTGCCCGGTGCGGCCGCATCGCCACCAGCCGTGGCCCTGTCGTTCGGCCCCGTGAGCCTGGTGCAAGGACATCTGCGGTTTTCCGACGACTACATCCGCCCGGCGTACGCGGCCGAACTCACGGGCCTGACAGGGCGACTGGGGGCGTTCGACAACACGGGCACGCTGCCGCCGGCCGAGCTGGAGCTGCGGGGGCGCGCCGAGGGCACCGCCTCGCTGGAAGTCACGGGCCAGCTCAAGCCGCTGAGCGACCCGATGGTGCTGGACATCCGCGGCCGCATACGCGACCTGGAGCTGCCGCCCCTCAGCCCGTATAGCGTGAAATACGCAGGCCATGGCATCGAACGCGGCAAGCTGAACCTGGACGTGGCCTACGAGGTGCTGCCCAGCGGCGAACTGCGCGCGCGCAACAAGCTGGTGCTGCGCCAGCTGACGTTCGGCGAGCCCGTGGCCGGCACACCGGCGAGCCTGCCGGTGCGGCTGGCGACGGCGTTGCTGGCAGACCGCAACGGCGTCATCGACATCGAACTGCCGGTGAGCGGGTCGCTCAAGGACCCGGAATTCAGCATCGGACCGGTGATGGTGCGGCTGCTGGGAAGCGTGCTACGCAAGGCACTGACGGCGCCGTTCAGCCTGCTGATGGGCGACGCGTCGGGCGACGACACCCGCTCAGGCGTGGTGGTGTTTACCCCCGGAAGCACCCAGCCCACCGATGCGGCACGCGAGCAGATCCGGGGCATGGCCAAGGCCCTGGCGCAGCGACCCCAGGTGCAGATCACCGTGACGGGCGTCGCCCTGGCACAGGCCGAACGAGATGCCCTGCAGCATGCGCGGCTGGAGCGCCGCCTGCTGCAGGAAAAACGCCGCCAGCCCCCCCAAGACGACAGCCCGGTGCAAGCCACCGAGCGCAGCGCACTGCTGCGGGCGCTGTACCTGCGCAGCGACGTGCCCAAGCCGCGCACGCTACTGGGTTTGCCCAAAGAGCTGCCGGACGCCGACATGGAAACCCTGCTGCGCACACAAGAGCGCGTGGACGATGACGCCCTGCGGGAGCTGGCCTCCCAGCGCGCCCAGGTGGTGCGACAGTTGCTGCTCGAGCACGGCCTGGCCGACGAACGCATCTTCGTTGCAGCACCCCGGGCGGTGGGTGGGGCATCTGAAGGCAGCCCGCGCGTCGAACTATCGGTGGGGACACAATGACGGGCCCGGGGTGCCTGAGGGCGGAACCTTCTGCCAGCGCCACGGCTCCACCTCCACACCATGTTCAATCGCCTGCTGCAGCCTTGGCTGCTGTCTCTCCTGTGTTTTGCCGCCCTGCTGGCCGCCCCGGGTGCCAGCGCCCAGTTGCTGCCCCGCAGCGGCCAGGGCACGCCTTCGGCCGTGGTCAACACCCCGTATGTGCGGGCCGAGCTGGTCGCCCATGCGCCGCAGGGTGTGGGGCCAGGCCAGCCGCTGTGGCTGGGCCTGCAGATCACGCACCAGCCCGAATGGCACACCTACTGGAAAAACCCCGGCGATTCGGGCCTGCCCATCGCGCTCGACTGGACACTGCCCGCCGGACTGGACGCGGGCGACATCGCCTGGCCTGTGCCCAAACGGTTCCCGATCGGCTCCCTCATGAACTACGGCTACGAGGGCACGGTGCTGCTGCCGGTGCCGGTCACGTTGGCCAGCGGCTTCACGCCCGGGCCACTCGCGCGAGAATTGCCCATCCGCCTGCGCGCCTCCTGGTTGGTGTGCCGCAAAGAGTGCATCCCCGAGGAGGGTGAGTTCGCGCTGTCCTTGCCGGTGCAGGGCTCAACGGCCTTGCACGCGGCCGCCTTTGAAGCCGCCTGGGCCGCTGCGCCCAAGGCACACAAGGCCGACGGGCTGGAAGCCCGAGCGGACAGCGGCAGTACCCTCACCCTGACGGTGCCAGGCCTTCCAACGGCCTGGCGCGGCCAGACGCTGGAGCTGTTTGCCGAAACCGCCGGGGTGATCGAAACCGCGGCCACACCCACGCAGGGCTGGAAAGACGGGGTCTGGACTGCCACGCTGCCGCTGTCGGCCCAGCGCAGCGCAGCACCCGAGCCCCTGCCCGTAGTGCTGGCCCTGCAAGGCCAAGGGCTGCGCGCAGAGCTGCCCGTGCTGGGCGGTTGGCCGCCGATGGCCGCGGCGACCACCATTTCACCGGCACTGGACGCAGCGCTGCGGGCCAATGCAGACCAAGCCGCCATGGCACAGACCGCGGTCAGCAGCCCCAGCCTGTGGGTGGCGCTGGCCGGGGCGCTGCTCGGCGGCCTGATCCTCAACCTCATGCCCTGCGTGTTTCCAGTGCTGGCCATCAAGCTGGTGGGCTTTGCGCAGCATGCCCACGCCTCGCGAGCACGGCAGCTGGGTGGGCTGGCGTACACCGCCGGGGTGGTGGTGTCGTTCTTGGCGCTGGGCGCGCTGCTGCTGACCCTGCGCGCAGCGGGCGAGGCCGTGGGTTGGGGGTTCCAACTGCAGTCGCCCGCCGTGGTCGCGGCACTGGCCGTGCTGTTCACTGTGATCGGACTCAACCTCGCTGGCGTGTTCGAGTTCGGCCATGTGCTGCCGTCGTCGGTGGCCAGCCTGCAGGCCCGGCACCCGGTGGCAGACTCCTTCCTCACCGGCGTGCTGGCCGTTGCCGTGGCTTCGCCGTGTACGGCACCGTTCATGGGGGCATCGCTGGGCCTGGCGGCCACGCTGCCCGCGCTGCAGGCACTGGCCGTGTTCGGTGCGCTGGGAATGGGCTTGGCCCTGCCCTATCTGCTAGCCAGCTGGGTGCCCGCTGTGGCAAATGCCCTGCCCCGCCCCGGCGCGTGGATGGATGTGCTGCGCCGGGCGATGGCGTTTCCGATGTTCGCCACCGTGGTCTGGCTGGTGTGGGTGCTGGGGCAGCAAAGCGGCATCGACGGCGCGGGCGCGCTGCTGGCGCTGCTCGTGGCCGTGGCCATGTTGGTGTGGGCCCTGACGCTGGCCGGGCGCACCCGCTGGCTGCTGGGCTGCATTGCGCTGCTGGCGCTGCTGGCCGTGCTGGCCAGCGGTCTTGGTGCGCAGATCGTGCGGCCTGCCGAGGCCAGCGTCCCTGCTCCAGCGGCGGCGGCCGAGGGCACACTGCCCAGCGCCACCTGGACCGCCTGGACCCCCGGACGACAGGCAGCGCTGCTGGCAGCCGGCCAGCCTGTGTTCATCGACTTCACAGCGGCGTGGTGCGTGACCTGCCAATACAACAAGAAGACCACGCTGGCCGACGAGCGGGTGATGGCCAGTTTCCGCGAGGCCAACGTGGCGCTGCTGCGCGCCGACTGGACGCGCCGCGATCCGGCCATCACGGCGGCCCTGGCCGCGCTGGGTCGCAATGGCGTACCGGTGTATGTGTTCCAGCGCCCCGGGCAAGCGCCAGTGGTGCTGTCCGAGGTGCTGGGCGTGGACGAAGTCCGCGCCGCAGTCACCGCCCGCTGACCCACGGCAGACCCTGCCATGCTTCGCCGCACCCTGATCGCCAGCGCCCTGGACCAACCCTGGCTGCCCTTTTGTGCGCAAGCACTACGACGGCGGCAACCTGCCGTCCACCCAGAAAGACGCCACCGCCCAAGGCGTGGTCTGGCTGACCCTCCACTCCACCGAGAAGGCCAGTAGCGACTACCTGCCGCCTTCAGCGCTGCAAGCCTGGATGCAGGAGCGCAAGGCGGCTGCTTTTCAGCCTAGGAGTCTGTCGGACTTGGGGCGTCGAAAGCGAACATGAGTCCCAGCGAGGACCGTTTTCGCCGTGTTTGCAGCCCCATAGCAGGGCTATGGGGCCCAAAGACGGTGAAAAATGGACCGCTGCGGCCCCTTTGCCATGTGCATGCAGCCGACGATTCCCAAGTCCGACAGGCTTCTAAGGTCAAACGTCTGAACTGCGCGCAGGGCCGCTGGTGCTCCACAGCGAGGCCACGATCGAGCCGGCAATCAGCGTGGCCGTCACCAGCAGCGCATAGCCGATCGGGATCTTGTAGAAGTCGATCATCAGCATCTTCGCGCCAATGAACACCAGCACCAGTGCCAGGCCATAGGCCAGCAGGTGGAAGCGGCTGGCCAGGTCGGCGAGCAGGAAGTACAGCGCGCGCAAGCCCAGGATGGCGAACACGTTGGCCGTGAGCACGATGAAGGGGTCGCGGGTGATCGCGAAGATCGCCGGGATGCTGTCCACGGCAAAGATGATGTCGGTCGTACCGATCAGGATCAGCACCACGAACAGCGGGGTGTAGTGCTTCACGCCGTTGATGGTGGTGGTGAGCCTCTCGCCGTCAAAGCGGTCTGCAATGCGGATGCGCTTTTTCAGGAACTTGAGCACCGGGTTGGTGGCAATGTCCGCCTCCTGGCCCGCAGCAAACCACATCTTGGCGCCGGTGATCACGAGGAACGCACCGAACACATACAGCAGCCAGTGGAAGGTGGCCAGCAGCCAAGCCCCCATCAAGATCAGCACCGTCCGCAGCACGATGGCCCCGATGATGCCGATGATCAGGGCGCGCTTTTGGAACTCCGCCGGCACGGCAAAGTACGTAAAGAGCATCAGGAACACGAAGATGTTGTCCACCGACAGGCTCTTTTCGACCAGATAGCCGGTGATGAACTGCATGGACACCGTGTTGGCGACCTCACGCCCCTGGCTGCCGTCCAGATACCACCAGAGCCAGCCCACGAACACGAACGCCAGCGAGAACCACAGCAGGCTCCAGTTCAGGGCCTCCTTCATGGTGACCTTGTGCGCGCCCTGGCGCTCCATCACCAGCAGATCGACGGCAATGGCCACGATCACAAAGACGGCGAAACCCGCCCACATCCACCAGGTGCCAATGGTGTCCATGGTTCAGCCCCTCCCTCGATACGGAAAAGACAAACCGGCCACGTTGGCCACGGCAAGCCGATCGCGACGGATCGATAACAAAGGCAAGAACATGAAGATCTCTTGGGAAATGAGGGAATTGCGCGACTGTAGTGAGATGAATGCCCGCCAAAAACGCACCTTCTTCTTATGATGGTTTCGGTTTTTCCGAACCATTGCCTTTTTTCCCCTGTCCCACACGGCACCCGCCACGCCCATCCCATGAGCCAGACCTTCAACTACCGGCATCTCTATTACTTCTGGGTGGTGGCCAAGGAGGGGGGCGTGGCCCGTGCAGCCGAGCGGCTGGACATGGCCGTGCAGACCATCAGCGCCCAGGTGCGCGACCTGGAAAAAGCCCTGGGCGTCACCCTGTTGCGCAGCGAGGGGCGCAATCTGGTGCTCACCGAAGCGGGCGTGGCCGCCATGCACGAGGCCGACCAGATCTTTGCGCTGGGCGAGCAATTGCCCCACCGCGTGCGCGAGGCGGCCAGCGGCCCAACGCTGCGGCTCAATCTGGGCATTTCGGACGGGATCGCCAAACTGGCCGTGCACCGGCTGCTCACGCCCGTGCTGAACGAACCCCACCTGCGTCTGCTGTGCCACGAAGGCGAGTTTCAGCCGCTGCTGGGCGAACTGGCGCTGCACAAGCTCGACGCCGTGCTGGCCGATCGCCAGGCGGCACCCAACCCGGCCCTGCGCACCAGCAGCCAGTTGCTGGCCAGCAGCCCTGTGACGTGGTTCGCACCGGCCAGTTGGGCTGCGCAGGCAGCCCCACGCTTTCCGCAGAGCCTGAGCGAAGTGCCGGTCCTGCTGCCCACGGCCCATGCCGCGCTGCGCGAGCGCATCGACCATTGGCTAGAGCGCGAGCGCATCCGCCCACGCATTGCGGGAGAGTTTGAAGACAGCGCACTGCTCAGCACCTTTGCCGCAGCGGGCATGGGCGTCATGCCCGCACCCAGTGCGCTCGGCACGCATTTGCAGCGCACCTATGGCCTGGCACCGATTGGGCAGAGCCCCGACGTGCACGAGGAATTTCACCTGATCTACAGCGCCCGCAAGGTCATGCACCCGCTGCTGCAGCGCCTGCTGGCGGCAGACGGCCCGGGGCTGCTGATGGCGCGCCAGGGCGCGTGAACTGCCCAGCCCCAATTGCTACACAATTGATAGCAATATATTCAGCCTGGAAAAGCATAAACCCTCCATTTTGCTTGCAAGCATCGCGGCGACCGACAGATGCTCAGCGCAAGACCGCCTGCTAGGAGCCTGTCGGACTTGGGAATCGTCGGCTGCAAATGGGCCGCAGCGGTCCATTTTTCACCGTCTTTTGGCCC
>JBKBUN010000059.1:0-17391 GCA_046289925.1 Burkholderiaceae bacterium | reverse complement strand
GGACCGCTGCGGCCCATTTGCAGCCGACGATTCCCAAGTCCGACAGGCTCCTAGGCTGAAAAGCTCAAGTTCAGCAGCCGAGGAGCCTGGTGTCTGCCAGGGGGCTGTCGCCGCCGTGCCGTACAGGCTCCTGGCGGCGTGCGACGGCCATCTGAACCCCGCACACCGGGTTTTGGCCGACATCAGTCGATGTCGACCTTGAGGTAGTGCGCACCCGCGATGGGGTTGTGGTAGTAGGGGGGGATTTCCACAAAACCCAGGTCGGCGTAGAGCGCCCGGGCGGATTCCATGTCGTCCAGGGTGTCGAGGAGCACGCTGGCGTAGCCTGCGCGGCGCGCGCCGTCCAGAATCGCTTCGGTCAGCTCACGCCCCAGGCCAAAGCCGCGGAACGCCTTGCGCACATACAGGCGCTTCATTTCGGCCGCATTGGGATAGTCGGCTGTGTCCAGCGGGCGCAGCGCGCAGCAGCCAGCTACGGCCCCGTCCACCAGCGCCAGCAGCAGCAGACCGCGGGGCGGCGCGTAGTCGCCAGGCAACTGCGCCAGTTCTGTCTCGAAGTTCTGGAAGCACAGGTCCACGCTCAGGCTGGCGGCGTATTCCCGGAAGATGTCGCGCACGGCGTCCCACTCGTCGGGGGTGGTCGGGGCAATCAGCGAGACGGAAGGCTTGTCCACGGCAGGCGCTTCGGGTAGCGGCGAAAAACAGGCCTGCAGTGTACCCGGTGGCCTTCGTCCTTGCGGTGGGTGCTGGCGCGCGCGGTGCAGGGCTGTGGCGGCAGTGGCCGAGCGGGCTCAGCCTTCGGCCAGCAGCTTTTCGATGAGCTGGTGCAGGGCGGCGAAGTCAGGAGCGCCCACGAAAGACTTCACGATCTCGCCCCGTTTGTTGACGATGAAGGTGGTGGGGGTCAGGCGCACGTCGCCCCAGGCCTTGGCCACTTCGCCGGTGTTGTCGATGGCCACCTTGAAGGGCAGCTTGCGTGTTTCGGTGAAGTTCACCACGTAGCTGGGCGGGTCGTAGCTCATGGCGACGGCCACGGTGTCGAAGCCCTTGTCGCGGTACTTCAGGTAGGTGTTCACCAGATCGGGCATCTCGGCCACGCAGCTGGTGCAGCTGGTGGCCCAGAAGTTGACCAGCGTGACCTTGCCCTGCAGGTCGGCTGTGGTCTTGCGGCTGCCGTCCAGCAGCACGAAGGTGCTGGCGGGGGCCGGTGCGCGGCCAGTGTCCAGATACACCCACGCGCCGATGGCCGCAAACAATGCCACCACACCCGCTACTGCCCACCGCTTCACACCCATGATATGCCCTGTTCAGAAAGATTGGCCCGCGCCGCGCGCACGCGACAGGCCCCTATTGTCAGTCACTGGCCGGATCGGCCACAGCCGCAGACTCTGTGCAGCCTGAAAGGGATCCAGCCAGTGCGACAAAGTTCATGCCGGCTGCGCCCTGTGCCCATAATGTGCCCATGAAAAGCCTTGTGGTGGGTGCGGGTCTGATGGCCTTGCTGGTGGGGTGCAGCCCGGCGTTGAACTGGCGCACTGTGATGTTCGACGCCGCGGCGCTGGGAACCACCTTCCCGTGCAAGCCTGACCAGGAGGTGCGCCGCGTCGAACTGGCGGGTCAGGCGGTGCAGATGGAAATGATGGGCTGTGAAGCCGACGGTGCGACCTTTGCGGTGTCGCATGCCGTGCTGCCCGTGGGCACCACGCCTGCGGTGGCGCTGCAGCATTGGCAGGCCGCCGCCGCTGCGCGTGCAGGTGCGACATGGCCGGCCGCCACAACACCGTTTGTGCCCAAGGGCGCCCTGGCGCTGCCCGAAGCCGTGCGCACCACCGTGCAGGGCCAGCGGCCGGACGGCGTCGCCGTCACGCTGCAGGCGGCCTGGTTTGCGCGCGTGGTCGGCCCCGAGATGCACCTGTACCACGCCGCCCTCTACAGCCGCGTACCCCGGCCTGAAGTGGCCGACGTTTTTTTCAACGGCCTGGTGCTCAAGTGAGCGCGCTGCTCAGCCGCCGTGCGGCCGTCACGGTATTCTTGGCGTTTGCGTTTGCGTACTTCCTGTCGGCGCTGGTGCGGGCCATCACGGCCACGCTAGCGCCCACGCTGGCGCAGGAGTTTTCGCTGCGCGCTGCCGACCTGGGGCTGCTGGCTGGGTGCTACTTTCTGGGCTTTGCGGCCACGCAGCTGCCGCTGGGCGCTTGGCTGGATCGCCATGGCCCGCGCAAGGTCTCGCTCGCCTTCCTGGGCGTGGCGATCGTCGGCAGCCTGGTGTTTTCGCTGGCCGATGGCTTTGGCGGCTTGCTGCTCGGGCGACTGCTGTGCGGCGTGGGGGTGAGCGCATGCCTCATGGCCCCGTTGACGGGCTACCGGCGCTGGCTGGAGCCCGTGGCCCAGATGCGCGCGAATGCCTGGATGCTGATGACCGGCTCGCTGGGCATGGTGGCCTCCTCGCTGCCGGTGCAATGGGCGTTGCCGGTGGTGGGCTGGCGGCCCTTGTTCTGGGCGCTGGCCGGTTTGTTTGCGCTGGCCCTGCTGCTGATTGTGTGGGTGGTGCCGCGCTGGCAACAGGACGCGCCGGGCCCCAACGCAGTCCGTCTGGCCACCGGTGCCGGGGCGCAAGGCGCCACGCCTGCGCTGCCCGCGCCTGGCTATGCACAGGTGTGGAGGCATCCGTACTTTCGCCGCCTGATGCCGCTGGGCTTTTGTGTGTACGGCGGCATGGTGGCGGTGCAGACGCTCTGGGCCGGGCCCTGGATGCAGCGCGTGGCCGGCTACAGCGCGCTGGAGGCCGCAACGGGTCTGTTCTGGATCAACCTGTCCATGCTCTGCACCTTCTGGGCCTGGGGCATGCTCAACCCCGCGTTGATGCGCCGCGGCTGGGATGCCAACCGCCTGATGCGCGCAGGTCTGCCGCTGTCGCTGCTGGTGCTGGGCGGCATCATTGCCGCTGGGCCGCAGGCGGGTGGTGCGGCCTGGGCGTTGTTCTGTGTGTCGTGCACTTTTGTCTCCCTCGCGCAGCCGGCGGTGGCGCTGGCGTTTCCGTCGACGCTGGCCGGGCGGGCGCTGTCGGCCTTTAACCTGGTGATCTTTGCGGGCGTGTTCGTGGTGCAGTGGGGCATTGGCCTTTTGGTGGACGGGCTGCGCGCGCTGGGCTGGGAAACGGTGGCGAGCTTTCAAGGCGCGATGGCCGTGTTCCTGCTGTGCAATGTCGGGTCGTACCTGTGGTTTGTGCTGCAGGGGCGCAGCGATAATGCAACGTAGACTTTGCGCCCATGACCACCCGCATCCTGCTGATTGCCCACGCCCCCCTGGCCCATGCGTTGCGGCAGTGCGCGCTGCATGTGTTTCCCGACTGCGGCGACGATGTGGTGGCGCTCGACGTGCAGCCCAACGCGCCGCCAGAGCAATCGCTGGCCCAGGCACGCCTGTTGACGGCCGCCTGGGACGACGGCCCCGTACTCGTACTCACCGATGTGTTCGGCGCCACCCCCTGCAACGTAGCCCAGCGCCTGGTGGACGGCGTGCGATTGCGCCTGGTCACGGGCGTGAACCTGCCCATGCTGCTGCGCGCCGTGAGCTATCGCCACGAACCCTTCGACTCGGTGGTGCTGCGCGCTGTGGCTGGCGGCACCCAAGGCGTGATGCAGGTGGCGATTGCCGCGCCGCAGAACCAGCCCCGACGTTCTTCCCATGATCCAGACCCGTATCACCATCAGCAATAAGCTGGGCTTGCACGCCCGCGCCTCGGCCAAGCTCACCAAGCTGGCTGGCAGTTTTCCCTGCGAAGTGTTCATGAGCCGCGGTGATCGCCGCGTGAATGCCAAGAGCATTATGGGCGTGATGATGCTGGCCGCCGGCATTGGCACCGAGGTGATGATCGAGACCTCAGGCGACCGCGAGCAGGAGGCCATGGAGGCGATCGTGGCGCTGATCAACGACAAGTTCGGCGAAGGGGAGTGAACGGGTGATGATGGCTTTCACGTTCAGTCACCGCAGGTGGTCGCGGGCCCCCCTGGGGGGGCGTGTGGCTGCGCACCGGGAAGGTGGCCCATGACCTTTGCCGTCCATGGTCTGGCGGTGGCCCGGGGCATTGCCATCGGACGCGCGGTGCTGGTCGCATCGAGCCGCGTGGACGTCGCGCATTACTTCATCAAGCCCGAGCAGGTCGAATCGGAGATCGACCGCGTGCGCCGCGGTCGCAACGCGGTGGTGGAGGAACTGCAGCGCCTGCAGGCGGATATGCCGGCCGACGCGCCGCACGAGCTGGCCGCGCTGCTGGATGTGCACCTGATGCTGCTGCAGGACGATGCGCTTACGAGCGGCGTCAAGCACTGGATCACCGAACGCCTCTACAACGCCGAATGGGCGCTGACCACGCAACTGGAGATCGTGGCCCGCCAGTTTGACGAGATGGAGGACGATTACCTGCGCGAGCGCAAGGCCGACTTGGAGCAGGTGGTCGAGCGCGTGCTGCGCCATATGAAGGGCGTGGCCAGCCCCGTGGCCCCGCCGGCCGCCAGCCCGCGCCGCAAGACGCAGCAGGACCTGCTGCTCGACGACACCGTGGACGTGCCCCTGGTGCTGGTGGCGCACGACCTGTCGCCGGCCGACATGCTGGCCTTCAAGCAAAGCGTGTTCGCGGGCTTCGTCACCGACGTGGGCGGCAAGACCTCGCACACCGCCATCGTGGCGCGCAGCATGGACATTCCGGCCGTGGTGGCAGCCCGCGCGGCCAGCCAGCTCGTGCGCCAGGACGACTGGGTCATCATCGACGGCGATGCGGGCGTGGTCATCGTCGACCCCTCGCCCATCATCTTGGCCGAATACGGCTTCCGCCAGCGTCAGACCGCGCTGGAGCGCGAGCGCCTCTCGCGCCTGCGCCACACACCGGCGGTCACCATCGACGGCCAACGCGTGGAGCTGCTGGCCAACATCGAGCAGCCCGCCGACGCCGAAGGCGCCGTGCGCGCCGGGGCCGTGGGTGTGGGCCTGTTCCGCAGCGAATTCCTGTTCATGGGCCGCGAAGGACGCCTGCCCGATGAAGAGGAGCAGTACCGCGCCTACCGCGACGCCATCGAAGGCATGCAGGGCCTGCCGGTCACCATCCGCACCATCGACGTGGGGGCCGACAAACCGCTCGACAAAGGCCACAAGGACAGCCACCTCAATCCCGCGCTCGGTCTGCGCGCCATCCGCTGGAGCCTGGCCGATCCGGTGATGTTCCGCACGCAGCTGCGGGCTGTGCTGCGCGCCGCAGCGCACGGCAAGGTCAACCTGCTGTTTCCCATGCTCGCGCACCGGCACGAGATCGAGCAGACCCTGGCGCAGGTGCAACTCGCGCGGGCCGAACTGGACGCGCGCGGTCAGGCCTACGGCCCGGTGCGCCTGGGCGCGATGATCGAAGTGCCGGCCGCCGCCCTCATGGTGCGCACCTTTCTGCAGTATTTCGACTACCTCTCCATCGGCACGAACGACCTGATCCAGTACACGCTGGCCATCGACCGCGCCGACGAAGCCGTAGCCCACCTGTACGACCCGCTGCACCCGGCCGTGCTGCGCCTGGTGGCCGACGTGATCGCCGAAGGCACGGCGCAGGGCAAGAGCGTGAGCGTGTGCGGCGAAACCGCGGGCGATGTGAGCATGACGCGGCTGCTGCTGGGTCTGGGGCTGCGCAGCTTCTCCATGCACCCCGCGCAGATCCTGGCCGTTAAGCAGGAAGTGCTGCGCGCCGACACGCGCAAGCTCGCGCCCTGGGCGCAGCGCGTGCTGACGGGCGAAGTGTCGGCCAGCCCGGCCCCCGGTTTGTGATGGGTGCTACTGTTTTGATAGCTGTTTGTGCTTGATTCTGCTGGGCTGTGGGTCGATTTCGTTCAGGCGATGGCAGCGCCTACCGCGCCCGCATGCCCAGCACGGCCGCGGCCATGATCAGCAGCGTGGCCACCACGATGCTCAGGCTGAACGGCCGCCCGCTGGTCAGCACCAGCAGTGCGGTGGACGCGAGCGGCGTGGCATAGCTCAGGATGCCGATCTGCCGGGCGTCACCACGCTTGAGCGCCTTGTCCCAGAGAAAAAACGCCGCGCCCAGCGGGCCCAGGCCCAGCAGTGCGAGCAGCAGCCAATCGCGTCCCTGCAGCGTGGCCGCGGGCTCCAGCAGCACATGGCACAACAGCGACAGCAGGCCCGACACCAGGCCGAACAGGCCGATCGCCGTGGTCGGAAAGGCCGCCAAGCGCTTGGTGCCCAGCGAGTACGTAGCCCAAATGAAAGCCGCACCCAGCGCTGGCAGGTAACCCCACGCAAGTGTGCCGCTCAGTCCGTGTCCGCCGGTGATGGCCAGCGCCGCACCCGCAAAGCCCAGCAGTGCCGCCGCAATGTGTGCCCAGCGCAGCCGCACACCTGGCAGCACCACGGGCGCCAGCACTACGATGAGCAGAGGCCACAAGTAGTTGACGAGATTGGCCTCCACCGCAGGCGCATGGCGCAGCGCAATGAACAGCAGGAAGTGATACGCAAACAGCCCATAGACCCCTAGCGCCAGCGTGCGCAGCGGAATGCGCCACTGGCGCGGGTCGCGCAGCACAAACGGCCAGGTCGGCACGCTGCCGATGATGAGTGCAATGCCCGTGAGCAGAAACGGCGGCACATGCGTGAGCGACACACCCAGCGTGGCCAGCGAGGCCCACATGGCGATCGCGCCCAGGGCATAGAGGTTCGGATGCATGCGCCTGAGCATACGCGCGGCCATCGTCGCGCGCTGGCGGTGCACCGTCGCGCAAACACGGTGTGGCAGGCCAGGCGGCTCAGCCGCCGTGCTGGCGCCGCAGCGCGGCCGTGAGCGCCGACGGCGAGCGGTAGCCCACGCGGCGCGCCACCTCGGCCACGGCCAGGCCCTGCGCGCGCAGCGCACGCGCCTGCGCCAGACGCTGGCCGCGCAGCCAGGCCATCAGCGGCTGGCCGCATTCGGCGCGGCAGCGTGCGTTGAGCTGGCCCGGGCTCAAGTGCACCCGCGCGGCTAGTGTGGCCAGGTCAGGCAGCGCCCCGGGCTGGGCCAGTGCCCAGGCGGCCAGCGCATGCCAGTCGATACGGCGCGCGCGGGCCGCAAAGACAGCGCTGGGCAGTGGGGTGGGTTGCCAAGCCTCCAGCAGCAGTGCCGGGCCGAGCTGCTGGGCCAGCGGCTGACCCTGTTCGATCGCGGCCCGCAGGTAACGCGCCAGCGCGGGCACCGCAGGCGGCAACTGTGGCGCAAAGGGCCCGGCGGCGGTGCAGGCGGCCCAGTGCGGACTGTGCGCATCCAGCACCAGGCACAGGCTGCCGCTGCGGGCCTCAAAATCATGCCGCACGCCAGGCGCGATCACACAGCCCTCGCCGGCCTGCAGCCGGTGGCCGTGGCCTTGCACCTCCAGCTCCAGCACGCCTTCCAGCCCCACCAGCACCTGGAAATGCGCGTGCGCGTGGCTGCCCGGCGATGCGCTGTAGCGCCGCAGCGACAGGGCGGGCGTGGCAGGCTGCATAGCGCGCGAGCGCGGTCGTGGCGATGGAGCGGCGATGGAGCGGGCGGCCGTTCAGGCGCCCGTCACACCGGCCGCGTGGGCCTGCTGGTCGGCGTGGTAGCTGCTGCGCACCATCGCGCCCACCGCAGCGTGGCTGAAGCCCATCTTGTAGGCCTCTTCCTCGAACATCTTGAAGGTGTCGGGGTGCACATAGCGGCGCACCGGCAAGTGGCTGTTGCTCGGGGCCAGGTACTGGCCGATGGTGAGCATGTCGATGTCGTGCGCGCGCATGTCGCGCATCACCTGCAGGATTTCTTCGTCCGTCTCGCCCAGGCCGACCATGAGGCCGCTCTTGGTGGGCACGTTCGGGTGCAGGGCCTTGAACTTCTTGAGCAGGTTCAGGCTGAACTGGTAGTCCGAACCGGGGCGTGCCTCTTTGTACAGGCGCGGCACGGTTTCGAGGTTGTGGTTCATCACATCGGGCGGCGCGGCCTTGAGGATTTCGAGCGCGCGGTCGTCGCGGCCGCGGAAGTCGGGCACCAGCACCTCGATCTGCGTGCGCGGCGACAGCTCGCGCGTGCGGCGGATGCATTCCACAAAGTGGCCCGCGCCGCCGTCGCGCAGGTCGTCGCGGTCCACGCTGGTGATCACCACGTAGTTGAGCTTGAGCGCCGCAATCGTCTTGGCCAGGTTTTCGGGCTCCTGCGCATCCAGCGGGTCGGGGCGGCCGTGGCCCACGTCGCAGAACGGGCAGCGGCGCGTGCACTTGTCGCCCATGATCATGAACGTGGCCGTGCCCTTGCCGAAGCACTCGCCGATGTTGGGGCAGCTCGCCTCCTCGCACACCGTGTGCAGCTTGTGCTCGCGCAGGATCTGCTTGATCTCATAGAAGCGCGTGGTGGGGCTGCCGGCCTTCACGCGGATCCATTCGGGCTTCTTGAGCACCTCGCCCGGCTCCACCTTGATCGGAATGCGCGAGAGCTTTGCGGCGGCCTTCTGCTTGGCCAGCGGGTTGTAGGTGTCGGGGGACTGTGCTTCGCGCACGACGTCGGAGGTGCTCATGGCGGACTCGCTGCGGGTTCAGGGCGCAAGGCGCAGTGCGAGCTGGTGGCCCAGCCGCTGTGCCGCCTCGTCCCAGGTGGTGTGGACCCCGATTGTAGAAAGGTCCACCGTTTGCAAGCCTGCGTAACCGCAAGGGTTGATGCGCAGAAAGGGTTCGAGGTCCATCGCCACATTCAGCGCCACGCCGTGGTAGGTGCAGTGGCGGCTGACCTTGATGCCCAGCGCTGCGATCTTGCCCAGGCCGGTGAAATCGGGGGGCGGCGGGGGGCTGCCATCGGCGCGGCGCTGTGGGCGCTGCGGCAGCATGGCATGGCTGCCCGGGTCGTCCAGCCGCACGTAGATGCCGGGTGCGCCCGCCACGCGGTGCCCAGTGACGCCGTAGTGCGCGAGCGTGCGGATCACGGCTTCTTCAATGCGGTAGACGTACTCCTTCACGAAGTAGCCCGCGCGCTGCAGATCGATCAGCGGGTAGGCCACCACCTGGCCTGGGCCGTGGTAGGTGACCTGGCCGCCGCGGTTGGTGGCCACCACCGGAATGTCGCCCGGGGCCAGCAGATGGTCGGCACTGCCGGCCACGCCCTGCGTGAAGGTGGGTGGGTGCTCGCACAGCCACAGGCGGTCGGCGTCCTGCGGGCCGCGCTGCGCGGTGTAGTCCTGCATGGCCTGCACGGTGGGTGCATAGTCCACGCGGCCCAGCCGCTCGGGCGCCAGGGCCTGCGTGGTCACAGCACCACCTTGACCAGCGGATGGCCCGACAGCGCCATGTAGAGCGCATCCAGCTGCGCGCGGCTGGTTGCGGTCACATGGATCGTGACGCCCAGGTAGTTGCCGCCGCGGCTCTCGCGCAACTCAATGCGCTCGGCATCAAATGCCGGGTCGTGCTGGCGCGCGGTTTCAATCACGGCGGGCAGCAGGGCCTCGACCTTGAGCCCCATCACCTTGATGGGAAACAGGCAGGGGTATTCGATCAGCGAATCCTTGCGCGGATCAGAGCCAGGGGTGGGTGCGGATGTCATGGGTCAGGCGGGTTCGGGGCAGGGGCTTCAGCACGGGGCGGGCGCTTTGTCATGCGATCGCCACGGGAGGCTGACAAGCTGCAAAGCGTGCGCGTGGCGGGCCGCGCCGACTGGGGCGCGGAGGGCGATTGTCGTGCGCTGCGGCAAGGGCGGTCGCGCACGCCAACATGCCTCCACAGACCCGCGCAGGGTCTTTGTGGAGGATCGCACGGGTTTTTACTTATAATTAGAGGCTTTGCAAAAGTTCCGGCATCTGCTGCGGGTCAAGTTTCATGCAAGAAAAGCGCCCGTTCGATGAAGGAGCTGAGGTCGAAGACTCCGACTTCAAGCCCCTGTCCGCCCAAGAGGCGCAGCAGTGGCGCATGCGCCATCCCGCCACCTCCGTATGGTCTGTGGTCGTGGGGCAGGCGGTGCTCGGAGTGCTGGTGGCTGTGATGGCGTGGTGGATCAGCGGGCGAGCCTCTGTGGGCTGGTCGGCGGCCTACGGTGCCGTGGCGGTGGTCGTTCCAGCAGCACTCGTGGCGCGTGGCATCACGCGCAAAACAGGTGCTGCAGTGGCAGGAAGTCTGCTGGCTCGACTGCTGGGGTGGGAGTTGGCAAAGATCGCGTTGACCGTGGTGCTGCTGCTGGCGGCGCCCAAGGTGGTGCCGCAGCTGAGCTGGCTGGCGCTGCTGGTGGGCATGGTGATCACGATGAAGATGTACTGGGTGGCTCTCTGGATGCGACCCGGTGTTCGAAAAACCGATTGATATAGAGAAGAGTTGTCCGATGGCCGCAGAAGCGCATGGTCCGACTGCAAGTGAATACATCGTTCACCACCTGCAGCATCTTCAGAACATCAAACAAAAAACCATCGTGGACTTCTCGGTGGTGAACATCGATTCCTTGGTGATCGGTTTTGTGGTGGGCTTTTTGGGGTTGTTCATCCTGTGGCTGGGTGCCCGCAAGGCCACGGCAGGGGTTCCCACCCGTTTTCAGGCAGCCGTAGAAATGCTGGTGGAAATGGTGGACACGCAAACCAAGGCCAACGTCAAGAACGCCAACAGCCGCAAGTTCATTGGTCCCATGGCCCTGACGGTGTTTGTCTGGATCTTCATGATGAACGCCATGGACATGCTGCCCGTGGACCTGCTGCCTTCGATCTGGGCAAAGATCTATGAGCTGACTGGTCGCGACCCCCACGATGCGTATCTGCGCGTGGTGCCCACGGCCGATCTGTCGACCACGCTCGGTTTGGCGGTGTCTGTTTTGCTGCTGTGCCTCTACTACAGCGTGAAAATCAAGGGCCTGGGCGGCTGGACCCATGAGTTGGTCGGCGCGCCGTTTGGTACGAGCAAGAACCCGCTGTTCGCCGTGATTCTGGGCGTGGTCAACGTCACCATGCAGATCATCGAGTACGTCGCCAAGGCGGTGTCCCACGGCATGCGACTGTTCGGAAACATGTACGCAGGTGAGTTGGTGTTCATGCTGATCGCCCTGATGGGCGGCGCCGCTGCGCTGTCGCTCTCCGGCGTGCTGCTGCCTGTGGGGCATGTGATCGCTGGCTCGCTGTGGGCGATCTTCCACATTCTCGTGATCACGTTGCAAGCGTTCATTTTCATGATGCTCGCGCTGATTTATCTGGGTCAGGCGCACGAAGCGCACTGATGGTTCTGGTTTCCCTCTCGTTGTTCTCTTAACTTTTCTTTTTTACTCAGGAGTTATCATGGAAAACATTCTCGGTTACGTTGCTCTGGCTTGCGGTCTGATTGTGAGCCTCGGCGCTATCGGTGCTTCGATCGGTATCGCTCTGATGGGCGGCAAGTTCCTTGAATCGTCCGCTCGCCAGCCTGAGCTGATCAACGAACTGCAAACCAAGATGTTCATCTTGGCTGGTCTGATCGATGCGGCCTTCCTGATCGGCGTTGCTATCGCCCTGCTGTTTGCGTTTGCAAACCCCTTTGCCGCTACGTTCCTGGCCAGCGTTCCGAAGTAATCTTCCGTCAACGCCATCTTAGAAAGGTGTTGCCGTGAGTATCAACGCGACCCTGTTCTTTCAGATCATCGTCTTTTTCGTTCTGGTGTGGTTCACGATGAAATTCGTGTGGCCGCCCATTACCAAGGCGTTGGATGAACGAGCCCAGAAAATCGCCGATGGCCTCGCTGCTGCTGACCGCGCCAAATCTGAATTGACCGCTGTGAACCAGCGCGTCGAGAAGGAACTGGCCCAGACGCGCAATGAAGCGGCCTCGCGTCTTGCGGACGCCGACCGTCGTGCCCAGGCCATCGTGGACGAGGCCAAGGCACGCGCTACGGAGGAAGGCAACAAGATCATCGCCGCAGCTCGCGCTGAAGCCGAGCAGCAGATGATCCAGGCCCGCGAGGCCCTGCGCGAGCAGGTGGCAGCGCTTGCCGTCAAGGGTGCTGAGCAGATTCTCCGCAAGGAAGTCAATGCTGGCGTCCATGCCGACCTGCTGAACCGCCTGAAGACCGAGCTGTAAGGGGACGCACATGGCAGAACTCGCCACCATTGCCCGCCCTTACGCCGACGCCCTGTACAAGGCCAGCGTCGCTGCCGGTACTGCCGATTGGGGCGGTGTCCTGGCCTGGGTGGACGAACTGGCGGCGATTGCCGCCGACCCTCAGTTGTCCCAGCTGGCCGACAACCCCAAAGTGACGTTGGACCAAGTGTTCAACATCATGACTGGGGTGGTTCGCTCCCCGCTGCCGGATGTTGCCAAGAATTTCCTGCGCACGGTTCTCGAAAACGGTCGCCTCAGCGCGCTGCCCGAAGTGGCTGCGCAGTTCCGCGCCCTTGTGAACCAGCGCAACGGTTTGTCGGACGCGATCGTGTACAGCGCTTTCCCGCTGGATGCGGCTGCGCTCAGCGACCTTGGGGCTTCGCTCGAAAAGCGTTTCGGCCGCAAGCTCAACCTCTCCACCCAGGTGGATGAGTCGCTGATCGGCGGCGTCCGCGTGGTCGTAGGCGACGAGGTGCTGGACACCTCCGTCAAGGCCCGTCTCGAACAAATGAAAGCGGCCCTCACGGCGTAACGCGCCCGAGGTCTCGGCTAACCCAAGAAAGAAGGAAAGAGTCATGCAACTCAATCCCGCAGAGATTTCTGAACTGATCAAGAGCCGCATCGAAGGCTTGGCCGCCAGCGGTGACATCCGGAACCAGGGCACCGTGGTGTCCGTGACGGACGGTATCGTGCGCATCCATGGCCTGTCGGAAGTGATGCAGGGCGAAATGCTCGAATTCCCGGCTACCAAGGACGGCCAGCCCTCTTATGGCCTGGCACTGAACCTCGAGCGTGACTCCGTCGGTGCCGTGATTCTGGGCGAATACGAGCACATCTCCGAGGGCGATACCGTCAAGTGCACGGGCCGCATTCTGGAAGTGCCCGTGGGCCCCGAACTCGTGGGCCGCGTGGTGAACGCCCTGGGTCAGCCCATCGACGGCAAAGGCCCGATCAACGCCAAGATGACCGACGTGATCGAGAAGGTCGCTCCGGGCGTGATCGCACGCCAGTCGGTGGACCAGCCGCTGCAAACCGGTCTGAAGTCGATTGACTCGATGGTGCCGATCGGTCGTGGCCAGCGCGAACTGATCATTGGCGACCGCCAGACCGGCAAGACCGCTGTTGCGATCGATGCCATCATCAACCAAAAAGGCCAGGGCGTAACGTGTATCTATGTCGCCATCGGCCAAAAGGCTTCGTCGATCAAGAACGTGGTGCGTGCCCTCGAGCAGGCCGGCGCCATGGAGTACACCATTGTGGTGGCCGCCTCTGCTTCCGAATCGGCGGCCATGCAGTACGTGTCGGCCTACGCAGGCTGCACGATGGGTGAGTACTTCCGCGACCGCGGCCAAGACGCCCTGATCGTGTACGACGATCTGTCCAAGCAGGCCGTGGCCTACCGCCAGGTCTCGCTGCTGCTGCGCCGCCCGCCGGGCCGCGAAGCTTTCCCCGGCGACGTGTTCTATCTCCACAGCCGTCTGCTCGAACGCGCCGCCCGCGTGAATGCCGACTACGTGGAAGCCTTCACCAAGGGCGAAGTCAAGGGCAAGACGGGCTCGCTCACGGCACTGCCCGTGATCGAAACCCAGGCGGGTGACGTGTCGGCCTTCGTGCCCACCAACGTGATCTCGATCACGGACGGCCAGATCTTCCTGGAAACCAGCCTGTTCAACGCCGGTATCCGCCCTGCCATCAACGCCGGTATCTCGGTGTCGCGCGTGGGGGGGGCAGCCCAAACCAAGCTGATCAAGGGTCTGTCGGGTGGTATCCGTACCGACCTCGCACAGTACCGTGAACTGGCTGCGTTCGCGCAGTTCGCTTCTGATCTCGACGAGGCCACCCGCAAGCAACTCGACCGTGGTGCCCGCGTGACCGAACTGCTCAAGCAGCCACAGTACAGCCCGCTGCCCGTGTCGCTCATGGCCGCTACGCTGTTCGCCGTGAACAAGGGTTTTCTCGACGATATCGACGTCAAGAAGGTGCTCGCGTTCGAATCGGGCCTGCATCAGTTCCTGAAGACCAGCTACGCTGCCCTGCTTGAGCGCCTGGAAAAGAACCGTGCTTTCGACAAGGAAGGCAAGGACGAGGCCGAGCTGACCGCTGCCATCACGGCGTTCAAGAAGTCGTTCGCTTAAACCCCGGACGAGGAGCCATCATGGCAGCAGGCAAGGAAATACGCGGCAAGATCAAATCGGTGGAAAACACCAAGAAGATCACCAAGGCCATGGAAATGGTGGCCGCATCCAAGATGCGCAAGGCGCAAGACCGGATGCGCGCTGCCCGTCCTTACAGCGAAAAGGTTCGCAACATTGCGGCGAACCTGGGCCAGGCCAACCCGGAGTACGTGCACCCCTTCATGCGGGTGAACGACGCCAAGCAGGCCGGCATCATCGTGGTGACGACCGACAAGGGCCTGTGCGGCGGGATGAACACCAACGTGCTGCGTGCCGTGACCGGCAAGCTGCGCGAACTGCAGGCGCAAGGCATCGAGACCCAGGCAGTGGCCATTGGCAACAAGGGTCTGGGTTTCCTCAACCGCATCGGCGCCAAGGTGGTCGCGCATGCCACGGGTTTGGGCGACACGCCTCACCTCGAAAAGCTCATCGGCCCCGTCAAGGTCCTGCTCGACGCTTACGCGGAAGGCAAGATCAGTGCGGTGTACCTGAGCTACACCAAGTTCATCAACACGATGAAGCAGGAATCGGTGGTCGAGCGTCTTCTGCCCCTGTCCTCGGAAGAGATGCAAACGCAGAGCACGGAACATGGCTGGGAGTACATCTATGAGCCCGATGCCCAGACCGTGATCGACGAGTTGCTGGTCCGCTATGTCGAATCCCTGATCTACCAGGCTGTCGCGGAAAACATGGCGTCCGAACAATCGGCGCGGATGGTGGCCATGAAGGCTGCCACCGACAACGCCGGCAACGTGATTGCAGAGCTGAAGCTGGTCTACAACAAGACCCGCCAAGCGGCGATCACCAAGGAACTTTCCGAGATCGTGGCGGGCGCCGCTGCTGTGTAAGCAGCCCGACAGACATCAATATTGGAGCGAAAAATGGCTCAAGTGCAAGGCAAGATTGTTCAATGTATCGGCGCCGTGGTGGACGTGGAGTTCCCGCGCGACCAGATGCCCAAGGTGTACGACGCCCTCAAGCTCGAAGGCTCGGCACTGACACTGGAAGTGCAGCAGCAGCTCGGTGACGGTATCGTCCGTACCATTGCGCTCGGTTCGTCCGACGGTCTCAAGCGTGGCCTGATGGTCACCAACACCGGCAACCCCATCACCGTGCCCGTGGGCAAGGCCACGCTGGGTCGCATCATGGACGTGCTGGGCAACCCCATCGACGAGCGCGGTCCCGTGGACCAGGCGCTCACCGCGTCCATTCACCGCAAGGCCCCGGCGTACGACGAACTCAGCCCCTCGCAAGAGCTGCTGGAAACCGGCATCAAGGTGATCGACCTGGTGTGCCCGTTCGCCAAGGGCGGCAAGGTGGGCCTGTTCGGCGGTGCCGGTGTGGGCAAGACCGTGAACATGATGGAACTCATCAACAACATCGCCAAAGCCCACTCGGGTCTATCGGTGTTCGCTGGTGTGGGTGAGCGTACCCGTGAGGGCAACGACTTCTATCACGAAATGGCCGATTCCGGGGTGGTGAACCTGGAGAACCTGGGCGAGTCCAAGGTGTCCATGGTCTACGGTCAGATGAACGAGCCCCCGGGCAACCGTCTGCGCGTGGCCCTGACCGGTCTGACCATCGCCGAATCGTTCCGCGACGAAGGCCGTGACGTGCTGTTCTTTGTGGACAACATCTACCGTTACACCCTGGCCGGTACCGAAGTGTCCGCACTGCTGGGCCGTATGCCTTCTGCCGTGGGTTACCAGCCGACGCTGGCCGAGGAAATGGGCCGTCTGCAAGAGCGTATTACGTCGACCAAGGTCGGCTCGATCACCTCGATCCAGGCCGTGTACGTGCCTGCCGATGACTTGACCGACCCCTCGCCTGCCACGACCTTCGCCCACCTGGACTCCACCGTGGTGCTGTCGCGTGACATCGCCGCCCTGGGTATCTATCCCGCCGTGGACCCGCTGGACTCGACCAGCCGCCAATTGGACCCCCAAGTGGTGGGTGAAGAGCACTACAGCGTGGCCCGTGCGGTGCAGGGCACGCTGCAGCGCTACAAGGAACTGCGCGACATTATCGCGATTCTGGGTATGGACGAACTGGCGCCGGAAGACAAGCTGATCGTGGCCCGCGCTCGCAAGATCCAGCGTTTCCTGTCGCAGCCGTTCCACGTGGCTGAGGTGTTCACGGGCTCGCCTGGCAAGTACGTGCCGCTGTCCGAAACGATCCGCGGCTTCAAGATGATCGTCAACGGTGAGTGCGACCATTTGCCCGAACAGGCGTTCTACATGGTGGGCACGATCGAGGAAGCCTTCGAAAAGGCCAAGAAGATCGCCGGCTAAGGCTGCTTGAGACCGCAGGCGCACCCGCCGTGCGCTCTGTGGT
Organism: Burkholderiaceae bacterium; assembly: GCA_046289925.1. GTDB lineage: Bacteria > Pseudomonadota > Gammaproteobacteria > Burkholderiales > Burkholderiaceae_C > Acidovorax_G. The sequence goes on along the minus strand of JBKBUN010000059.1, from coordinate 817 downwards.
CTGGCACTCTCAGCCCCACCCCCTTTCCTAGGAGCCATGATGAACACCATCCACGTCGACGTGGTCAGTGCCGAGGAGTCCATCTTCTCCGGTGAAGCGCGCTTTGTGGCGCTGCCCGGTGAAGCCGGCGAGTTGGGGATCTTCCCCCGCCACACCCCGCTGATCACCCGCATCAAGCCCGGCTCGGTGCGCATCGAGATGGCCAATGGCGATGAGGAGTTTGTCTTCGTCGCTGGCGGCATCCTGGAGGTGCAGCCAAACCGTGTGACCGTGCTGTCCGATACCGCCGTTCGCGGCAAGGATCTGGACGACGAGAAGGCCAATGCTGCCAAGGCTGCGGCCGAAGAAGCGCTGAAGAATGCCAAGAGCGATCTGGACCTGGCCAAGGCCCAGTCTGAGCTCGCGATCATGGCGGCTCAGATCGCCGCGCTGCGCAAGTACCGCCAGAGGAAGTGAGCGGTGCCCGGGCCTTGCCCGGCTGCTCCATTGCCCGAAAGGCCCGAAGCATGCTTCGGGCCTTTTGTTTTGCATAGAAGAGCCCCGGCGCATGGGCCTGCGCGGCGGGATGCGTGCAGCCTTGTGTCCAGCGATTCTGAGCCTATACTATATGGCGTGAAAACGTCGCATCGGGCGGCCCGCAGTGCCATGCGCGAGCCTTATGGGCCGGCCATGCGCTGACACCGTCACCAAGCACAAAGGGCTCCCGAAGGAGCCCTTTGTACTTTGACAAGCGTCGTGCAACGTCTTGTCTCATCGTGCGGCGTGGGGATACCCGTGCGCTCAAGCGCCCGCCCCGCCGGCAGCAGGCCACCGGGCC
>JBKBUN010000058.1:0-17751 GCA_046289925.1 Burkholderiaceae bacterium | reverse complement strand
CCCAAGTCCGACAGGCTCATAGCCGCTGCGACCAGGAGTGGCCAGTGCTTGTGTGCCCCGCCGTCTGCAGAGTGCCAGCGCTTGCGCCGGTGGCATGGTGGCCACGCCGGCAAGGCGCGCCCGGTGCGTTGTCGGGCCCTGTGCCGCGCGGCGCTTCGGCATGGGGCCAGGCGCTGGGTCGGGTGGCGTGTGGGCAGGCCCGTCCACAGCGCATCGCCGGCAATGGTGGCCACCCAGTCCAGTAGGCCATCGAGGCCCAGCCCAGCCAGGGCACGGCCGCCCCGGTGTGGGCCTGCGTCCAGCGGGCGGCATCTGGGGCCAGCCACCAGGCCAGCAGCACAAAGGGCAGCACAGGCAAGGCGCTGCGGCAGATCACGAAGACCGCCGGGGCGTAACCCGGGCCTGCTGCTGTGCGCGCCGCGCGTGCCACGCCTGCGCACGGCGGCACGGGCTTCGCCCTGATTCACACCGGCAGGCTCAGCCGCGCCCGCAGGCCCTGGCCGGGGGCGCTGTCGAGCTCCAGGCGGCCACCATGGGCATGGGCTGCGCGTTCGGCAATGGCCAGGCCCAGGCCTGCGCCGGGTGCGCCGCTGCGCGCCTGGGCGTTGCCGCGCGCAAAGGGCTGGCGGATGCGTGCCAGGTCGCCGGCCGGCACGCCGCTGCCGTGGTCTTGCACTTCGATCCACACCTGCCCTGGCGCCAGGCCGGTGCGCAGCAGCACGGGCGGTGCGCCGTGGCGCCAGGCGTTTTCCATCAGGTTGTCCAGGGCGCGGCGCAGCAACTGTGGGCGCACGGCGCAGGGCGGCACGCCCGCCAGCTCCAGCACCAGGGTGCGGCCATGGTCTGCCTGCGCCTGGGCGACGGCGCTGGCCAGCGCGTCCAGCGATTCCTGCACCGGGACTTCGTGTTCGCCTAGGCGGGCAAAGTCCAGGAACTGGCCCACGATGCCGTCCATGGCCTCGATGCTGCGCGCCATGCTGGCCGCCAGCTCGGCCTCCAGGCGTGGGCTGGCAATTTCCACGGCCAGGCGCAGCTTGGTCAGCGGGGTGCGCAGGTCGTGCGATACCCCGGCGAGCATGAGCGCGCGCTCGCGCTCGGTCTGGGCCAGGGACTGCACCATGTGGTTGAAGCTGCGGCCCACGGTGGCCAGCTCGTGCGGCCCGTCCTCAGGCAGGTGCGGGGGCTCCTGCCCCTGGGCCACGGCCTGGGCGGCCTGCACCACCTGCTGCAGCGGCGCAGCCAGGTGGCGCTGCAGGCGCCATACGCCCACCAGGGCCAGCAGCAGGCCCAGTGCCACCGAGGCCATCCATGCCCCCGTGGCCTCGCGCAGCGGCAACAGCGCAGGCAGGCGCAGCCAATGCGCCGTGCCATCGGCCATCACCTGCACCCACAGCGTGCCCTGGGCATCGCGCCGCAAGGTGCTGGGCGCCGCGCCCTGGGCATCAGACAGTTGCTGCGCCAGGGCGTCGACAAAGCGCTGCTGCATGCGCGAAGGCCGCGCGCGCCACGGCGCGTTGGGCACCGCTGCGGCGTGCTGGGCCGCGGCATCGTTGAATCCTTGCACAAATGCCGCACGCTGCGCTGCGGGCAGCGCCAACAGCCCTGTGCGCAGCGCCGCCACCTGTGCCGCCACCCCTTGTGCTGCCTGGGCGATGCGTGGCTGGATCACCCACTGGCGCACCAGCGCCGCGGCGCACAACTGCCCCGCCACGATGAGCAGCACCAGCAAGCCCAGGTGGCGTCCGAGCAGGGTGCGCGGCCAGCGGGCGCGAGGCAAGGGGGCGGGGGTTGTCATGGAGCGGCCTTGCTGGGGATCTGCGGCGCGTCGGGAACGAACACATAGCCCACGCCCCACACGGTGCGCAGGTGGCGCGGCTGGGCGGGGTCGGCCTCAATGAGTTTGCGCAGGCGCATCACCTGCACGTCGATGCTGCGGTCCGTGGCGCTGTGGCCCGGGCCGTAGGCCAGGGCGAGCAGGCGGTCGCGCCTCAGCGGGCGGTGGGGATGGCGCGCCAGCGCCTGCAGCAGGGCGAATTCGCCGGTGCTCAGGGGCACTTCGCTCCCGGCGCGCTCGAGCCGCCGGGCCGCCAGGTGCAGGGTGCAGTCGCCAAAGCGCAGCACGTCGCCCCCTGCCTGCGGTGCGGTGTGGGCGCCCAGCAGGCGCTGGCGCCGCACCAGGGCCTGGATGCGGGCCAGCAGCTCGCGCGGGTTGAAGGGCTTGGGCAGGTAGTCGTCGGCGCCCATCTCCAGCCCCACGACGCGATCGACCGGATCGCCGCGCGCCGTGAGCATGAGGATGGGAATGGTCTCGCCCTGCGCGCGCAGCCTGCGGCAAACGGACAGGCCGTCCTCGCCGGGCATCATCACGTCCAGCACCAGCACGTCGAAATGCTCGCGCGCCAGCAGGCGCTCCAGCGCGGGCGCGGCCTCCACCGTGCGCACCACGAAGCCCTGGTCGCTCAGGTAGCGCTGCAGCAGCGCGCGCAAATCGGGCTCGTCATCGGCCACCAGGATGCGGACGATCGTTTCGGTCATGGTTTGGGGGTCGAATCATGACAGGGCATGAGCAGTGCCGGGAGGGCTTGTCATGCTTTGTCATCACTTGCAACGCCCGCGCCACACGGTGGCGCGGCGGTGCGGGCACCATGGTGCCATGGCTCGCCAGAGCATATGGCTCGCATGTACGACCTCGCCACCGTGCTCTTGGCCGGGTGCTTTTTTGTTTTTTGTTTTCACCCAAGGAGGTTTTCCCATGGCCCTCAGTTTTCCCATGTATAGAAAGACGGCGCACGCCGCGCTGTGCGGCATCTTGCTGGTGGTGGCCGCCCTTGGCGTGGGCATACCGGCCCAGGCCCAGGGGCTGCGCGCCAAGCTGGCCGAGCGTACGCAGGCAGCCGCACCCCTGCCCCCTGGCGTGCAGAAAATAGCCGATGTGCCCTACGGGCCCGACGCCCGCCAGCGCATGGACATCTATCGGCCCACCACCAACCCCAGCGGTACGCGCGCGCCGGTGATTTTCATGGTGCACGGCGGGGGCTGGTACACCGGGGACAAGGCCATAGGCCGCGTGGTGGACCACAAGGTCGCCCGCTGGGTGCCGCGCGGGCTGATATTGGTTTCGGTGAACTACCGCCTGCTGCCCGACACCCCTGTGTCCCAGCAGGTGCAAGACGTGGCCCAGGCCTTGGCCACCGCGCAGCAGCAGGCCGCGCAGTGGGGGGGCGACGCGGGGCGCTTCATCCTCATGGGCCACTCGGCCGGGGCGCACCTGGTATCGCTCATCAACGCCCAGCCCGCGCTGGCCCAGCGCTTGGGCGCATGGCCCTGGCTGGGCACCGTGTCGTTGGACAGCGCCGTGCTCAATGTGCCGCAGTTCATGCGCGCACCGCACCTGCCGCTGTACGACGACGCCTTTGGCACCAACCCGGTGTACTGGCACGCCATGTCGCCCTTCCACCAGTGGGTGAGCGGCGCGCCGCCCTACCAGTTTGTCTGCTCTACCGAGCGGCCCGACCAACCGTGCCTGCAGGCACAGGCCATGGCCCAGCATGTGCAAATGCAGGGCGGCCGTGCCGAGGTGCTGCCCCAGCCCCTGACGCACGGCGAAATCAACGCCGAGCTGGGTCTGGACAGCGACTACACCCGGGCGGTGGAGGGCTTCATGGCTTCGCTGGACCTGGTGGTGGCGCAAAAATTGGGGCGTTGATCGCGATCACCGCAACAGCTACTGGCGCTTGTGGAATCAGCGCCTAAACCTTCCGCTCTGCCAGATACGGCGCCAGATAGCGCCCCGTATGGCTGGCCGGGTTGGCGGCCAGTTCCTCGGGGGTGCCCACACCCACCACGGTGCCGCCGCCTGCGCCGCCCTCGGGGCCCATGTCGATGATCCAGTCGGCGGTCTTGATCACGTCCAGGTTGTGTTCGATCACCACGATGGTGTTGCCCGCATCGCGCAGCTGGTGCAGCACCTTGAGCAGCAGGTCGATGTCGGCAAAGTGCAGGCCGGTGGTGGGCTCGTCCAGGATGTAGAGCGTGCGGCCGGTGTCACGCTTGGACAGCTCCTGCGCCAGCTTCACACGCTGGGCCTCGCCGCCCGAGAGCGTGGTGGCACTTTGGCCCAGGCGGATGTAGCTCAGGCCCACGTCGAGCAACGTCTGCAGCTTGCGCGCGATGGCGGGCACGTCCTGGAAGAACGCGTAGGCGTCTTCCACCGTCATGTCGAGCACCTGCGCGATGTTGCGGCCCTTCCACTGCACTTCCAGCGTTTCGCGGTTGTAGCGCTGGCCATGGCAGATGTCGCAGGGCACGTACACGTCGGGCAGAAAGTGCATCTCTACCTTCACCACCCCGTCGCCCTGGCAGGCTTCGCAGCGGCCACCGGGCACATTGAATGAAAAGCGCCCCGGGCCGTAGCCGCGCTCTTTGGCGGTGTTGGTTTCGGCCATCAGCTCGCGGATCGGCGTGAACAGGCCAGTGTAGGTGGCTGGGTTGCTGCGCGGCGTGCGGCCAATGGGCGACTGGTCCACGTTGATGACCTTGTCGAAATACTCCAGGCCTTCGAGCGCCTCGTGCGGTGCGGGCTCTTCGTGCGCGCGGTGGATGTGGCGTGCCGCGGCCTTGTGCAGCGTGTCGTTGACCAGCGTGCTCTTGCCCGAGCCCGATACACCCGTCACGCAGGTGAACAGGCCCACGGGGATTTCCACTGTGACTTTCCGGAGGTTGTTGCCCGTGGCCCCCACCACGCGCAGCGCCTGCAGCGCGCCCTGCGTGGTACGGTGCGCGGCCAGGCGCTGGGCCTTGCGCTCGGCGCGCTGGCGGCTGGCCTGGGTCTGCGGAAAGTGCGACTTGGCCGCAGGCAGCGCTGGCGGTGCGTCGTCGACACGCACTGGCAGCCAGGGCGTGCGGCGCGCAGGCACGGCAATGCGGCGTGCGCCGCTCAGGTACTGGCCGGTAGGAGAATCGGGGTGGTCGCGCAGCGCGGCGTAGTCGCCCTGCGCCATCACGCGGCCACCGTGTACGCCCGCCCCCGGGCCCATGTCGATCAGGTGGTCGGCCGCGCGCATCATGTCTTCGTCGTGCTCCACCACGATCACGCTGTTGCCAATGTCGCGCAGGTGTTTGAGCGTGGCAATCAGCCGGTCGTTGTCGCGCTGGTGCAGGCCGATGCTGGGCTCGTCGAGCACGTACATCACGCCCGTCAGGCCCGAGCCGATCTGGCTGGCCAGGCGGATGCGCTGTGCCTCGCCGCCCGACAGGGTTTCGGCGCTGCGGTCCAGGCTCAGGTAGTTCAGGCCCACATCGTTCAAAAAACGCAGGCGCGTGGCGATCTCGTGCACCACCTTGCCTGCGATTTCGGCCTTGGCCCCGGCCAGCTTCAGCGTGCCAAACCAGGCCTGTGCGTCGGCCAGCGTGGCGTGGCTGATTTCATGGATCGCCCGGGCCTGTGCGCCTTCGCCCACCTTGACATGGCGGGCCTCGCGCCGCAGGCGCGTGCCGTGGCATTCGCCGCAGGGCTGGGTGCTGCGGTAGCGGGCCAGATCTTCCCGCACCACGGCCGAATCCGTCTCGCGGTAGCGGCGCGCCATGTTGGGCAGGATGCCTTCAAAGGGGTGCCGTTTGACCACAGCCTTGCCCTTGGAGGCCCCGCTGTCGAGTACGTAGCGGAACGCGATCTCTTCGGTGCCCGAGCCGTACAACAGCACCTGCTGCGCGCGTTCCGGCAGCGACTCGAACGGTGCCTCCACGTCAAAGCCGTAATGCGCCGCCAGGCTTTCGATCATGGCGAAGTAGTAGCCGTTGCGCCGGTCCCAGCCCTTGATGGCGCCACTGGCCAGGCTCAGCGACGGAAAGGCCACCACGCGCGCGGGGTCGAACACCTCTTGCTGGCCGATGCCGTCGCAGGCTGGGCACGCGCCCTGGGGCGAGTTGAAGGAGAACAGGCGCGGCTCCAGCTCGCCCAGCGCATAGCTGCACACCGGGCAGGCAAAGCGGCTGCTGAAAAGGTGCTCGGTGCCCGTGTCCATCTCCAACGCCAGCACCCGGCCGTGGCCATCGGCGCCCGTGGCCTCGGCCCCCACGCGCAGCGCGGCCTCGAAGCTCTCGGCCAGGCGCTGCTGCAGCCCCTGCCGCACTTTCAGGCGGTCGACCACCACGTCGATGTCGTGCTTCTCCTGCTTCTTGAGCGCAGGCAGCGCTTCGTATTCGAGCACCTGCCCGTCGACGCGAAAGCGCACATAGCCGCGAGCCTGCATCTCGGTAAATAGCTCGGCAAACTCGCCTTTGCGGCCGCGCGCCACCGGGGCCAGCACCATCAGCCGTGTGTCCTCGGGCAGCGCCATCACGGCGTCCACCATCTGGCTCACGGTCTGGGCCTGCAGCGGCAGGCCATGGTCGGGGCAGTAGGGCGTACCGGCACGCGCAAACAGCAGACGCAGGTAGTCGTGGATCTCGGTCACCGTGCCCACGGTGGAGCGAGGGTTGTGGCTGGTGGCCTTTTGCTCGATGCTGATGGCAGGCGACAGCCCTTCGATCAGGTCTACATCGGGCTTGTCCAGCCGCCCCAAAAATTGCCGCGCGTAGGCCGACAGGCTCTCCACATAGCGCCGTTGGCCCTCGGCGTACAGCGTGTCGAACGCCAGGCTCGACTTGCCCGAACCCGACAGCCCCGTGATCACCACGAGTTGGTTGCGCGGAATGTCCAGGTCGATGTTTTTGAGGTTGTGCGTGCGCGCACCGCGGATGCTGATGCGCTGCTCGCGCAGGGCGCGGGCAAGGTACGCGCCGTCGGCAGCAGAGGTGTCTCGATCGCGTTGCTGGGTCACGGAAGGGGTTCGACGCAGGAAAACCGACCATGATAGGGTAGTGGCTGATCGGCTGTTGGCGCTGTGCTGGTATCTTGAGACCGGAACATGCCGCAAGCCATTCGCTTTCGCTGAACCACGGCAGCACGCAAGATGCGGCCAGCAGTGACGCAATCCTCACCCTGCCATCGCCGGGCAGCGCGGGTTCGCTGGGCGCCAACCGAAGCATCGTGATCGACGGCGAGCGGCTTCTCGGGCAGCGACACCATCAAGCCCAAAGTCAAAGCGTCGACCGACACAGCGGCCTACACCGTCAGCGCAAACCCTGGCGATGCCGCGCGAACGGATGCCACTTCCCCCCTCACCGTTGCCATGCCCCCGGCCTCCTTGGCTGGGGCATGCTGCACCGCACGGTGGCTTGGAGTTCCGTGCCGCCGGGTGCTCGGGGGACGTGAGCCGACGTTGTCCTGCCCGGATCCACAGCCCGTTGGTGCGGCGTTCTGAGGCGGGCCTGCCAGTTCGGCGGATGGCCGCTGCTGGGTGGCATGGACTGTCGCCGTGCTCAGCCTAGAAACCGCAGTTGACCGCTTGTTCGCACTGAAAAGTTCTGATGTCCGTTGAAGTTGCGCCTTGTGGGCATGCTCACCTTCTGGGTGAGAGCGCTATGCGCCCGCCAGCACCATGCTAGCCGCGCCATGCGGCGTTGTGTCTCCTTGCGCACAGGAGTGCGCCGCGTCGTCTCGCCTTGCCTGGCGCGCCGATCACGGCACTGGCGGGCGCATCCCACTGCGGTTTCTAGGAGCCTGTCGGGCTTGGGGCGTCGAAAGCGAAAATGAGCCCCAGCGAGGGCAGAGTTTTCGCCGTGTTTGCAGCCCCATAGCGGGGCTATGGGGCCAAACGACGGCGAAAAATGCCCCGCGGCGGCCCATTTGCAGCCGACGATTCCCAAGCCCGACAGACTCCTAGGCTCAGTGCTGACCGGCGCACTGTGAGCGACACCATCCCGGACAACGGCGTCGGAGACGCCGATCCGGCCGTGGGGGCGGTTTGTGACCCGCTCGTCCCAGCGCGCGGGGGCGGATGCGGTGGCGGCGATTCCAGTGGATGCCCCTTGGGCGCTGGCATGGCTGAGTATGCTGGGCTGGTTGGGCTGGTTGGGCTGGTTGGGCTGGTTGGGCTGGTTGGGCTGGTTGGGCTGGCGGCGGTGCTGCCGCCGCGCCCGTATGCCCCAGCGTGCCCGGGGCGGGCGCGGATCGGGGAAAATCCCGGGTTCACCCTCCTGTGGCTCTGAGGGCGCCGGATCGCCCTGGCCCCTTCCACCTGTCAGCACCACCGTGCCGGATTCCCTTACTTCTGCGCCGCATGCGGCGCCTGCCTCGCCCGCTGCTACTGCCAGCAGCGCCATGACACCGCTGGAGCGCCGCTCCAGCGTGAGCCTGGCCCTCATTTTTGCCCTGCGCATGCTGGGCCTCTTTCTGGTGTTGCCCGTGTTTGCGCTCGAAGCCGCGCGCTACCCGGGCGGCGACGACCCGGCCTGGGTGGGGCTGGCGCTGGGCGCGTACGGACTCACGCAAGCGCTGTTGCAGTTGCCATTGGGCCTGGCGTCTGACCGTTTCGGGCGCAAGCGTGTGATCCTGGCGGGGCTGGCGGTGTTTGCCATCGGCAGCCTTTGGGCGGCGTTGGCCGACAGCGTCACGGGCCTGCTCATCGGCCGGGCCCTGCAGGGCGCGGGCGCGGTGTCGGCCGCCGTCACGGCCCTGCTGGCCGACCAGACGCGCGACACGGTGCGCACCAAGGCCATGGCATTGGTGGGCGGCAGCATCGGGCTGACCTTTGCCCTGGCGCTGGTGCTTGCGCCCGTGCTGTCGGCCCAGGTGGGCCTGGCGGGGTTGTTCGGCCTGACCTGTGTGCTGGCGCTGGCTGGCATGGCCGTGGTGATGTGGTGGGTGCCGCCCGAGACGCCCCACACAGGTACCAGCCACCCCGGCCGCCTGGCCGATGTGTGGCGTCACCCCGACCTGCTGCGCCTGAACCTGGGCGTGTTGGCCCTGCACACGGTGCAAATTGCCATGTGGGTGGCGGTGCCCGCGCTGCTGGTGCAGGCGGGTTTGGCCAAGGCCCAGCATTGGCAGGTGTACCTGCCCGCGGTGGTGCTGTCGTTTGTGGCCATGGGCGGGCTGTTTGCGCTGGAGCGCCGCGGCCACTTGCGCGCAGCTCTGTTGGGGGCGATTGCGCTGGTGCTGCTGGTGCAACTGGGCTTTGGCACGCTGGTGCTGGTCGGGCAGGGCGCAGGGCTGTGGCTGCTGGGCGGGCTGCTGTTTGTGTTTTTCTGCGGCTTCAATGCGCTGGAGGCCAGCCAGCCGAGCCTGGTCTCGCGCATGGCACCGGCCAGCCTGCGCGGTGCGGCGCTGGGCAGCTACAACACGCTGCAGTCGCTGGGCTTGTTTGCCGGTGGCGCGCTGGGCGGCGCGCTGGTGCGGTGGGGCGGGCCAGCGGTACTTTTCGGAGCCACGGCGGGGCTGTCGGCCCTGTGGCTGGCCGTGAGCTGGGGCCTGCGGCCCACGGGCCGCACCCGCAACTCCGGCTGAGCCAGTGGGCCAGCCCTTGCGGCACAATCGGGCGTTTTGGCGCGTCGGCTGGCCGAGCGTCCCCCCATTTGAGAGGTACATACACCATGGCATCCGTGAACAAAGTCATCATCGTCGGCAATCTGGGGCGCGACCCTGAAATGCGCACCTTCCCGAGCGGCGACCAGGTGGCCAACGTGACGATTGCCACCACCGACAAGTGGCGCGACAAGCAGACTGGCGAGATGAAGGAAGCCACCGAGTGGCACCGCGTGGTCTTCAACGGCCGCCTGGCCGAGATTGCAGGCCAATACCTGCGCAAGGGCTCGCAGGTGTACGTGGAAGGCTCGCTGCGCACCCGCAAGTGGACGGACCAAACCGGTGCCGAGCGCTACAGCACCGAGATCCGTGCCGACCAGATGCAGATGCTGGGCAGCCGCCAGGGTATGGGCGGCGGCCAGCAGGGCGGCGGCGGTGGCCAGGGCGGCTACCACGATCCGTTTGGCGACGGTGGCTACGACAGCCCCGCGCCACGCTACGCCGCCGCACCGGCCCCGCGCGCCATGGCGCCTGCGCCCGCGCAGCGTCCGGCCCCCGCGCCCATGGCCCCGGCGCCGCGCGCTTCGTCAGGCTTTGACGACATGGACGACGACATCCCGTTCTGACCCGCAGGGGGCCTGGTGTGGCCCCGGTCCTGATCGCAGAACCCGCACAGCCTGGCGTTGTGCGGGTTTTTTGTGGGTGTTTTCGGCCGCTGTGCTGAACCTAGAAACCGCAGTTGACCGCTTGTTCACACTGAAAAGTTCTGATGTCCGTTGAAGTGGCGCCTTGTGGGCACGCTCACCTTCTGGGTGAAAGCGCTATGCGCCCGCCAGCACCATGCTCGGCGCGCCATGCAGCGTTGTGCCGCCTTGCGCACAGGAGTGCGCCGCGTCGTCTCGCCTTGCCTAGCGCGCCGATCACGGCACTGGCGGGCGCATCCAACTGCGGTTTCTAGGGTTACACCGCGCACGCAAATGTTGGCGCAGGAAACAGCCGGCAAAAACGCTGGCCCGGGCGCGGGGTCTGGGGTGCAATGAAGTCCTGTTTGACTCACGAAGGAGCTTTCCTCCATGAAGGATTTGCAACGCCGCACCCTCAGCCCCTTTGACCTGCACAGCCTGATGCTGTTTGCCGCCCTGACGCTGGGAAGCACAGCCGGGGTGCATGCCCAGGTGGCGCCCCCGGGCACGCCGGGCTTTGGCCCCGGGGACCGGACGACACCCTCGCCCCGCGCAGAGTCGCCCGCGCAGGGCAACAGCCGCAGCGGCTCGCCGGGCTTTGGCATCGGGCCCGGGGCACCCTCTACGGGGCCGACCCAGGCCCGCACTGCCGTCGATGCGGCCTTTGAACGCGCCGACACCAACCGCGACGGCGCGCTCACCCGCGACGAGGCCCAGCGGCTGCCCGCCATTGCCGAACGGTTTGATGCCATCGACACCGACCGCAGCGGCACCCTGTCGCGCGACGAAGTGGCGCGTGGCACACGCAGCTGACACGCCCTCGCGTCCACGCACGGGTTGAAAGCCCGCCCGCACTGTCCTCCAGGGTGCGGGCGGGCGGTGTACGTGTCAGTCGTGCAGCGACGCCAGAAACTGCTGCAGCTCGGGCGTTTGCGGTGCGCCAAAGATCTGCGCCGGCGGCCCCATTTCGTGCACGCGGCCCTGGTGCATGAAGACCACGCGGTCGCTCACCTTGCGGGCAAAAGCCATTTCGTGCGTGACCATCATCAGCGTCATGCCCTCCTGCGCCAGCGACTCGACCACGCGCAGCACCTCGCCCACCAGTTCAGGGTCGAGCGCGGAGGTGATTTCGTCGCACAGCAGCACCTGCGGCTGCATGGCCAGCGCGCGGGCAATGGCCACGCGCTGTTGCTGCCCGCCCGAGAGCTGGTCGGGCATGGCGTCGAACTTTTCGGCCAGGCCCACGCGGGCCAGCAGCGTGCGCGCCAGCGCAGCGGCGTCGGCCGGGCTTTTGTGCTGCACCAGCGTGGGGGCCAGCATGATGTTGCGGCCCACGCTCAGGTGTGGAAACAGGTTAAAGCTCTGAAAGATCATGCCCACCCGCTGGCGCAATGCGCGCATGTGGGCGGCGCTGTCGTGCAGCAGGGGTTGGCCGCCCACGCGCAGCGCGCCGTCCTGGAAGGTCTCCAGCCCGTTGATGCAGCGCAGGAGCGTGCTCTTGCCCGAGCCGCTTTTGCCGATGATGCACACCACCTCGCCGCGGGCCACCGACAGGTCGATGCCCTTGAGCACTTCGACGCTGCCGTAAGACTTGCGCAGCGCGGTGATCTCGACCACCGGGCGGCCGGGTGCGGGGGCCTCGGGGGGCGTGTGCGCAGGCGCAGTGGACGGTGCACGGTCAGCGACGGGGAGCATGAAGTTTCCTTTCAAGCGACTGCGCGGCCCAGCTCACCGGGAAACACAGCACAAAGTACAGCAGGGCCACACAGGCATAGACGAGGAAAGGCTGGAACGTGGCGTTGGAGATCATGCTGCCGGCCTTGGTCAGCTCGACAAAACCGATCACAGACGCGAGCGCAGTACCCTTGATGACCTGCACCAGAAAGCCCACCGTGGGCGGCACCGCAATGCGCAGCGCCTGGGGCAGCACCACATGGCGCAGCTGCTCGCCAAAGCTCAGCGCCAGGCTTTGCGCGGCCTCCCACTGGCCCTTGGGAATGGCGGCCACACAGCCGCGCCAGATTTCGGTGAGGTAGGCGCTGGTGTAGAGCGTGAGCGCCACGGCCGCCGCCGCCCAGGGCGAGGTTTTGATGCCGAACAGCGCAATGCCGAAGTACGCCAGGAACAGTTGCATGAGCAGCGGCGTGCCCTGGAACACCTGCACGTACGCGCCCACGGCGCGGTCCACCCCGCGCAGCTTGGACAAGCGCGCCACCAGCAGCAGCAAGCCCACCACACCGCCCCCAATGAAGGCGATCAGCGAGAGCGCCACCGTCCAGCGCGCGGCCAGCAGCAGGTTGCGCAGGATGTCCCACAGGGAGAAGTCCACCATGGTTTATCTCCCCACCAGAAAGCGCGCGCCGATCCACATCAGCAACCGCCGCGCGAGCATGGACAGCACCAGGTACACCGCCGTGGCCAGGATGAAGGCCTCGAACGCGCGGAAGGTGTTGCTCGAAATCAGGTTGGCCGCGTAGCTCAGCTCGGGCGTGGAGATCTGTCCGCAGACGGCCGAGCCCAGCATCACGATGATGATCTGGCTCACCATCGCGGGCCACACCTTCTGCAGCGCAGGCGGCAGCACCACGCGGCGGAAGGTCTGCCCCCGCGTGAGGGCCAGGCTCTCGGCGGCCTCGATCTGGCCGCGCGGCGCGGCCTCGATGCCCGCACGGATGATCTCGGCCGAGTACGCGCCCAGGTTGATCACCATGGCCAGCACCGACGCGACTTCGGGCGCGAGCTTGACGCCCAGCGCCGGCAGCCCGAAGAACAGAAAGAACAACTGCACGATGAAGGGCGTGTTGCGCACCAGCTCCACATAGCAGGCCACGGCCCAGTGCAGCGCCGCGGGCCGGTGACCCAGGTTGCGCGCACGCGCCCAGGCGCAGGCCGTGCCCAGCAGCAGGCCCAGCACGGTGCCTACCACCGTGAGGCCCAGCGTCCAGAGCACGCCGCGCACCAGCAGCGGCCACGAGGCCAGCACGGCAGAAAAATCAAGTTCGATCAGCATGGGGCAACGCTGCGGCGCTTGTCACGCCGCAGGCCTGTGCAGCCCGCCACAGCGGCGGAAGGATGAGGGCCTTGCGGCCCGGCGGTTTACTGCGGCAGCTCGCCCGCAGGGCGGCCCAGCCACTTGACGGACATCTTGTCCAGGTCGCCCGCCTTCTTGGCCTCGGCAATGATCTCGTTCACGCGGGTGCGCAGCTTGTCTTCGCCCTTGGCCACGCCGATGAAGTTGGGGCTGTCCTTGAGCAGCAGCTTGAACTCGGTCTGCAGGTTCGGGTTCTTGACCATGATGGTGCCAGCCGTCGAGGCGCTGGTGGCAATGGCCTGCGTCTGGCCCGACACAAAGGCCGAGATGCTGGCCGCATGGTCTTCAAAGCGCTTCACGTCCACGCCGGGGGGCGCCACCTTGGCAAGCTCCTGGTCTTCCATGGCGCCGCGCGTCACGGCCACGGTCTTGCCCGTCAGGTCGGCAAAGCTCTTGATGTTCAGGCTCTTGCTGGCAAACACGGCCTGAAAGAAAGGCGCATACGCGGCGGTGAAGTCGATCACCTTCTCGCGCTCGGGGTTCTTGCCCAGGGTCGAGATCACGAGATCGGCCTTCTGCGTCTGCAGGTACGGGATGCGGTTGGCGCTGGTCACAGGCACCAGCTCCACCTTCACGCCCAGCTTGCTGCCGATGTACTGGGCCATTTCAATGTCCAGCCCCTGGGGCTTGAGGTCGGTGCCCACAAACCCGTAAGGCGGGTAGTCGGTGGGCACGGCGATCTTGATCTCTTTGGACTTGAGGATGTTGTCCAGCGCGTTCTGCGCATGGGCCGGGGCCAGCAGCGCAGCGCCCAGGGCGGTGGCGGCCAGCAGCGACAGGGTATGGCGGCGGGTGCGGAAGGTCATAGCAGGGCTCCTAGGTAAGGGGATGCGTCGCCTTCGGGCGGCGCGGCGGGTGGGAAATCGGGGGTGGCCTGCGCCACCGTGCGGCGTGCGCGGCGGCGGGGGGCGGCCGCTTCGGTGCCTGGGGGGCCGAGGTGCACGGGCGCGAGCGCATCGCGCAGCTGCGCCAGCGGATCGGGCGTGCCTTCGGGGCGCAGCGCAGCCTGCACGGTGCCAATGTGCTCGGCCATCAGCGCTTCGGCCCGGGCCATGTCGCCCTGCTCCAGCGCCTCGACGATGCGCACATGGTCTTCGCAGCTTTGCGCCGCGTCGTGCGACGACTGGTAGAGCATCGCGATCAGCGTGGTGCGGGCTGTGAAGTCGCGCAGCGTGTCGGCCAGCAGCGCGTTGCCCAGGCAGTCGGCCAGGCACACATCGAAGTCACCCAGCAAAAAGGTGCGTGCGCCCACGTCCGACCCGGCGAGCGCGGCTTTTTCGCGCTGCACATGGGCCTTGAGGCGGCGCACCGCGGCTTTGTCCAGCGGCCGGCCGGAGGCCTGCAACTGGTGCAGCAGGCCCAGCTCGATCACGCGGCGCGCCTCGAAGGCTTCGCGTGCTTCGTCGAGCGAGGGTTCGATCACATACCAGCCGCGCCGTGCGCTCACGGTGACGATGCCGCGCGTGGCCAGCCGCGTGAGCGCCTCGCGCACGATGGTGCGGCTGCAGTCAAACAGCATGGCCAGCTGCTGCTCGCCCAGGCGCGCGCCCGGTGCGAGCTTTTGCGCCATCACGGCTTCGATGATGCGGTTGCTGATGTCGGTGGCAGTGGCCATGCCACGGTGGTACGCAGCTTCTGTGCCAGCTTGTATACAAGCCTCATGCACCAGGGCGGCGCACCAACCCTGCCCGCACCGCGCACCGCGCACCGGCAGCGGGCATGTGCCCGCCCCACGGGCCGCGCACCGCTGCACGGCGGTGCACGCAGCGGCCGGGCCGCGCAGGCCCGCGCAACACGGCAACCGCCCGCCGCTACACCCAGCCCGCCAGCCGCGCAGCCCACGACAGCAGCAGCCCGCCGCCCACCGCGCGCAAGGCCCAGGGCTGCCACCAGGGCCAGGGCTGCACGCGCCGCCAGCCGGCGGCGCCTTCGAGCACGGCCTGGGCGGCGCACAGGCCCAGCCACAGCAGCAGCACCACGGCCCCAGGGTTGGAGGCCCAGGCGGCCGCCCAGTCGCCCTGCACCAGCGCCCCGCAGGCGCGGGTGCCGCCGCACAGCAGGCAGGGCAGCCCCGTCAGCGCCCGAAACCCGCAGCCCAGGCTGAGCCCCCTGGCGCAGCCACAGCGGCGTGACGGCCATGGCCAGCGGCAGGGCCAGGCCCAGCGCCAGGCGCGGCAGGCGCTCGGCCGCAGGCAGCGGCTGCCAGACGGCGGCCCGGCCCTGTGGAGGCAGGTCAGAGGGGGAGGACACGGGTTGGCTCCTCGCCCACCAGTTGACGCGCCATGAAGTACGAGCCGATCGTCGACAGCGGCAGCGTGACCAGCGCGCCCACCCAGCACAGCAGGAAGCCCAGGCCCCCCACGACACCCAGCACCAGCGCACAGACGAAGGCCGAGCCCAGGTTGCTCGTGACGGTGTGCCACGCCTGGTTGAAGGCGGCCACCCCATCGCGCTCGCCGCGCGCCACGCGGTACAGCGCCACCGAGGGCAGCGCCATGATCAGCAGGCCCGGAATAAAGCACAGGAAGAACCCCAGCGACACCACCAGGGTGCTGATGAGCCCGGCCACAAAGGCTGGCACGAAATCATCAAAGCCGCGGAAGATGTCCCCGATCTGCACCGCCTCGCCGCGGTCTTCACGCTCGATCATGCGCATGTAGCCCACCAGCATGGGCCCGAGCAGCAGGCCGCCGCTCATGCCACTGACCACCATCAGCAAGAAGGTGCACACCACATGGGTGACGGGGTTTTTTTTGTACAGGTTCCACGCACCCGACAGGCAGGCGCCCACACTTGCTGTTGCCATCTGGTTTCCCTCTCGGTAGTACAGTGTGATTTCAGTGTAGTGGCACACCTGTGTGCACGCCTATGCCGCTGTTGCCTGCGCGCTGCGCAGGCCGGCCGCTGCCCCCTTGTCGCCTGGAGCTCCGCCATGAACGCCGCCGCCGCCCACCTGCTGCCCCAGATTGCCCTGCGCGACGTACCCCAGGCCCTGATCGACGCGCTGCAAGCCCGCTTTGGCGCGCAATGCTCGCTGGCCCAGGCTGTGCGCGAGCAGCACGGGCGCGACGAAGGCTCGCTGCAGGCCCCGCCGCCCAGCGCTGTGGTGTTTGCCGAAAGCACGCAGGACGTGGCCGACGCCGTGAAGCTGGCCAGCGAGTACGAAGTACCCGTGATTCCCTACGGCGCGGGCTCGTCGCTTGAAGGCCACCTGCTGGCCGTGCAGGGCGGCATCAGCATCGACGTCAGCCGCATGAGTCGCGTGCTCAGCGTCAATGCCGAAGACCTGACGGTAACCGTGCAGCCAGGCATCACACGCAAAGCATTGAACGACGCCATCAAAGACACCGGCCTGTTCTTCCCCATCGACCCCGGGGCCGACGCCAGCATTGGCGGCATGTGCGCCACGCGCGCCAGCGGCACCAACGCCGTGCGCTACGGCACCATGCGCGAAAACGTGCTGGCCCTCGAAGTGGTGACAGCCAGCGGCGAGGTCATTCGCACCGGCACCCGCGCCAAAAAGAGCAGCGCAGGCTACGACCTGACGCGGCTGATGGTGGGCAGCGAAGGCACGCTGGGCGTGATGACCGAGATCACCCTGCGCCTGTACCCGCTGCCTGAAGCGGTGAGCGCGGCCATCTGCTCCTTTCCGAGCATCGAGGCAGCCGTGCGCACCACCATCCAGACCATCCAGCTCGGGGTGCCGATTGCGCGCGTGGAGTTGATCGACCACCACACGGTGCGCATGGTGAACGCGCACAGCAAGCTGAGCCTGCGCGAACAACCCATGTTGCTGATGGAGTTTCACGGCTCGCCCGCCAGCGTGAAAGAACAGGCCGAAACCGTGCAAGACATTGCCAGCGAGTTTGGGGGCCAGGCCTTTGAATGGGCCAGCACCCCCGAAGAACGCACCCGCCTGTGGACGGCCCGGCACAACGCCTACTTTGCCGCCGTGCAAAGCCGCCCGGGCTGCCGCGCCATCAGCACCGACACCTGCGTGCCCATCAGCCGCCTGGCCGACTGCCTGCTCGAATCGGTGGACGAAGTGGAAGCCAGCGGTCTGCCCTACTTCCTCGTCGGCCACGTGGGCGACGGCAACTTCCACTTCGGCTACCTGATCGACCCGAACAGCCCCGAAGAGCGCGCCACCGCCGAAGCCCTGAACCACACCCTGGTGGCGCGCGCCCTGAGCATGGGCGGCACCTGCACCGGCGAACACGGCGTGGGCATCCACAAAATGGGCTTTCTGCTCGACGAAGCCGGGGCGGGCGCGGTGGACATGATGCGCACCATCAAACGCGCGCTGGACCCGAAGAACATCCTGAACCCGGGCAAGATCTTTGCGCTGTGAAGGCGCGAGCAAGCGCCGGTGGGCCTGCTCGGTGCCGCGCCATAGGCGCTAGCATTTCAATAGCTAGAGATACAGCGCTGACAAGCACAAGCAGGCCATTTGGCTGCCACCACGGGTCAAGGCGGCTCTGCGCCCCGCTTCAACCTAGAAACCGCAGTTGGATGCGCCCGCCAGTGCCGTGATCGGCGCGCCAGGCAAGGCCAGACGACGCGGCGCACTC
>JBKBUN010000005.1:0-40551 GCA_046289925.1 Burkholderiaceae bacterium | reverse complement strand
CAAAAGACGGTGAAAAATGGACCGCTGCGGCCCATTTGCAGCCGACGATTCCCAAGTCCGACAGGCTCCTAGGATCATAGGTCCGTGTACGCAGCGCTATGTCGCGCGGGGTAATGCCGCTACCATCGTCGCTCGCAGGCCATCATTCCACTGCCTGGGGGCGAGCGCACATGAGCAAGGAATCCACTGTCCACCTGTGTCGCCGGCTCGAACAGCTCAATGGCATCGGCGCAGCGCTCTCGCGCGAGCGTGACATCGACCGCCTCCTCGAGAACATTGTCGAGGCCGCCCGTGCCATCACAGGTGCTGACGGCGGCACGCTCTACAGTGTGAGTGACGACGGCCGTTTTTTGCGCTTCGAGATCGTACGCACCGCCTCGCTAGGTCTGCACCTGGGCGGCACCGCAGGCAAGGTGACAGACTTTCCCGAGCTGCCGCTGTACCTGCCGGACGGAAAGCCCAACGATTCGCTGGTGGCGGCCTATGCGGCCATCCACGACCGCACGGTGAACATCGACGACGCCTACAGCCAGGAGCATTTTGACTTCTCGGGCACGCGCGCGTTTGACGAGCGCATGGGCTACCGCTCGCGCTCGTTTCTGACGGTGCCCATGAAGAACCATGAGCGCGAACTGATTGGCGTGATGCAGCTCATCAACGCCACCGACCCCCAGACCGGCGCAGTGCAGTCCTTCACCAGCACCGACCAGAGCCTGGTCGAGTCGCTGGCCTCGCAGGCGGCGATTGCGCTGACCAACCGGCTGCTGATCTCGCAGCTCGAAAAGCTGTTCGAGTCCTTCGTGAACCTGATCAACGTGGCGATCGACGAGAAGTCGCCCTACACCGGAGGCCACTGCCAGCGCGTGCCCGCGCTGACCATGCTGCTGGCCGAGGCCGCAGACCGTACCACCGAGGGGCCGCTGGCGGACTTTCACATGAGCGAGCGCGACCGCTACGAGCTGAAGATGGCCGGCCTGCTGCACGACTGCGGAAAGATCACCACCCCCGTGCACGTGGTGGACAAGGCCACCAAACTGCAGACACTGTTCGACCGCATTGGGCTGATCGACACGCGGGTGGAAGTGCTCAAGCGCGACGCTGAACTGGCTGCGCTGCGCCAGCAACTCGCGCTGCGCCCTGTGACCGATGCGGCGGCCGAAGCGCAGATACAGGCTGGCCTGCAAGCACAGTTGCAGGCTCTGGAAGACGACCGCACCTTTTTGCGCCGCGCCAACCAGGGCCAGGAGGCGATGCCAGAAGCCGACCGCCAGCGCGTGCGCGACCTGGCCACGGCCTACCAGTGGCGCAACCCTGACGGCGTGCTCACCAGCTTTCTCACGTCCGAGGAGGTGGAGAACCTGAGCATCCGCTCGGGCACGCTCACGCAGGCCGAGCGCGACGTGATCAACCACCACATCGTGGCCACCATCAAGATGCTAGAGACGCTGCCTTGGCCGCGCCACCTGCGCAACGTGCCCGAATACGCGGGCGGTCACCACGAGCGCATGGACGGTCGCGGCTACCCGCGGGGCCTTACGCGCGAGCAGATGTCCTGGCAGGCGCGCATGATGGGCATTGCCGACATTTTTGAGGCGCTGACGGCTGCCGACCGGCCCTACAAAAGCGGCATGAGCCTGTCGCAGGCGCTGGCCATCATGCGCCGCATGTGCGACAACGGTCATATTGACCCCGACCTTTTTGACGTTTTCGTGCAGCAGGGGGTGCATCTGCGCTATGCCCAGGAGTTTCTGGATCCCGCGCAGTGCGATCTTTGAACCTATTGAGCTTTCCGTAAATCATGACAACCGAATGAGCCCTTCATGCGTTGGCCTGGTGCACACGGTGCGCGGTACGGCCGGCAACGTGGCCGATGTGGTCGAGGTCAACAGCCTTCTGCATGGACAAGAAATGCAGGCGCTGGGCGATGCGGGCTACCAAGACGCGGACCAGCGGCCCGATGGCAAGCCGAACGTGGTGTGGCACGTGGCGATGCGACCGGACAAGCGCAAGAAGCTGGACAAAACGCAGCCGCTGGGCCAACGCATGGAGATGTTCGAGAAGACCAAGGCCAGCATCCGAGCCAAGGTCGAGCACCCGTTCCGGGTGATCAGGCCAAGTGTCAGTTTGAACACGTGAAGGTACGCTACCGCGGGCTAGGCAAGAACGCCATGCGGGCGTTCGTGACGCTGGGACTGGCCAGCATCTACCTGGCGCGACAGCGCCTCATGGCATAGGTGCGCCCGCTGTGGGCGCACGCGGTGCCTGCAGGGCAGAAATGGCGCCTATTCGACCCGAACCCATGCCCTTTGCGCTCGCCGTTCTCACCATGCGCAATTTCATGGTGCCTCAAGCCACTGGCTTGATGACAGTGGCGGCTTGTCCAGCGTTGCCATAACGCCCAGGGGTGACGCTCAGGGACGGTAGGGGTCTGGGAACACCAAATGCAGGCCGGGCAAACGCGGCCGCTTGAACGGCATCCACGGTCTGTCGGGGCTGTGGCGCTGGTGCAGTCGGTCGGCGACAGCCCACCAGGCGCTGGGATTTAGTCCGATGCCGAAGTGGCTGGCCACGACCTCAATATTTTCAGTATGCGGGTTATGGGCTGCCGGAGCCTGAAGGCTTCCTCGCCAGGCCACCACCCCATCGGTGCGGGAGAAAATGCTGGTGGTGGGTACCGGAGGGGCTTCCGGAAGGTTGTAGTGCTCGGACTCCCGGTGCACGCTGCGACCGCTGGCCAGTTCATAGATGCGCCATGCGTTGGTGGATGTGTGGGGGCCGGCAAATGGGGTGCCCAGGGTGATGACGCAGCGCACGCGATCTGGGAGTTCCTTGGCCAGTTCTCGTGCGTAAATGCCCCCGAGGCTCCATCCCACCAGGCTCACCGACGAGCCACTCTCATCGCTCGCACGGCGCACCATGTCTTTGACACGCTCCAGCACGCCCTCGCGCGGCCCCAAGTTCAGGCCTTGTCCCCAGCCTCTGGTCTTGTAGTTGCGAGACTCCAAGTAGCGGCGCAAGGGCAGGGTGGTGGCGTCGCCAGCCGTAAGTCCAGGAAATACGATGACGGTATGACCGTCACCGCGAGGGGCGCGTTGAAGGACTGGCCAGGCAGGGAGCACTGCCCCAAACTCCCAGGGCGCCCGCAATTCCAGCGCCAGCAGCGAAAGGCTGGGTGGTGGGAGATCCGGGCCCGGACGGTCAGGGATGGTAGCTTTTGTGTGGAACTGGGGCATGGTGTGCAATATCGGCTGCCGCTCGCGAAACGACTTCGTGCGAAGTTAGCACCATTTCCTGTGTTTTCCAGGGGGTGACCGTGGAGGCAACTCTCCAATGACGGGGCCAGCCTCGTAGTCGTGCCGCCTGCGCGTTCATGTTTGCAGCGACGGGCAGTTGCTGCGGCGAGCTCGTCGAATGCTCCACTACAGGGCTTTCGTAGCGGGTGAGATCACAAGGCCCGGCGCGGCTAGCCTGGCCTCGGCGGCATGCGGATCTCAATCGGCGCTGGTAAGGCGATGGCTGAATGGATTGCGTGTCTCCAAGTGCCTCCAGTACGCCTCGATGCCAAGGTCTTCTCGCTCCAGAAAGCGTTGAACCGCATCCGCAAATGCTGGATGTGCCAGCCAGTGCATGCTATGCGTGCGTGTCGGCAGAAGTGCCCTGGCCATCTTGTGTTCCCCTTGCGCTCCGCCTTCGAAACGGTCAAAACCATGCTCCAGACACCAAGCCAGGGGCTGGTAGTAGCAGGCTTCAAAGTGTAGGCAGTCCACTCGCTCCACCGCGCCCCAGTAGCGACCGTATGCCACGGCCACAGGCCGACCCTGCGCGTCGGATGATTGGTTCAAGGCGACGAGGCTGGCCGCGATGGGACGCCCTTCTCGTTCGGCCAGGAACATGAGCCAGTTGTCGGCCATATGCCGCGCCATGTCGGCGAAGAATTCCCGCTTGAGATACGGCGGATTGCCATGTTCCAGATAGGTTTGTTCGTAGCAGCGGTAGAAGAAATCCCAATCCTGGGGACTGATCTCTGCCCCACGGCGCCAGCGGAAGCGAACCCCTGCGTCGGCCACTTTGCGTCGATCCTGCCGGATCTTCTTGCGTTTTTCCTGAGTCAGCGACTGCAGCAGCGCCTCGAGGTCGCGTGGGCGCTCGAGTCCATGCCTGGTCGCTGCCTGCCAGTGAAATTGGACAGTCTGTCGTTGCATCCAGCCCAGCGCATGTGCCGCCTCCAGATCCGTAGGATCAACAAACAGTAGGTGGGCGGAAGACAGCCCCTGATCCGAACACCACTGTTGCAGTTTGCGCAGGAGTCGTTCGCGGAGTGCGGGGGACTTGGCCATCAACCGAGTGCCAGGCACCGGAGTAAAGGGTACCGCGACCAAGGCTTTGGGGTAGTACGCCAGACCATGCTGCGCGTAGGCATTGGCCCACGCCCAGTCAAACACATATTCACCGTACGAATGGGTCTTGAGATAGAGAGGGCAGGCCGCAACGAGTTCGCCATGGCTGCTTCGCAGCGCCAGATGCGCGGGCTGCCAGCCCGTCTGGACAGATGCACTTCCGCTGGTCTCCAATGCGTGCAAGTACTCGTAACGCATGAACGGAGTGGGGTTGGGTTGTTCTGCCCACAATCGATTCCAGTCTTCGCTGGGGATCTCGTCCATCGATCCGTGGACGAGGGCGATAATGGCCATTTGGTTCATGTGCACAGTCTCCCTAGCCCCGACTGAGCGCGCTTGGGTAGACGCCACGAGTGGTTGTGCAGCGTGGACGCGGCTTGTGGCTTCCTCATGACTTTCTCGATCTGCATCGCTCAACTCAACTTTACGGTAGGTGACCTGCAGGGCAACGCCCGCAAGATCATTGAGGCCGCTTATACAGCCCATGCCCGAGGAGATCGGCTTTTGGTGGCGCCCGAACTCGCCTTGTGTGGGTATGCGCCCGAGGATCTTTTGCTGCGGCCCGCGTTCCAGGCTGCGTGTGATGATGCCCTGAAAGAAGTCGCCCGTGAGACCGCAGGGTTGGCGGGGTTGACGCTGGTGGTGGGCCATCCCTTGCGGCAGTCCCCGACGGCGCCAGCGTTCTCACCCTGTTGGAATGCGGCAACCGTCTTGCAGGCAGGTCAGATGGTTGCAACGTATGCGAAACGTGAGCTGCCGAATTACCAAGTGTTCGATGAGCGCCGCTATTTCGTTGCAGGCGATCGCCCATGCGTCGTGGATGTGAACGGTGTCCGCGTGGGTTTGCTGATTTGTGAGGACGCTTGGTTCTCGCGTCCTGCGGCCGACTTGGTCGCAGCGGGTGCCCAGATGATTCTTGTACTCAATGCATCGCCCTATCACGCAGGGAAGTCGGCGGAGCGCGAACAGGTCATGCGTCAGCGCGTGCTGGAGACGGGGCTCCCGCTGGTCTATGCCCATTTGGTGGGCGGGCAGGACGAAATGGTTTTCGATGGCAGATCTTTCGCCCTAGATGCTGGTGGGCGTCTTGCGGCAAGAGCCCTGGGTTTCCGAGAGGTACTGGTGGCGTTACGGGCCACAACGGATGCAGAGACAGGTCGGGTGCGCGTGTCGGGGGTGGTGGAACCTGAGGCAGAGCCTCTGGCTGAATTGTGGGATGCATTGGTTCTGGGCGTACGAGACTACGTTCGAAAAAATGGCTTTCGCGGCGTTGTGTTGGGGCTATCGGGCGGTATCGATTCGGCACTGGTGCTGGCCATCGCCGTGGATGCTCTTGGTGCTGAGCATGTGCGTGCTGTGATGATGCCTTCGCCCTATACGGCAGACATCAGTTGGCAGGATGCAGCGGAGATGAGTCGGCGCATGGGGGTGCGCTACGACGAGATCCCAATCAAAGGGGTCTTCGATGCTTTTCGGTACACCTTGGCGGGCGAATTCGCAGGCCTTGCCGAAGACACCACCGAAGAGAATCTCCAGGCCCGTATCCGGGGAACGCTGCTCATGGCGCTGTCCAATAAATTTGGCAGCCTCGTATTGACGACCGGAAACAAGAGCGAAATGGCCACGGGCTACTGTACCCTTTACGGGGACATGGCCGGAGGCTTTGCGGTGATCAAAGATGTTTTGAAAACCCGAGTGTTCGAACTTGCGCGTTGGCGCAATGCTCACGACCCCTACGCCACGGGTTCTAACCCGATTCCTGAACGTATCATTTCACGCCCACCCAGTGCAGAGTTGCGCCCAGATCAGAAGGATCAGGACAGCCTTCCTCCATACGAAGTTCTGGACGCCATTATTGAGCGCTATGTCGAACAGGACGAGCCTATGTCGTCGATCGTGGCGGCTGGCTATCGCCAGGAGGATGTGGACCGGGTCACAAGGCTGTTGCGGATCAATGAGTACAAGCGCCGGCAGGCGCCTCCTGGCGTGCGAGTGTCTCGCCGAAGCTTCGGCAAGGACTGGCGCTATCCGATCACCAACCGGTTCCGGGCCTGACGGCCTGTACAGATTTCACTGTCTTCAGGAGCAATGCAATGAAAATGATCACCGCCATCATCAAGCCGTTCAAACTGGAGGAGGTCCGTGAGGCTTTGGCCGACTGCGGTGTGACGGGCCTGACGGTGACCGAAGTGAAGGGTTTCGGTCGTCAGAAGGGACATACTGAGCTCTACCGCGGCGCCGAGTATGTGGTGGACTTTCTGCCCAAGGTGAAAGTCGAAGTGGTGGTCAAGACCGAGGACGTGGACCGCTGTGTGGATGCGATTGTGGCGGTTGCACGCACTGGCAAGATCGGAGATGGCAAGATTTTCGTCACGCCCATAGAGCGCATAGTTCGCATCCGGACAGGTGAGTTGGATCAAGCTGCCATCTGAATTCCTGAGATTTGGGTTTGCCCTCTCTTGCAATGGGCTTCGGCCCATACCGATGCCTCAGATTACTGTGCGTATTGAGCGACCTTCGACCGCCCAGCCGGCATCCTGAATCAACGCTGCTAGCAAGGCGGCTGGTTCGTCATGGATCCGAAGCAAACCCATCTGCCAGTCATCCATGAAGCCATGGTCCACGCTGTGCTCCAGGAAATGGATCAGTTGGGCGTAGTAACCAGCGGTGTTGAGCAAGCCAAGCGGCTTCTGGTGGTAGCCCAGTTGCCGCCAGGTCCACACTTCAAAAAGCTCCTCGAAGGTGCCAATTCCGCCCGCTAACGCGATAAACGCCTGGCTGCGTTCGGCCATCAAGGCTTTACGTTCGTGCATGGTCTGTACCACGTGCAGTTCGTCGCACGCGCGGTTGGCCAATTCCTTGTCAACCAGCGATTGCGGGATGACACCCACGACACGTCCACCAGACGTGCGGGTGGCTTCTGCAACCACGCCCATGAGGCCGCTTCGACCGCCGCCATAGACCAACTGCCCACCATGAGCGCCAATCCAGTGGCCGACTTCGCGTGCGGCATCTGTGTATCGTCTGTCATCGCCAGGTCGAGAGCCGCAGTACACCGCGATCGAGAAACTCGGTTCATCCATGGGTCAGCCTGTGGTAGATGGCGGCCCCCCACACGGCACCGCAGAGCAAGAGAGATACCAGTACTGCTGCACTCCCCAGGTCCTTGGCGCGACCCGAGAGCGCATGCCATTCCGGTCCTACGCGGTCGATGGCGGCTTCGATCGCGCTGTTAAGCAGTTCTGTGATCAGCACCAAGGCCAGCACAACGCACAGCATCGAGACTTCCATCCAGGTGTGACCCACCACAAAGGCGAGAGGAACCATCACGGTGGCGAGAAGGACTTCTTGCCGGAACGCCTTTTCCGTCCAACCTGCGCGCAAGCCCTGCAGTGAGTGAACTGTGGCATGCCACAGTCGCGAAAAACCTGTGCGCCGCTTGTGCGGATTGTCGAAGGCTGTCTGTGGTGCGGACGTGTGACCCTGACGGTCACTCGAGGGGGATGGCATTGGCGTGGATGTGCGTGGAAGGTTCAAGTTTTTGCTGCTGAACGCGGAGCACTGTCTACCAGCCGAGTGCCGGCAAACGCGTCATGCAGGAACTGCCGCTGGGGGTGGAACCGTGCGAGAAGGCACCACACCAGCACCCAGCCGATGACGATGACCGATGTCTCTGCGCCTGACAGTCCAAAAGGTGCTACAGCGGCCAGTGGCGGCAGAAACCACAGCCAACTCAACACATAGCGCCAGAGTGCGCGTCCCTGACCCAAAGGTTGGCCGTGCCTATCGACCACGCGGATATGCCAGGTTTTCATGGCCAGCGTTTGGCCTTTGGACCAGAACCAAGTGAAGTAGATGCCAAACACTACAAACAGGAACCCCATCCGCAAGGCGCGGTGATCGAGCGCATGCCGTGATTGGCTCAGGGTGTCGAAAAGATAGCCAAAAATGAAGACGATGCCGAACATGAGCATCCCTTCATACACCCAGCAGGCCATGCGACGTGTGAGGCTGGGCGTGGCGAGCGGCGAATTGTCGGGCGACGGGGAAACGGCGGAGCGCATGCCCCGATGTTACTGGGGGTAAAGCCCAGACTGATCAGCCGAAGGCGGCAATGGCGCAGGGTTATCCGTGCTGGAGGCCGGTGCCAGCGGCGGGAGTGCAATGCCGGTTGCCGTAGGCACCACAACAGGCGAGGGCTCCGCCTGAAGCGGAACCACCGGCACGGGTGTCAAGGCTTCTGCCGGGATTGGTGGCGCTGTGTGGACTGGGGCGGCGATCCGTGGCTGGTCAAGCACCGCAGGAATCTTGGGCGGATTGGGGCGGTTTGCCGGCGCCACCGTGGCCGCCGGGACCTGGGCCAATTTCTGGGGGGCGACTGGGCGGATCGCCGTCGCGACGCCTTGTGGGCTGATGGTGGCCTCATCAGCCAGCATTCGGCGTTCCGCTTCTGTCAGGGCCTGGTAGGCCTCCCACTGCGCGCGTTTGTCGTCGGGCGTGAGTCTCTGGGCGCGGGCATAGTTGAGCCGTGCCTGGCTGCGTTGTTGCGCGCTCAGGTTGGCCCAGTCTGCCATCCGGCTGTGCAAGGTGGCTTGCTCTTGCGGACTCAAACTGTGAAAAGTTTGTGCAATTGCAAGCCAGCGCCGTTTTTGGACAGCGCTGATGTGATTCCAGCGCTCAGCCAGTGGATGCAGTGCAGCGCGCTGCCGCCCGCTGAGGCTTTCCCAGGTAGGGCCGGCTGCGAAGTCCTCGGTTGGCTTGTTTGCAACCGCAGGGGGCGAGGCGGTCCCCCGGGGGGCGGTAGGCAAGGATGCTCGCGCCTTCGCCGGGGCGGCTTCCATCGCGCTGGCAGGCAGCATGGACAGTTGCCGGGCTGCGTACAAGCCGCCTGCTGCGAGCGCACCCAGAACGGCGAGCGCGGCCAGCAGCGTTTTGGCGGTAGATGGGCAGCTCGGGCTACGAGAATCCATGCAATAGGGCGGTGACCGTGCTGGCCTTCAGCGCTCGGGCAAAGAAATTTTCAGAAACTGAACGAAGCCTGGGTCGGCGTAGGCCGACGGCGGGAGGTCGTCTGTCAGCAGCGCGGCATCCACTTCGGCCACTTCGTCAATCGTACTCTGCTCCTGGATCATCTGTACGAACACCAGTCCGGCAATCAAGGCCATCAGCGGTACGGCCGAGGCAAAACGATGCCACCAGCGTACGCCGTCTGGCTCCGAGCCGCTGCCCAATATTGCCGAGCGACCGGAAGTGAGCACTGTTGTGACAACCACAGGACGCGCAACAGCCGCGCTGACCGGCTTCTTGCGCCGCGCCAATGCCTGCATGCGGGATGCCCGGAGCCGTTCGCTGACCTCGTAGGGCAGATCGTCCAGGCCATGCGCGAGCCGGGCCGCAATACGGCGACCATAGGCATCTGGCCCTGCGGTAGTGGTCTGCTCGGCGGATGAAGAGTGGTTCATGGCTGGATCCCTTTGGCCTTCAGTGCTTTGCTGAGGGTCTGCAATGCGCGAAAGCAATGCGTTTTGACACTGCCTTCCGAGCAGCCCATTGCGGCTGCCGTCTCGGCGATGTCCATCTCCTCCCAGTAACGCATAAGGAAGGCTTCCCGTTGACGAAGGGGTAGTTCCTGGATCAGAAGTTCAATTTCCCGCAGCACTTGGGCGCGTCGCGTCGTGTCTTCGGCGCTTTCTGCCATAGGGCCGGTGTTGTCGCTCTGGAGCGCCTCCAACACGTCGAAATCAGCGCCATCCTCTCCGGGGCCTTCGAAGTCGCTGAGGTTGGTGAACAGCGCATTGCGCGTTTTCTGGCGGCGGAACCAGTCGAGGGTGCAATTCGACAGGATACGCTGGAACAGCATTGGCAACTCGTCAGCAGGTTTGTCGCCGTAGTGTTCTGCTAGCTTGAGCATGCTGTCTTGCACGATGTCAAGCGCTGCTTCCTCGTTGCGAACGTGATAGAGCGAGCGTTTGTAGGCTCGTTTTTCAACGCTTTTGAGGAAATCGGAGAGTTCTTGTTCAGTGGCCAAGCAGGTCAGCCCGAGCGAGAGGGTCTGGGGAAACGCGCCGGCCCGGGTGTTGCGCGGGAGGCGACGCATTATGGCATTGCCCGCGTTTTTTTGGGGGGGGCGGTCGGTTGTGGCGTGTTGCAGTGCGATAATGTGGCACGCAAATCAAAAAGGCAAACGGGTCACGGTCCGGCGCAGCAATCAGGGCGCCCATGTCCTTGGCCTCAAGTTCCGCGCTGGCTTCACAAGAGCACTTGCAAGGAGCACCCAAGGTTTTTCGTTAGAGAAATTCACAAAGGTTGATCATGGAAATCTCCAAGGCAGAACTCCATTCCGCGGCTGCTGCAGCGCAGCAGGGCGGCGTGCCCGAACTCATGGGTGCTGAAGTGCTGGTGAAAGCGCTTCAGGCAGAAAACGTCCAGTACATCTGGGGCTACCCTGGTGGCGCGGTCCTGTATATCTATGACGCGCTGTACAAGCAAGACACCATCCAGCACGTGCTGGTGCGCCACGAACAGGCGGCAGTCCATGCAGCAGACGGCTACGCACGGGCGACCGGCGAAGTTGGTGTGGCGCTGGTGACGTCGGGGCCAGGTCTGACCAATGCAGTGACGGGTATTGCGACGGCCTACATGGACTCGATTCCCATGGTCATCATCTCAGGTCAGGTGCCGACACCGGCGATTGGTCTCGACGCGTTCCAGGAGTGCGATACCGTGGGCATCACTCGCCCGATCGTCAAGCACAACTTCCTCGTGAAGGACCCGCGCGACCTCGCCCTGACGCTCAAGAAGGCGTTCCACATTGCCCGAACGGGGCGCCCGGGCCCGGTGGTGGTTGATATTCCCAAGGACGTGTCCTTCAAGAAGGTGCCCTACACCGGCTACCCCAAGACGTTGGAAATGCGTTCTTACAACCCGGTGCGCAAAGGCCATGGTGGCCAGATCCGCAAGGCGCTGCAGTTGCTGTTGACAGCCAAGCGCCCGTATATCTACACCGGCGGCGGTGTGCTGCTGGGCAATGCGACCCAAGAGTTGCGCACCCTGGTGGACATGTTGGGCTACCCGGTCACGAACACCTTGATGGGCTTGGGGGCCTACCCGGCGACCGATCGAAAGTTCCTGGGCATGTTGGGCATGCACGGTACCATCGAAGCCAACAATGCCATGCAGAACTGCGATGTGCTGCTGGCCGTGGGCGCGCGCTTCGATGACCGCGTGATCGGTAACCCCAAGCACTTTGCCCAGAACGACCGCAAGATCATCCATATCGACATCGATCCGTCCAGCATTTCCAAGCGCGTGAAGGTCGATGTTCCGATCGTGGGCGATGTCAAGGACGTGCTCACGGAACTGATCTCGATGATCCGCGAAACGCCCACGCGGGCAGACGCTGGTGCGCTGTCGGCCTGGTGGGACACGATTGAGGGCTGGCGCAAGCGCGACTGCCTCAAGTACGACCGCAACAACCAGGAAGTCATCAAGCCCCAGTACGTTGTCGAGACGCTGTGGAACATGACCAAGGACGCCGATGTGTACATCACGTCCGACGTGGGCCAGCACCAAATGTGGGCCGCACAGTTCTACAAGTTCAACGAGCCGCGCCGCTGGATCAACTCGGGGGGGCTGGGCACCATGGGCGTGGGCATTCCGTACGCCATGGGTATCAAGCTGGCCAAGCCGCAGGCAGAGGTGTTTTGCATCACGGGTGAAGGCTCGGTGCAGATGAACATCCAGGAGCTGTCCACCTGTCTGCAGTACAACACCCCGATCAAGATCTGCTCGCTCAACAATCGCTACCTGGGCATGGTGCGCCAGTGGCAGGAGATCGAGTACTCGGGCCGCTACAGCCACAGCTACATGGACGCGCTTCCCAACTTTGTGAAGCTGGCAGAGGCCTATGGCCATGTGGGTATGCTGATCGAGCACCCGCGCGATGTGGAGCCCGCGCTGCGCGAAGCACGCAAGCTCAAGGATCGCACCGTGTTCCTCGACTTCCGTACCGATCCAACCGAGAACGTCTTCCCGATGGTTCAGGCTGGAAAGGGCATCACCGAAATGTTGCTGGGGTCGGAAGACCTTTGAGCTTAATCCGTCGCTCGTGCTTATTAACCAAGCACGAGCAGCTATCGTTTTGATAGCAAAGAGACGAATCTATTGCCTGCCGAGCCCGACGCTTACCGGCGACGGGGGAGGGCAGCGAAAAACGGCAGTGAACAGCGGCCCCTGTGTGGACCGTGCTGTCGTCGCAAAAAGAGGAATCCTCATCATGAAACACATCATTGCCGTGCTGCTCGAAAATGAACCGGGCGCTCTCTCTCGCGTCGTAGGCCTGTTCTCGGCCCGGGGTTACAACATCGAATCGTTGACCGTGGCACCCACGGAAGACGCTTCTCTGTCCCGCATGACGATCCAGACCACCGGCTCCGACGACGTGATCGAGCAGATCACCAAGCACCTGAATCGCCTCATCGAGGTCGTGAAGGTGGTCGACCTGACCGAAGGTGCGTACACCGAGCGTGAGCTCATGATGGTGAAGGTGCGTGCCGTGGGCAAGGAGCGCGAAGAGATGAAGCGCATGGCCGACATCTTCCGCGGCCGCATCATCGACGTGACCGAGAAGAGCTACACCATCGAGTTGACCGGCGACCAATCCAAGAACGACGCGTTTCTGCAAGCCATCGACCGTACGGCCATTCTGGAGACCGTGCGTACCGGTGCCAGCGGCATCGGACGCGGCGAGCGCATTCTGCGCGTCTGACGCTATCCCACAGCAGGGCTCGGCCACCCGTCCGTTCGGGCCGAGCCTGTCGAGGCCTTGCCGTTGCGGCAGGGTGTGATTGAGCCCTTCGACAGGCTCAGGACGAACGGCAACAACCACACTGGAGATCCAAATGAAAGTTTTCTACGACAAAGACTGTGACCTGAGCCTGATCAAGGGTAAGACCGTGGCCATCATCGGCTACGGTTCACAAGGTCACGCCCACGCCCAAAACCTGAACGACAGCGGCGTGAAGGTGGTGGTCGGCCTGCGCAAGGGCGGCGCTTCGTGGGACAAAGTCGGCAAGGCCGGCCTCACCGTGATGGAAGTCAACGACGCCGTGAAGGTGGCCGACGTGGTCATGATCCTGCTGCCTGATGAGCAGATCGCCGAGGTGTACAAGAACAACGTGGAGCCGAACATCAAGCAGGGCGCTTCGCTGGCGTTTGCCCACGGCTTCAACGTGCACTACAACCAGGTTGTGCCCCGTGCTGATCTGGACGTGTGGATGGTGGCCCCGAAAGCCCCGGGCCACACCGTGCGCAGCACCTACATCCAGGGCGGCGGCGTGCCCCATCTGGTGGCCGTGCACCAGGACAAATCGGGCAAGGCCCGTGATCTGGCACTGTCCTACGCCATGGCCAACGGTGGTGGCAAGGCCGGCATCATCGAAACCAACTTCAAGGAAGAAACCGAGACCGATCTGTTCGGTGAGCAGGCCGTGCTGTGCGGTGGCGCTGTCGAGCTGATCAAGATGGGCTACGAAACCCTGGTCGAGGCCGGTTACGCGCCCGAGATGGCTTATTTTGAGTGCCTGCACGAGCTCAAACTCATCGTGGACCTGATCTACGAAGGCGGGATCGCTAACATGAACTACTCGATCTCGAACAACGCCGAGTTTGGCGAGTACGTGACCGGTCCCGAGGTGATCAACGAGCAGTCGCGCGCCGCCATGCGCAATGCGCTCAAGCGCATCCAGAACGGTGACTACGCCAAGATGTTTATTCAAGAAGGCCGCCTGAACTACCCGTCGATGACGGCCCGTCGTCGCAACACGGCCGACCACAGCATCGAGAAGGTGGGTGCCCAGTTGCGCGCCATGATGCCCTGGATTGCAAAGAACAAGCTGGTGGATCAAAGCCGCAACTGATCGAACTGCAGGGGGTGTGCGGACCGCGCATGCGATCTGCATACCGCACTACGGCAAAGGGCCATCCCATGGGGTGGCCTTTTTGCTTAGGCGGCTGCGCGTGGCGGCCCGCCGCCGATCGCTTGGCGCTGCCCGGCAGCGGCTACACTGCGGCCCTTGTCAGTCTGTCCGAGCGTATCGGATGGCTGGACAGAATCGTTTTTCAGACAGGCCTGCACCCCACAGGGTGCCGTGGCTGGAGGCCCATGGGATGCACGACACCAATCAACCCGACGACGACAGCGCCCTGGTGGTGCGCAAGCGGCGCAAGGGGATCTACATCCTGCCCAACCTATTCACACTGGCCGCGCTGTTTGGCGGTTTCTACGCCATCGTCATGGCCATGAATGGCCGTTTCGACCTGGCCGCCGTGGGCGTGTTCTGCGCCATGGTGCTCGACAGCCTGGATGGCCGTGTCGCGCGCATGACCAATACGCAGAGCGCCTTCGGCGAGCAAATGGATTCTCTGTCGGACATGGTCTCGTTTGGCGCTGCGCCGGCCCTGATTGCTTACGAATGGGCGCTGAAGGATTTGGGGCGTTGGGGCTGGATTGCGGCCTTTGTGTACTGCGCCTGTGCCGCCCTGCGGCTGGCGCGTTTCAATGTGAATACCAGCGTTGTGGACAAACGGTACTTTCAGGGCTTGCCGTCCCCGGCCGCGGCGGCCCTCGTGGCTGGCTTCATCTGGCTCGTGACCGAACTAGGCGTGTGGCGGGGCCAGGACGGACTCATGACCTGGAAGCAGACCACCTGGCTCATGTGTGCCTTCACGCTGTATGCCGGTCTGACCATGGTCACCAACGTGCCGTTCTACAGCTTCAAAGACGTGCAGATGAAAAAAAGCGTGCCCTTTGCGGTGATCGTGCTCATCGCGCTGACCATCGCGGTCATCAACATCCACCCACCCATTGTGCTTTTTGGCATGTTTGTGGCCTACGGGCTGAGCGGATACGCGGTCTACATCTGGCGACGCACCCGAGGGGTGCATGTGAGTGTGATCAGCACCTCCACGGACGAACCCGATGAGCGCGGGCTGCACAAGTGAATGTGCTGTGTACCCCGACGTTGTGTGCTACATTGCAAGGTATGAACAAACTGCTGTTGCCCCTACTGCTAACGACCCACGGGCGGAGGGTGTAGGCGCACGCGCACACGTTTTCCACAAAGGCCCGTATGCACCCGCAACGGGCCTTTTGTTTTGGGGCGCCAGAATTTCGATGTTGCGGGCGACCTACCAATCTCAGGAGATCCACGATGGCTGACAAGCTGATCATTTTCGACACCACCTTGCGCGATGGCGAACAGTCGCCCGGCGCGTCTATGACCAAGGACGAAAAGCTGCGCATCGCCCGACAACTGGAGCGTCTGCGTGTCGACGTGATTGAAGCGGGCTTCGCGGCCAGTTCCAACGGTGACTTCGAGGCCGTGCAGGCGATTGCCAATGCGATCAAGGATTCGACAGTGTGCTCACTCTCGCGTGCCAACGACCGTGACATCGCCCGGGCTGCCGAGGCGCTGAAAGGGGCCAACCGTGCGCGCATACACACCTTCATTGCAACCAGCCCTCTGCACATGGAAAAGAAGCTGCGCATGACGCCGGAGCAGGTGCTGGAGCAGGCCAAGCAATCAGTGCGCTTTGCCCGCAATCTTGTCGAGGACATCGAGTTCAGCCCTGAAGACGGCTACCGCAGCGATGTCGACTTCCTGTGCCGCGTGCTGGAGACTGTGATCGCCGAGGGCGCGACGACCATCAATGTGCCCGATACCGTGGGCTACGCGGTGCCGGAGTTGTACGGCAACTTCATCAAGACGCTGCGCGAGCGCATTCCGAACAGCGACAAGGCCATCTGGTCCGTACATTGCCACAACGATCTGGGCATGGCTGTGGCCAACTCGCTGGCAGGCGTGAAAATTGGCGGTGCGCGCCAAGTCGAATGTACGATCAACGGCCTGGGGGAGCGTGCAGGCAACTGCTCGCTCGAAGAGGTTGTGATGGCGGTGAAGACGCGCCGGGATTATTTTGGCCTGGACTTGAACATCGACACCCGGCACATTGTGGCCGCTAGCCGCATGGTGTCGCAAACCACCGGTTTTGTGGTCCAGCCCAACAAGGCAGTGGTGGGTGCG
Source organism: Burkholderiaceae bacterium (assembly GCA_046289925.1). Lineage (GTDB taxonomy): Bacteria > Pseudomonadota > Gammaproteobacteria > Burkholderiales > Burkholderiaceae_C > Acidovorax_G. The sequence continues at coordinate 24,071 of JBKBUN010000005.1, read as the reverse complement.
AATGCGTTTGCCCATGCGTCTGGCATTCACCAGGACGGCGTGCTCAAAGCACGGGACACCTACGAAATCATGCGCGCCGAGGACGTGGGCTGGAGCGCCAACAAAATCGTGCTGGGTAAGCTCAGCGGCCGCAACGCGTTCAAGCAGCGCCTTCAGGAACTGGGCGTCTGCCTCGACAGTGAAACCGAGATCAATACGGCCTTCGCCAAGTTCAAGGAACTCGCTGATCGCAAGAGCGATATCTTCGATGAGGACATCTTGGCGTTGGTCAGTGACGAAAGCGTGACCAGCGAAAAAGAGCAGTACGGTTTCGTGTCTTTGTACCAGCAGAGCGAAACCGGAGAGCAGCCCCGTGCGCGTATTGTGTTTACCGTCGATGGTCAGGAGGTGTGCAGCGAGTCGGTCGGAAATGGCCCAGTCGATGCATCTCTGAAAGCCATTGAAGCCCATGTGAAAAGCGGGGCCGAAATGGTGCTGTATTCGGTGAATGCGATCAGCGGCTCCACCGAGAGTCAGGGTGAGGTGACCGTACGTCTGCAGAACAGCGGCCGTGTGGTCAATGGTGTGGGGGCCGATCCGGATATCGTCGTGGCTTCGGCCAAGGCCTACCTGAGTGCACTTAACAAGTTGCACAGCAAAGCAGACCGCGTGGCTGCGCAAGGCTGATAGCCGCTCCTATAATTTCAAGCGGTTTCCTGAAAAGTCGTGCAAGGTGTTGATCTTGCGCGACTTTTTTTGGTTTTGTACACTGGGCAACCGTTCTCACCGTTTGGAGCAATTCGATGCAACTCTTTCGCCGTCCTGTCGTGAGTCGCATGTTTCAGTGGATGGGGCTCTGTGTGGTGGGCCTGTCTCTCGCACTCCCGGCAGCACAGGCAAACGAACGCAAGCGGGAGCCCGTCAAGAAAACGGCGTCGGCATCGAATGCCAAAGCGCGCAAGCCTGCGGCTGCCCCCATGCGGACGGCCGCGCGTTCGGTCAAGGCCCCGGCTCGAGTGGCATACACGCTGGCTCGCCCTTCATTCGGCCAGATGGCGGGCCTGCACTTGGTTTCGGATCCGCTTGATCTGAAGTCCAGCGTGGCATTGGTAATTGACCAAGACACGCAAGAGGTGCTGTTGAGCAAGAATGACCAAGCGGTGCTGCCTATCGCTTCGTTGACCAAACTGATGACGGGATTGATCATCTCCCAATCCGGTCTCCCGATGGACGAAATGATCACCATCACAGAGGCTGATGTGGACACCGAAAAAGGCAGCAGTTCCCGCCTTAGTGTGGGAACGACGCTGACCCGGGGTGAAATGCTGCGTCTGGCCTTGATGTCGAGCGAGAACCGGGCAGCCCATGCACTGGGCCGTACCTATCCCGGTGGGCTCGAAAGCTTTGTGCTCCAGATGAACGCTAAGGCCAAACTGCTGGGGATGACCGATACACGTTACGTCGAGCCGACCGGTCTTTCCAGCCGCAATCAGTCCAGCGCAAGGGATCTGGCCACCTTGGTCAACGTGGCCCACGGCGATCCATTGCTCCGCGAGTTCTCCACCTTGCCGAGCTACGAGGTGGCCCTCGGTCGTCGAACCCTACACTACAACAACACCAACGGCTTGGTCCGCAATCCGGCTTGGGAGATTGGTTTGCAGAAGACCGGCTACATCGCTGAGGCTGGGCGGTGTCTTGTGATGCAGGCGCATATCGCAGGTCGCAAGCTGATCATGGTGTTCCTGGACTCTGCCGGCAAGTTCAGCCGTCTGGGCGACGCCGAACGCGTACGCACCTGGGTGGAAACGTCTTCGGGGTTGCGATCTTCCGCCGCTCCGCTGCGGCCGGCCAAAGGCTGAACCCGTTGGCCAAGGCCTTAGGCAAAGAGCAAAGAGCAAAGAGCAAAGAGCAAAGAGCAAAGAGCAAAGAGCAAAGAGCAAAGAGCAAAGAGCAAAGAGCAAAGAGCAAAGAGCAAAGAGCAAAGAGCAAAGAGCAAAGAGCAAAGAGCAAAGAGGCGCACTCTCCGCAGAATCAAACGACCAAAGGCCCGCTGGACGGACTTCCTGTTTTGCGGGATCGGGCTGGGTTGTAAGAGACTGCAGCAGCGGGCACTGATCGGCTGCGGCGCCTGGAGGCGTCTTGTGCTTTGCGGACCTAGTGCCGCAGGTCCGTTCAGCGCGCGGTGCGGCCGATGCCTGGCTCGGCGGCGAAAGGTGAGGGCGTTGGGGGCGCCACGTATCCAAGGGCCTCAGAGATCGCATTGGCGGTGGCCTGCAACTTGGGCAACCAGTTCTCATCCAGCCGGTCTGCGGGGGCGGAGATGGACAAACCTGCCACCAGTTTGCCTTGGTCGTCGTAAACGCCTGCGGCTATGCAGCGCACGCCAAGTTCCAATTCCTCGTTGTCGCGTGCAATGCCGTACTGGCGCGCTTTCGCCAGTTCCCGTTCCAGAACCGGCAATTGTGTGATGCTGTTGCGTGTATGACCAGCCAGGCCTGTGCGGGCTGCGTAGGCGCGGACGCGCTGGGGGTCATCAAAGGCGAGAAACAACTTGCCGGTCGAGGTCAGGTGCAGCGGTGCACGACCACCAATCGCACGCACCACCTGCATGCCAGACCTTTCGCTGTAGGCGCGTTCCACGTACACGATCTCATCGCCCTGGCGCATGCTCAGGTTCACCGGTTGCTGGATTTGCTTGTGCAAACTGCGCATCGGCGCAAGCGCTGCATCGCGCACACTCAGGCGTGCTTTGACCAGATTGCCCAGTTCCAGCAAGCGCATACCCAGGCGATAGCTGCCCGGCTCAGGCCGGTCTACGAAACGGCCAATCGTCAGATCGTTCAGGATCCGGTGGGTCGTGGATGGGTGAAGTCCCGTTTTTTCGCTGATTTCCTTGAGCGAAACGGGTTCTTCCCGGGCTGCCAGCACATCCATCAACGTGAACATGCGTTCAAGCACCTGCACACTGGGTTTGGAGGGAGCGCCGGGATCGGTTTTCTTCATGGGCTGGATTCGCTTTACGGTCCGCCATCTTAGCTGGTGAAATCAAGCACTGCAGCGCAAGGGCTGCTCAACTGGCGTCGGTGCGCGTCCAGATGCCTTGCTGACGACGCTCGTGCGGCACGAAAGCTGTTTTGTAGCGCATCTTGGCACTGCCTTCGATCCAGTATCCAAGGTACACATAGGGCAGGCCGAGCGCGCGTGCCTGTTCGATCTGCCACAACACGTTGTAGGTGCCGTAGCTGGCCTTGTCATCCGGTTCGTAGAACGTGTAAACCGCCGACAGGCCATCGGCCAGCACATCCAGAATGGACACCATTTTCAGCACACCGGGGCCACCATCTGCCGCCGGCTCGCGGAACTCCACCAAGCGTGAATTGACACGGCTTTGCAGCAAAAATTGTGTGTACTGGTCGATGCTGTCGTTGTCCATGCCGCCGCCAGCATGGCGTCCGTTCTGGTAACGCAGGTACAGCGCGTAGTGTTCCGGAAGAAAGCACAGCCGCGACACGCGGGCCTGCAGGTGACTGTGCCTCATGCGGGCGCGCCGCTGGCTTCTATTCGGCTGAAACTCTGAGGCCAACACCCGCAAAGGCACGCAGGCCTGACAACCGTCGCAATACGGACGATAGGTGAACATGCCACTGCGGCGAAACCCCTGGGCTACCAACCCGGAATAGACCTCGGTCTGGATGAGATGGCTCGGGGTGGCCACCTGGGACCGGGCCAGCCGGTCGGGCAGGTAACTGCAGGGGTAGGGTGCTGTGGCGTAAAACTGCAGCGACTGGAGAGGAAAATCGTTGAGTTGCGTCATGCCGCGCTGGCTTGGGGGGGCAACACTGCGTTCCAGTATACGGGCTCGAATTGCCAGGTCAGTGCGGGTTGTGCGATGGCCGCACGCACGCCTGCCAAAAACGCCGACCGAGGCATTTCGCGGGCTCCCAGTGACGCCAGATGCGCTGTGTTCTGCTGGCAGTCGATCCAGGGCGCGCCTTGACGGCGACACAGCGCCACCAGCGCGGCCAGGGCAATCTTCGATGCATCCGTTTGCCGCGCAAACATAGACTCTCCAAACACCATGCGCCCCAGGTTGACGGCATACAGTCCGCCGACCAGGCGGCCGTCTACCCAGGTTTCGACGCTGTGGGCATGGCCGGCTGCGTGGAGTGCTTCATAAGCCTGGATCATGGCGGGCACGATCCAAGTCCCGCTCTGGCCTTTTCTCGGAGCGCTCGCGCACGCTCTGATCACCTGCGAGAAAGCGGTGTCCATCCGTACTTCACAGCCGGCTTGTGTCCGAAAGCGTTCCAGCGTCTTACGCAGCGAGCGGTGCAATCGGAATTCGTCGACCTGCAGCACCATACGGGGTGTTGGCGCCCACCAGAGGATGGGTTGACCGTCACTGAACCAGGGGAAAGCGCCTTGCGCGTAGGCGTTCTGCAGGCTGACGGTGTCGAGGCTTCCGCCCGCAGCGAGCAACCCCGGGGCTGGCGAGTCGGCGTCCCAGGCCTGCTCTGAAGGAGGGAGGGGCTCGCCCGGAGCAAGCCAGATAACCGAGGGTGTCATGCGGGGGGGGCAAGCGGTAGGATGGACCTCGATTGTCGCGGAGCACGGACCGATTGCGGGCCCCCAAAACAAAACCCCGCAGCTTGCACTGCGGGGTTTGTCTGGCTCCTCAACCTGGGCTCGAACCAGGGACCTACGGATTAACAGTCCGGCGCTCTACCGACTGAGCTATTGAGGAACAGAGACCGAAATTATATACACAAAAATGGGAGCACTTTGGCAACTCGCGACCGATTGCGGTTTGTTGATCGGTGCAGGCCACGGGTTTCAGCAGTGTGCGCTGAGGCGCTTGCTATCCTGCCGGACATGACCGTTCGGAAGATTCTCAAGATGGGCGATGCCCGGCTCCTGCAGCATGCGGCTGCGGTCGAGCAATTCGATACGCCGCAATTGCACGCATTGGTGCAGGATCTGCATGACACCATGGCCGCTGCGCAGGGGGCTGGCCTTGCAGCGCCTCAGATCGGGGTGTCGCTGCAGGTGGTGGTGTTCGGATCGCTCCAACGCAACCCCCGCTACCCTGATCGGCCCCTGGTGCCACCGACCGTACTGGTCAATCCGGTGATCACTCCTTTGGGCGATGCCGAGGAGGAGGACTGGGAGGGTTGCCTGTCGGTGCCTGGTTTGCGTGGGCGCGTACCGCGCTGGTCGTGTATCCGCTACACCGGTTTTGATGCGCAAGGGGTTGCCATTGACCGGACCGTGGAGGGCTTTCATGCCCGGGTGGTGCAGCATGAGTGCGACCATCTCTGGGGCACGCTCTATCCGATGCGGGTGCGCGACTTCCGGCGGTTTGGTTTTACGGATGTGCTGTTCCCGGACATTGCGGCGCACGAGGACGGTGGATGATCACGGCCTTGCTTGGCAGCCTTCAGGACGACAGCTCGCGCAGGATCTCGGTCTCGATCTCGATCTGCCGTGCGTTGTTTTGTAGCTCTGGCCCCTGCACGAGAAAGGTGTCCTCCACGCGCTCGCCCAGCGTGCTGATCTTGGCCAGCTGCACGTTCAGTCGGTGCTGCGCCAGGATGCGGGCCACCACGTACAGCAGGCCTGCGCGGTCGCTGGCCGAGATGGCCAGCAGCCAGCGCTGTGCCTTCTCGTCAGGCCGCAGCGTCACGCGCGGCGCGATGGGGAAGCTCTTGACGCGCCGCGACACCCGCCGACGGCCTGGCTCGGGCAGTGGCCCGCCGTCTTCGATCGCATGCACCAGGTCGCTTTCGACCATGTGCGTGAGCTCGCGGTACGCGCCGGGCATGTCGGATGTGACGACCTGGAAGGTGTCGAGCGCATGCCCGTTGTGTGCGGTGTGCACGCGGGCGTCCAGGATGCTGAAGCCCGCCCGGTCGAAGTAGCCGCAGATGCGCGCAAACAGGTCCGGTTGGTCGGGTGCGTAGACCATGACCTGCAAGCCTTCGCCTGCGAGCGACTGGCGGGCGCGTACGATGGGCTTGGCAGAGCCCACATGGCGCGAAAGGTGCCGCGTGTGCCAGGCAATGTCGGCCGCTTCGTGCCGCATGAAGTAGCTCACGTCCAGCGTGTCCCACAGCGCGCGGTGCGCCTCGTGGGGCAGGGCGCTGAGCGCCAGCAGCACCAGGGCCTCGCGCTTGCGGGCCTCGATTTCGGCTGCGGCATCGGGTGCGCGGCCGCCCAGGGTGCGCAGTGTGGCGCGGTACAGGTCTTCCAGCAGCTTGCCCTTCCAGGCATTCCACACCTTGGGGCTGGTGCCGCGGATGTCGGCCACCGTCAGCAGATACAGTGCCGTGAGGTAGCGCTCGTTGCCCACGCGGCGCGCGAAGGCGGCAATCACGTCGGGGTCGGACAGGTCTTCCTTTTGGGCGATGCGGCTCATCGACAGGTGCTCTTGCACCAGAAATTCGACCAGGCGTGCGTCTTCACGGTCCACTCCGTGCTGGCGGCAAAAACGCCGCACTTCCAGCGCACCGATTTGTGAGTGATCGCCACCACGGCCCTTGCCAATATCGTGGAACAACGCGGCCAGGTACAGAATCCAGGGTTTGTCCCAGCCGCCCGCAAGCTGCGAGCAGAACGGGTATTCGTGCGCATGCTCGGCCATGAAGAAACGCCGCACGTTGCGCAGCACCATCAGGATGTGCTGGTCAACCGTGTAGACGTGGAACAGGTCGTGCTGCATCTGACCTACGATGCGGCGAAACGGCCACAGATAGCGCCCCAGCACCGAAGTCTGGTTCATGAGCCGCATGGCGTGGGTGATGCCCGCGGGCTGCTGCAGGATGCGCATGAAGGCCGCCCGGTTGACCGGATCGCGCCGGAACCGGCTGTCCATCAAACCGCGGGCGTTGTAGAGCGCGCGCAGCGTACGCGCCGACAAGTCTTTGAGGCCCACTGTGCGCTGGTAGCACAGAAAGGTCTCGAGGATGGCGTGTGGGTCGCGCTGGTAGAGGTCGTCGCTGGCCACCTCGATCAGACCCGCTTTCTCCAGAAATCGCTCGTTCAGCGGGCGCAACTCGTGCGTTTGGGGGTTGAGTCGCTCCTCGATGTTCAGCAGCAAGATCTGGCTGAGCTGCGACACCGCCTTGGCGGCCCAGTAGTAGCGGCGCATCAGCGTTTCGCTGGCCCGCATGGGCAGGCGCGAGCCGTCTGGCGCTTGCGATCGGTAGCCGAAGGATTCGGCCACGCTGGTTTGCAGGTCGAACACCAGCCGGTCTTCGTGCCGCCCGGCCGCAATGTGCAGACGCGCGCGGATCAGGCACAGCAGGGCTTCGTTGCGCTCGATCTGGCGAACTTCGAAGGCCGTGGCCATGCCGCTTGCGGCCAGCTCTTTCCACGACGAGCCCAGCCCTGCGGCGCGCGCTACCCACAAAATCATCTGCAGGTCGCGCAGGCCGCCCGGTGACTCCTTGCAGTTGGGCTCCAGCGAATAAGGCGTGTTCTCGTACTTGTTGTGCCGCTGGCGCATCTCCAGCGTCTTGGCCACCAGAAAGGCCTGCGGGTCCATGGCCGCGTCGTAGCGCTGGCGGAACTCGGCATACACCGCGGCGTTGCCGCAGACCCGCCGCGCTTCGAGCAGCGAGGTCTGCACCGTCACGTCGCTGGCGGCCTCCGTCAGGCATTCGCTCACGGTGCGCACGCTGGAGCCGATCTCCAGCCCCGCGTCCCAGCAACTGCCGATGAAGGCCTCCAGTTGCGCCTTGAGCGTGTCGCAGCCGTCGGCACAGCGCGCGTCGGGCAGCAGCAGCAGCACGTCGACGTCGGAAAACGGAAACAACTGCTCGCGCCCATACCCGCCCACGGCCACCAGGGCCAGGTCTGGCGGCAAGGCGGCGCGCTGCCACAACTGCTGCAGCAGTCTGTCGGTCAGGGTGGACAGCCTGCGCAGCAACACCCGGATGCTGCGGGTGGAGGCGCCAGTGGCTTGCATCGCGGCCAGCAGGGCGGCCTTGTCGCTGCGGTACTGGGTGCGCAAAGAGGCGAGATCGTTCATGGAGCACGCGGGTTCAGCAAAGGTGGCAAGGGGCAAGCAAGACCGATGCCCGCGGCGCAGCGATCACGCCGTGTCAGGTGGCGGTGGCGGTCACAAACGGCGGCAGCGGAGGGGATCCGGCCGACAGCGTCATCACCTCATAGCCGGTTTGCGTGACCAGCACTGTGTGCTCCCACTGGGCCGAGAGGCTGTGGTCTTTGGTGACGATGGTCCAGCCGTCGTTGCCGAACTCTTTGACCTCGCGCTTGCCTGCGTTGATCATGGGCTCGATGGTGAAGACCATGCCCGGCACCAGTTCAATGCCTGTACCCGGGCGGCCGTAATGGAGCACCTGCGGGTCTTCATGGAACTTGCGGCCGATGCCGTGGCCGCAGAACTCGCGCACCACCGAATAGCCATGGCCCTCGGCAAACTTCTGGATGGCGTGCCCAATGTCGCCTAGGCGCGCGCCCGGGCGCACCTGCACGATGCCGTGCCACATGGCTTCAAAGGTCAGCGCACACAGTCGGCGGGCGGCGATGGAGCCCTCGCCAATGATGTACATGCGGCTGTTGTCGCCGTACCAGCCCTCGTCGGTGATCACCGTCACGTCCACGTTGACGATGTCGCCGTTCTTGAGCGGCTTGTCGTTGGGGATGCCGTGGCACACCACATGGTTGACCGATGTGCACAGCGAGGCCGGGTAGGGCGGGTAGCCCGGCGGCTGGTAGCCCAAGGTGGCCGACCTGGTGCCTTGCTGTGCCATGCATTCGGCGCCCAGGCGGTCGATTTCGCGTGTGGTGATGCCGGGCTTGATGTGGGGGGCGATGTAGTCCAGCACCTCGGAGGCCAGGCGGCAGGCCACGCGCATGCCTTCGACGTCTTCGGCGGTCTTGATGGTGATGCTCATGGGGCTGGATTATCCCATCGGGGTTGTGCGAGCGTGGGACGCGATGGTGCAGTCCTGGCGCTGCTGCAGGCATGCGCTGCACAAGGCTGCGGCTGGCCGCATCCAGCCGACCGCCAGGCCGCGGTGCCAGCCCGGTAAAATGGCGAGTTGCTTCAACCCCCGCTGTGTGCCCCAAGCGCAGGTCCCATTCAGCGACCTGACCATGCGGCCCGCAGCCACCCCGATTCACTTTCGTCCCCTCCTGCTACAGGCCGCCACCGTGACCTTGCACATTACCCAGTTCGAAGGCAGCAATGCCCTCAGCGCCTTCCGTGTCCAGCAACTCCTGCCCCGCCTTCAGGCCATCCACGAGCGCATCGACGGTATTGCCGCGCGCCATGTGCACCTGGTGGCCAGCGCGCAAGCCCCCGACGCGGCGGCCCGCGAGCGACTGGCAGCGCTGCTGACCTACGGCGACGCCTACCATGGCCCGACCGAGGGCGGTGAGGTGGTGGTGGTCAGCCCGCGGCTGGGCACACTGTCGCCCTGGGCTTCCAAGGCTACCGACATCGCGCGCAATTGCGGCCTCACGCTGCAGCGCGTGGAGCGCGTGACCGAGTACCGCGTCACCCTGCGCGCCGGCCTGCTGGGCAAAGCCCCCTCGCTGAGTGCCGAGCAGCGTGATGCTGTGGCCGCGCTGCTGCACGACCGCATGACCGAGTCGGTGTTGCCCGACCGCGCGGCTGCCGCTGCGCTGTTCACCGAACTGCAGCCCGCGCCCATGGAGCGCGTGGACGTGCTGGGCGGCGGCCGCGCCGCGCTGGAGGCCGCCAACACGCGCTTTGGCCTGGCGCTGGCAAGTGACGAGATCGACTACCTGGTGAATGCCTTTCAGGGGTTGGGCCGCAACCCCACCGACGTGGAGCTGATGATGTTCGCGCAGGCCAACAGCGAGCACTGTCGCCACAAGATCTTCAACGCCCAGTTCACCATCGACGGTGTGCCGCAGGACAAGAGTCTGTTCGGCATGATCCGCAACACGCACCAGCTCGCGCCTCAGCACACAGTGGTGGCCTATGCCGACAACGCCTCCATCATGGAGGGCTACACTGCCGAGCGCTTTGTGGCCAAAATGACCGCTCGTGCTTCAGAGTCAAGCACGAGCAGCTATCAAAAGTATAGCGCTCTGCAGCATGTGCTGATGAAGGTGGAGACGCACAACCACCCGACGGCGATCTCGCCGTTCCCGGGCGCGTCCACCGGCGCGGGCGGCGAGATCCGCGACGAAGGCGCCACCGGCCGCGGATCCAAGCCCAAGGCCGGTCTCACGGGCTTTACGGTGTCGCGCCTGTGGGGCAGCCAGTTCGGCAAGCCCGAGCACATTGCCAGCCCGCTTCAGATCATGACCGAAGGCCCGCTGGGCGGCGCGGCCTTCAACAACGAGTTTGGCCGACCCAACCTCGCCGGGTACTTCCGCGAATACGAACAGACCGTGGGTGGCGTGGCGCGCGGCTACCACAAGCCCATCATGATCGCGGGCGGTGTGGGCACCATCGACGCAGGTCAGACGCACAAGGTGCAGTTTCCGGCGGGCACGCTGCTCATCCAGCTGGGCGGGCCGGGCATGCGCATTGGCATGGGCGGTGGCGCGGCCAGCTCCATGGCCACGGGCACGAACGCTGCTGAGCTCGACTTTGACTCGGTGCAGCGCGGCAACCCCGAGATCGAGCGCCGCGCGCAGGAAGTCATCAACCACTGCTGGGCGCAGGGGGAGGGCAACCCCATCCTGGCCATCCACGATGTGGGCGCGGGCGGGCTGTCCAACGCCTTCCCCGAGTTGGTCAACGATGCGGGCCGCGGCGCGCGCTTCGATCTGCGCAAGGTGCCGCTTGAGGAAAGCGGCCTTTCGCCCAAAGAGATCTGGAGCAACGAAAGCCAGGAGCGCTACGTGCTGGCGATTGCGCCCGAGTCGCTGCCGCAGTTCCAGGCCTTTTGTGAGCGCGAACGCTGCCCGTTTGCCGTCATCGGCACGGCGACCGAAGCGCGCCAGCTGGTGCTCGAAGACACCGCCGCCGCCCCGGGCGAGCAGCGCCTGCCTGTGGACATGCCCATGGACGTGCTGCTGGGCAAGCCGCCCAAGATGCAACGCGACGTGAAAACGGTGACGCGCGAGTTCGCCCCCATCGACCTGACCGGCGTGCCGCTGCAGCAGGCGGTCATCGATGTGCTCGCGCACCCCACGGTGGCGTCCAAGCGCTTTCTCATCACGATTGGCGACCGCACGGTGGGCGGCCTCACGCACCGCGACCAGATGGTGGGCCCTTGGCAGGTGCCGGTGGCCGATTGCGCCGTGACGCTGGGTGACTACAGCGGCTTTGCGGGCGAGGCCATGAGCATGGGCGAGCGCACGCCGTTGGCCGCGCTCGACGCTCCAGCCTCGGGCCGCATGGCGGTGGCCGAAGCCATCACCAACCTGCTGGCCGCACCCATCGAGTTGCCGCGCGTGAAGCTGTCGGCCAACTGGATGGCGGCCTGCGGTGAACCCGGCGAAGACGCGGCACTGTACGCCACCGTCCGGGCCGTGGGCATGGAGCTGTGCCCGCAGCTCGGTATCTCCATCCCCGTGGGCAAGGACAGCCTGTCCATGCGCACGCAATGGACGGACGACAGCGGCACGCACAAAGTCACCTCGCCCGTAAGCCTGATCGTGAGCGCCTTTGCCACGCTGTCCGACGTGCGCGGCACGCTCACGCCGCAACTCAACGGCGACGAAATCGACACCACGCTGGTGCTCATCGACCTGGGCCGCGGTCGCCACCGCATGGGTGGCAGCATCCTGGGGCAGACGCTGGACCAGAGCGGTGACACCGTGCCCGACCTGGACGACGCCCAAGACCTGGTGCGCCTGGTCGACGCCGTGAACGCGCTGCGCGCCAAGGGCCAGATCCTGGCCTACCACGACCGCAGCGACGGCGGCCTGCTGGCCACGGTGGCCGAAATGGCCTTTGCCGGCCATGTGGGCGTGGCGCTCAACGTGGACCTGCTGGTCACCGAAGGCGACGGCATCCACGACAGCCGCGCCGAATACGGTGACGCCAAGAACTGGGCTACCCAGGTGGGCGCGCGCCGCGACGAACTCACGCTCAAGGCCTTGTTCAACGAAGAGCTGGGCGTGGTGCTGCAGGTGCGTACCGCCGAGCGCAACGAGGTGATGCAGACCCTGCGCGCGCACGGCCTGTCGCAGTGCAGCCACTTCATCGGCAAGACGCGGCCGGCTGCGTCCGAGATCAATGCGGGCAAGGGCCAACTGCAGATCTGGCGCGACGCCAAGTGTATTTTTGAAGCGTCCCTGGCCGACCTGCACCAGGTGTGGGACAGCGTGAGCTGGAAGATCTGCCAGCAGCGCGACAACCCCGCCACGGCCGACGCAGAACACGCCGCCGCCGGCCAGGCCGACGACCCGGGCCTGCACCTGCACCTCACGTTCGACCCTGCCGAGGACGTCGCCGCGCCCTTTGTGCAGGCCGGCGGCGCACGTCCGCGCGTGGCCATCCTGCGCGAGCAGGGCGTGAACTCGCACGTCGAAATGGCCTACGCCTTCACCGAGGCGGGTTTTGAAGCGCACGACGTGCACATGACCGACCTGCAGACCGGTCGCGCGCGGCTGGCCGACTTCCAGGGCATCGTGGCCTGTGGCGGCTTCAGCTATGGCGACACCCTGGGCGCGGGCATCGGCTGGGCGCGCAGCATCACCTTCAACCCGGTGCTGTCCGAGCAGTTCCAGCAATTCTTTGCGCGCACCGACACCTTCGGCCTGGGCGTGTGCAACGGCTGCCAGATGTTTGCCGAGCTGGCCGACATCATTCCTGGCGCACAAGACTGGCCGCGCTTCACCACCAACCAGAGCGAGCGTTTCGAAGCCCGCCTGTCGCTGGTGGAAGTGCTCGAATCGCCCAGCCTGTTCTTCAAGGGCATGGCAGGCAGCCGCTTGCCGATTGCCGTGGCCCACGGCGAGGGCTACGCCAACTTCAGCGCGCGCGGCAACGCCAGCCGCGTGCTGGCCGCCATGCGCTACGTAGACCACCACGGCCGCGCCACCGAGCAGTATCCGTTCAACCCCAACGGTAGCCCGCAGGGCCTGACCGGCGTGACCACGGCCGACGGTCGCTTCACCGCGCTGATGCCGCACCCCGAACGTGTGTTCCGCAATATCCAGATGAGCTGGACGTCCGGCGACCGCAGCGCGCTCAGCCCCTGGATGCGCATCTGGCGCAACGCGCGCCAATGGGTGGGTTGACCGCGCCGTCTGGTCTGCTATCAAAATAAGAGCGCCCCGTGCTTGCCAACCAAGCACGGGGCGCTTTTTTCATCATAATTCCGCTTTTCCCGGGAGGAACCCATGGCCACAGCCAGTCTGCTTGCACTCATCGACGACATCGCCACGCTGCTCGACGACATCGCCCTCATGACCAAAGTGGCCGCCAAGAAGAGTGCCGCCATGGCCGACGATGTGTCGGTGATGACCAAGGTGGCTGCGCAAAAGACGGCGGGGGTGCTGGGCGACGACCTGGCGCTCAACGCCCAGCAGGTCACGGGCGTACAGGCCGACCGCGAACTGCCCGTGGTGTGGGCTGTGGCCAAGGGCTCGCTGATCAACAAGGCCATCCTCGTACCCGCGGCCTTGCTCATTAGCGCATTCGCCCCCTGGGCCATCACGCCTTTGCTGATGCTGGGCGGGGCCTTTTTGTGCTTTGAAGGGGCCGAAAAACTCGCGCACCGCTGGCTGCACAGCGCAGACGACGCCGCCGAGGCCGCCGCCGATGCACAGCGCCGGGCCGCGGCGCTGGCCGGTGCCGATGTGGACCTCGTGGCCATGGAAAAAGACAAGATCCGCGGCGCAGTGCGCACCGATTTCATTTTGTCGGCTGAGATCATCGCCATCACGCTGGGCACCGTGGCCCAGGCGGCGTTTGCCCAGCAGGTGGCGGTGCTCGCCGGTATTGCGCTGATCATGACCATGGGCGTCTACGGGCTGGTGGCCGGCATCGTCAAGCTCGACGACCTGGGCCTGTGGCTGCATGGCCGCCCGGGTGGCGGTGCGCAGGCGCTGGGCCGCGGCATCCTCACCGCTGCGCCCTGGCTCATGCGGGCGCTGTCGGTGGCCGGCACGGCCGCCATGTTCCTGGTGGGTGGCGGCATTCTGGTGCATGGCCTGCCGGTGCTGCACCATGCGGTCGAGGCCTGGAGCGCCGCCGCAGGGCAGGGGGCGGGCGCGGGCGCGGGCCTGCTGCGCGCTGTGGTCGAACAGTTGCTCAACGCAGTCACGGGAGTCGTGGCCGGGGCACTGGTGCTGCTGGGTGTGATGCTGGTGCAGCGCTTGCGCGGTCAAGGGCACTGAGGTCTTGGGGGTCTGCCGGCCCGTGCCGCCATCCGATCCATCCTGGTCTGTACAGGGGGGATGTGGTTGTCTGCGCAACAACTTGCGCGGGCTTTGACGTGCGGCAAGGCGCTGTGGCCTTGGGTGAGGCCCAATGCCGCCACGGGGGTTGTCCCCGTGTACCACTGCAATGAGTCTCCTATGAACAAGCATCTGCTCGCCATCGCCGCTTTGTGTGCCCTGACCTCTGGAGCCGCACTGGCCCAGCAGGCCGAAGGCCCCTGGATGGTGCGCGCCCGCGCCGTGCACCTGGACAGCGCCAACAAAGACAGCACGGGCCTGGGCCTGTCGGTCAACAACAAGGCGATCCCTGAGGTCGATGTTTCGTACTTCTTCACGCCCAACGTCGCGGCCGAGCTGATCCTCACCGTGCCGCAAAAACACACGCTCAGCGCAGCCGGTGTGCCCATCGGCACCCTCAAGCATCTGCCGCCGTCGCTGCTGGTGCAGTACCACTTCAACGTGGGTGGCATCAAGCCTTACGTGGGCGCAGGTCTGAACTACACGCGCTTTTCCAGCGTCAACCTGCCCGCAGGCGTTACGATCGACAAGAACAGCTTTGGCCCTGCGCTGCAGGCCGGCGTGGACATCCCGCTTGCCCAAAACCTGTACCTCAACCTGGACGTGAAGAAGGTCTACATCAAGACCGATGTGTTTGCGGCAGGCGTCAAGGCTGGCACCTTCAAAGTGGACCCGGTGCTCGTGGGCGTGGGCCTCGGCTGGCGCTTCTGATGCGGTGCGGGGCGCATGCCCCGCAGCTCCAAGGAACCTCGGTTCCGGTGCGGCAGGCCAGGCTGTGCCGGAATGCCGGGCCGACGGCGGGGTGCGACAGCACCGCTGTGCAGCCCGGCGCTTTTGGGTGCTCCAAGGCCTGCCTGTGCAGGCCTTTTTTGCGTCTGCGCGCGCGATGGGCCTGCACGTCGATCAGCCTGCCGTAGCCACGGGTGCCTTAGGGGGCATGAGCTCAATGTCCGCCCCGCGCAGGCGCTGCCACAGGCGCGGCAAAGCGCCGTCCAGCGGCGGGCGCATCCAGCGCTGCTCCACCGTCATCGACCCGCGCGCCAGTTCGTCGGCAGTGCCCAGCAGGAAGTGGAAGGTATAGAAGGGCTCCTGGCCCATGCGCAGATCGGTCAGCGTGATCTGCTCGCCCTCCCGGCCCATGCGGTAGAAGCCGTGGCTGAAGGCAGCGATGCGTTGCACGGCCGGCAGCCCTGCGTGGGTGCTGATCAGCGCCGCCCCCCGGTCGTAGGCTTTCCAGCGCATGGGCCGGTCATCGTCGAGCAGCGAATAGAACCCCTCCCAATAGCGTCCTTCCTCGACGGCCACGGCACGCCACAGCACCGTGTTGAAGGGGGTGGGCGTGACCAGCACCCGCGTGGCCTGAATGCCTTGGGCGGAGAGCGACGCACGTACGACCTGCCGCACATGCTGCTGGGCGGCCGCGCTCCAGCCCAGGTACGCGGTGCTGACCGCAAGGCCCAGCAGACAGGCCTTGCGCACCGTGCCCGCACGCTGGCTGACGAGGGCCACGGCCAGGGCCAGCAGCAGGGGCAGGGTGTAGAGCGGATCGATGATGAAGATGCTGCCCAGGCCAAACGGGTGGTCAGAAAACGGCTGCGCCAGTTGTGTGCCGTAGACCGTCATCCAGTCGAGCAGGGGATGGGTGAACAAGCTCAGCCAGGCCGCCCACCACCATCGCTGCCATGGGAGGCTGTCGGACGCGGGGGGCTGCGCGAGGGCGGCCGCATCGCGCGATGCCCTCGTTCGGCCTATCCAGCGCGCACCGGCCCATCCCAGGGGCAGCGACAGTAGGCTCAGGTAGAGCAGCGAGTGGCTTTCGGCCCTGTGGCGCACCATGTCCAGGATCGCATCGCCATGGCGCACAAAGGTGTCAAGGTCGGGAACCGTGCCCAGTGCTCCGCCCCAGAGCGCGGCCTTCCAGGGGGCCGTTCGGCCTGCGAGCACGGCGGTGGAAAGGGCGGCACCCAAGGCAAATTGGCTGACGGAATCCATGGCAGGGGGTGGGAGTGAGGGCGTAGCGCATTGTCGCGTTCGCCAGTGGTCCGTGCCGGGTCGGGGGTATGAAGGCCATCCGCGCTGCGGTGCTGCCACTGGCGCTGGCGTGGCCGCCTGGGTAGCGCGCGAGGCTTGCCCTCAACCAGCGCGCCCGTGGGCGGGGGGCGGCCGGCTTTGCTGCACGGCGGCGCCAGGCCTTTTCCGCCTCGACGGCCACGTATACCAAGGCGGCTGCAGCCACGCACAGGGCCAGTTCGCCCGCCGACAAGGCGTGCGTTTTGAAGATGGGCTGGAGTGCAGGTACATAGATGGCGCACAACTGCAGCGCCACTGTGAGGGCGACCGCACCGAGCAGCGGTCGGTTGGAGCCCAGACCCTGCCGCCACAAAGGTGTGCGTTCCGATCGCACGCCCAGCACATGCCGACAAGAAGGGCATCAAGACATGCGAAAAAAAGCCGTGCACGACAGACGCAGCGGACAACGGCGGTCTGCGCATTGCACCCGCTTGCCTGACCCAGGGCAAGCGGTGAGCGCTTCGGGATTGATCCACATCAAGCGCTGGGGTGTGCTGGAGCAGCCTTGGGCTGCAAAGCGCTGGTGACTCTAGGAGCCTGTCGGACTTGGAGCGTCGAAAGCGAATATGAGCCCCAGCGAGGACCGTTTTCGCCGTGTTGGCAGCCCCAGAGCGGGGCTATGGGGGCTATGGGGGCTATGGGGCCCAAATGTGCGTCCTTGGCGGGGCGCTTGGCCTGCAGCACGCTTGCAGGCACGCGCAGCGCCGTGCGGCGCGCATGGCTTATGCCGTGTTCTATGCCCCAGAGGGGGCTGCGGCGTCCAGCCGGTGTCAGTGGGCGGCCGGTGCGGGGCGCTTGCGGTAGAAGGTCAGCGGCATTTCGGCCGCTTCTTTCTTGGCCTGCTGCAGCACCGAGCGCCGCATCTTGCCCACGACGTGCATCTCGCAGGGCTTGCAGTCAAAGCGCAGGGTCAGGCGCTCGTTGTTGTGCACCAGCACCAATGGCTCGGCGCGGATCGTGCCCTGCACGCCTGTCACGCCTTTGGCTTGTTTGGGGCACAGGCTCAGCGAATAGCGCACACAGTGCTTGGTGATCATCAGGCTCACCTCGCCCAGCTCTTCGTGCGCCTCGTAGGCGGCGTCGATCACGCGCACACCGTGGCGTGCGTAGAAGTCGTGCGCCTTCTGATTGAACACGTTGCCCAGGTAGCTGAGGGTGTCTTCGGGATACGGCACCGGGGGCTCCACAGGCTGCGCGCGCGGCAGGCGCTGCAGGCCGTCGGCGCGGGCCTGCTCGAGCGCTGCCACCGCATCGCGGCGCAGGGCGTTCAGGGCAGAGGCCGGCACGAAGCGTGGGCCGCGCAGACGCAGGTCCATTGCCTGCACGCTGAAAATGGTGGCGCCAAAGCGGCCGAGCTGCTCGCGCAGCGCATCGTGGGCACGCGCGGGGTCGGTGGCGTCTTGCAGGGCAATGGTCAGCGTGGCCTCGCCTTGGTAGCCGTCTTCGTCGGTCAGCGTGAGCCGCAGGCCAGTGTCGGTTTCGGCCAGCGCCAGCCAGGTGCTGATGCGGCGGTCGCTGGACTTTTTCTCCAGCATGCGCACCCAGGCCATGTCGCGGTTGCGGTTGACTTCGGTGCCCTTGCGCAGGTCGCGCAGCGACTCGATCGGATCTTTGGGGTACACGCGCCACTGCCCCACACTGCGGGCCGATACTGGCTCGGCGCGGTTGATGGCCAAGCCCACGAGTTCTTTTTGCAGGTCGTAGTAGCACAGGCCGTCGCCGTTGTGCAGTACGGTGGCCGGGTCGGTGACTTCGATCTCGACATGGTCGGCGCCCACGCGCGTGACCCAGCCAATCGTCTGGCCGGGGTTCTTGGGGCTGTCAAATGCGCCGATGTCTTGCTTGCGGCCCTGCACGAAGTAGTCGGTGAACTCGCGGTTGAAGTTTTGCAGCGGGTTGGGTGTGAAGCTGAAGGTGGTGCGGCCGCTGGACGCACGCGCCAGCGGCTGGCCTAGGGCCTCACGTTCTTCCAGAATGTCGTCGAGCAGGCGGCGGTAGTGGGCCGTGATGTTCTTCACGTAGCCCATGTCCTTGTAGCGGCCCTCGATCTTGAAGCTGCGCACGCCCGCATCGATGAGCATGCGCAGGTTGTCGCTCTGGTTGTTGTCTTTCATCGACAGCACATGCTTGTCGTGCGCGATGATGCGCCCTTGTGCATCTTGCACCTGGTAAGGCAGGCGGCAGGCTTGGCTGCAGTCGCCGCGGTTGGCGCTGCGACCTGTTTGCGCATGGCTGATGTTGCATTGGCCACTGTAGGCCACGCACAGTGCACCGTGGATGAAGAATTCAATCGTGGCGGCACGTGCGGGGTCGGTGCCTTCGTGCAGCGCGGCGTGCACCTGTGCGATTTGTTGCACTGTGAGTTCGCGCGCCAGCACGATCTGCGACAGGCCCGAGTCCTGCAGAAAGCGCGCCTTTTCGGGCGTGCGGATGTCGGTCTGCGTGCTGGCGTGCAGTTGGATGGGCGGCAGGTCGATTTCGAGCAAGCCCATGTCCTGGATGATCAGCGCGTCGGCCCCGGCCTCGTACACCTGCCAGGCCATGCGGCGCGCGGCTTCCAGTTCGTCGTCGCGCAGGATGGTGTTGAGTGTGATGAAGATGCGGCTGTGAAAGCGGTGCGCATGCCGCACCAGCCGTTCGATGTCGCGGATGTCGTTGCCCGCATTGGCCCGCGCGCCAAAGGCGGGTCCGCCAATGTAGACAGCGTCTGCCCCGTGGTTGACGGCTTCGATGCCGATGTCGGCATCGCGCGCGGGGGACAGAAGTTCGAGCTGGTGGGGCAGTAGGGACATGGGGCGCGATTATCCCAGCCGTCCCCGCCGCAGGCCAGCGCACAGGGCTTTGCCACCTGCATTACTGATTTTCATGGGACATCATTTCGTAAGCATGCTTATTGGAGAAGCACCTATCTGGTGCATGCTCGCTCCCCGGAGCCGATGCGGTTCCCGCCGGCGGTTTGCTCGCCTGCGCCGTGACCTCAATCTCTGGAGATTTCCCTGTGATCCTTTCCTCCCGCCTGCGCACCCTGCAACCTGTTGCCGCCGCCGCTTTGGCCTTGCTGACCACGGCCGCCCTCGCCCAGGACGTGCAAACGGTCAAGATCGCCCATGCCGGCCCCGTGTCGGGCGGCATCGCCCACATTGGCAAGGACACCGAGAACGGCGTGCGCCTGGCGCTGGACGACCTGAACGCGCAAAACCTCGTGATCGGCGGCAAGAAAATCAAGTTTGAGCTGGTGGCCGAAGACGACGCGGGCGATCCACGCCAGGCAACGGCCGTGGCCCAGAAGCTGTGCGATCAGAAAGTCGCTGGCGTGGTGGGCCACCTGCAATCGGGCACGTCGATCCCGGCGTCGTCGGTGTACGCCAAGTGTGATGTGCCGCACATCACGGCCGCGGCCACCAATCCCGACCTGACCAAGCCCGGCCATAAGACCACCTACCGCCTGATCGCCAACGACAACGCGCTCGGGGCCGCGCTGGCGCTGTTTTCGGCCGACCACCTGAAGATCAAGACGGTGGCCGTGATCGACGACCGCACGGCCTATGGCCAGGGCGTGGCCTCGGTGTTCAAGGCCACAGCGCTGCAAAAGGGCATCAAAGTGGTGGCCGAGGAGTTCACCCACGACAAGGCGACCGACTTCATGGCCATCCTCACGTCGATCCGCAACAAGAAGCCCGATGCGATCTTCTACGGCGGTCTGGACGCACAGGCCGGCCCCATGCTGCGCCAGATGGAGCAACTGGGCCTGGGCAACGTCAAGTTCTTTGGCGGCGATGCGCTGTGCACCGAAAAGCTGCCCGAACTGTCGGCAAAGACCCCGGCGCTCAAGAACGTGACCTGCGCCACAGGCGGTGCCTCCATTGCCAAGATGCAGGGCGGCGCGGCCTGGAAGCAGCGCTACGACGCCAAGTTTCCGGGCCAGTTCCAGATCTACAGCCCCTACGCCTATGACGCTGCCATGGTGCTCGTAGACGCGATGAAGCGTGCCAACTCGGTGGACCCGAAGGTCTACATCCCCTTCATCGGCAAGACCGACTACCGCGGCGTGACAGCGCACATCGCCTTCACGCCCAAGGGCGAGCTGACCACGCCGGCGGTCACGCTCTACACCTTCCGAGATGGCAGCCGCGTGGCGCTGAACTGATACATGGAACGGATGCGCCGAGCGCACCCACCGCACCACGGCCGCTCAGTGCGGCTGTGGATGTTTTGGGGCTACAGTGCCGCATCATTGCCCCATTCGATTGGAGAGACCACCATGCGCGCTGTGTCTGCTGTCCTGGGCCTGCTGGTCACGCTGGCCGTGGTGCTGTACCTGGCCAAGGTCCGGCAGCCCGCGCCCGAACTGCCGCGCCCGGCGCTGGGCGGGGTGCAGGCCCCGGCCACCGCCACCCCCCAGACGCCGCCCACCGAGCAGGTGCGCCAGCAGGTCGAGGCGCTGATGCAGCAAGCGCGCCCAGAGCCCAAGGAATCCCCTTGAAGATGCTGGGTCAGAACGCTTGCTTGTGCTTATCAGGGCTCAGTAATTTGCTATCAAATGAATAGCAATTGGGCGCAAGTCAACGCCGAAGAGGACGCCCGCTGGATGCGCGCGGCCCTGGCCGAAGCGCAGGCCGCCCAGGCTGCGGGCGAAGTGCCGGTGGGTGCGGTGGTGGTGCAGGGCGGGCAAGTGGTGGCCACGGGCCGCAATGCGCCCGTGGGCGCGCACGACCCCACCGCCCATGCCGAAATCGTGGCCCTGCGCGCCGCGGCCCAGCGGCTGGGCAATTACCGGCTCGACGGCTGCACGGTGTACGTCACGCTGGAGCCCTGCGCCATGTGCAGCGGTGCCATGCTGCATGCGCGCGTCGCCCGCGTGGTGTATGGCGCGCCCGATGCCAAAACCGGCGCGGCCGGCTCGGTGCTCAACCTCTTTGCCAATGCCCAGCTCAACCACCACACCCAAGTGCAAGGCGGCGTGCTGGCCGACGACTGTGGGCAGGCGCTGAGCCAGTTCTTCCAGGCACGGCGCAAGGCGCAGCGGGCCGAGGCCCTGGCCCGCCACCCGCTGCGCGACGACGCGCTGCGCACGCCCGACGCCCGCTTTGCCAACCTGCCAGGCTACCCCTGGGCCCCGCACTATCTCAGCGACCTGCCCAGTCTGGCCGGCCTGCGCCTGCACTACCTGGACGAAGGCCCGCGCGATGCGCCGCGCACCTGGCTGTGCCTGCACGGCAACCCCACCTGGAGCTACCTGTGGCGGCGCATGCTGCCGGTGTGGCTGGCCGCGGGCGACCGTGTGGTGGCACCCGACCTGATCGGTTTCGGCAAAAGCGACAAGCCCAAGAAGGATGCTTTTCACCGCTTTGCCTGGCACCGCCAGGTGCTGCTGGAACTGATCGAGCGGCTGGACCTGCAGCGCGTGGTACTGGCCGTGCAGGACTGGGGCGGCATCCTGGGCCTGACGCTGCCGCCCGAGACCCCGGCGCGCTACCAGGGCCTTCTGGTAATGAACACCTTGCTGGCAACCGGCGAGCAGCCCTTGTCGCCGGGCTTTCGGGCGTGGCGACAGATGTGTGCCGACAAGCCGCTGTACGGCGTAGGTCGGCTGTTGGCGCGGGGCAACCCCCACCTGTCGCCGGCCGAATGTGCGGCCTACGATGCACCCTTTCCCGACGCGGGCAGCCGGGCTGCGCTGCGGGCGTTTCCGCGGCTGGTACCCGACGGGCCCGATGCCGAAGGCGCTGCCTTTGCCCGGGCCGCCGCGCCGTTCTGGGCGCACCAGTGGCAGGGCCGCACGCTCATGGCCGTGGGCGCGCAAGATCCGGTGCTGGGCCTGCCGGTGATGCAGGCGCTGGCCGGGCAGATCCGCGGCTGCCCCGAACCCTGGGTGCTGCCTGCAGCGGGCCACTTCCTACAAGAGCATGGCGAGGTCATTGCCCGCCGTGCTGTGGAATACTTCGCCGCCTGACTTCCTGTCGCCTGAAGCCCCGGCCGTGTGGCGCACGCCCGGGGGCATTGTTGTTTGAATTCCTTTGGAGCGGGCCTTGAGGCCCGAATGCCTTGCCGCACGACCACGACCCGGCGCTTTGCGCCCACCACCACGGCCCCCAGCATATCTACATCTATTCGCCGGCCAGCGCGATCCGCGACAAGGCAGCGTTTCGCCGCGGCGTTGCACGTCTTAAGGCCATGGGCCACGAGGTGGAGGTGGACCCCGACGCCCAGGCCGTGCACACCCGCTTTGCAGGCGACGACGCCACGCGGCTGGCGGCCATTCACCGCGCCGCGGCCAGCGGGGCCGATGTGGCGCTGATCACCCGCGGCGCCTACGGCTACACGCGCATCCTGCCGGGCATCCGCTACAAGGCCGTGGCCCGTGCCATCGAAGGCGGCATGCGGTTTGTGGGCATGAGCGACTTCACGGCCTTCCAGTGCGCCGTGCTCGCGCAGACGGGTGCCACCACCTGGGCCGGCCCGTCGCTGATCGGTGACCTGGGCGTAGAGGGCGAGCCCGACGACATCATGCTGGCCTGCTTCGACGACCTGCTGACCGGCCACGGTGAAGGCGCGGGCTGGACGCTGGGCCGCGAGAAGCCGCGCGCCGACGGATCGCCCGCCGTGCCGCCGCAGTTGTACGTGAAGAAGGCTCTGCTCTGGGGGGGCAATCTGGCCGTGCTCACCAGCCTGCTGGGCACGCCGTACTTTCCTGAGGTCAAGGGCGGGGTGCTGTTCGTGGAAGACGTGAGCGAGCATCCGTACCGCATCGAGCGCATGCTCACGCAACTGCTGCTGGCCGGAGTGCTGGCGCGGCAAAAAGCCATCGTGCTCGGCCAGTTCACCGGCTACAAACTCGCGCCGCACGACAAGGGCTTCAAGCTTGCCACGGTGGTCGATTGGCTGCGCACCCAGACCAAGGTGCCGGTGCTGACCAACCTGCCCTTTGGCCATGTTCCCACCAAGGTGGTACTGCCCGTGGGCGCGCAGGTGTCGCTGTCGGTCGAGGGGCGTGATGCGCTGATCTATTGGGGCCACGCGCACTGAGCACCCTGGGGCTCGGTTGGGGGCTTGCGGAGGGGGATTGCTGGTCAGCGCCGCCGCAGCACCTGGCAGGGCTGGGGACTGCCCGGCAGCAGCGTTTGAAATAGCGTGGGCAAGCAGGCGAGCTTTTTGTCGGCCTCGTACTCGCTGGTGTGCTGCACCAGCAGCGCCCGCAGGTCGGTGCGCAGATACCACAGGGCCTCGGCCCCGCCGGCGTAACGCAGCCGAAGGCCCATGCGGGCCACATCACAGCCTTCCAGGCCCTGTAGGGTGTGCAGCATGGCCTGGCGTGCCACTTCCAGTGCATTGTCCCGCACCCAGGCGGTAGACGCGGGCGCGTCCCGACCGCTCTGGGGAAGCGGTGTAGCACGCAGATCGGGCTTGTGGCAACGCATGGATCCAACTCGTAAGAATGCACACGGTACGTCCATGCCTTGCGTGGCGCAAGTGCGCTGCTCCTGTTTTTGCACAAAGACAACAGCTATGCCCTGTCGATAGATTTTTTGCATTCGCTCGCGCGCCCGAACAGCCCCCCCCCGTGCTGTCATTGTTTTCATGCGGCAAGCGTCTGACGACGCCTCGTCTAAGCCTAGGAGCCTGTCGGGCTTGGGAATCGTCGGCTGCAAATGGGCCGCAGCGGTCCA
>JBKBUN010000057.1:1972-17837 GCA_046289925.1 Burkholderiaceae bacterium | reverse complement strand
CGCGCCCACAAGGCGCAACTTCAACGGACATCAGAACTTTTCAGTGTGAACAAGCGGTCAACTGCGGTTTCTAGGTTAAAGGGCTCGTGGCTGCCAGGCCACAGGTGCTGGACGGGGACGGCTCCGCGGCTCCCGAGCGGGTGCGCAGGATGTCAACACCATGCCGAACACACCCTCCGGACAGGTCAGCACGACCGAGCCCATGCACTTGTCCGTCCACACGCTCAACGGCCAACAGACTTGGTCGTACTTGACCCTGCACGACGAGCCTCCCGTTGGCTTCGCGTCAGGCTGGGCGCTTCTAAACACGCTGCCGCCTAAAGTCCGTGACGGCTTAAAAAGTCTGTGCGTTGACTCAGAAGACACCGTCCCGGCAGTCATCAACGGCAAACCATGCGTGGTCATCGAGCAGGAGTTCCGCACAGGTTTTGAGCGGCAGTGATGGCCTGCGGCGTTGTCGCGGTCGTGGCCTTCCGTTGTGTTTTTTGCTATTGATTCGATAGCTGCTTGTGCTTGATTTATAAGCACGAACAGCCTTCAACGCCAAGAGGCGGCAACCATCCTGCGCAAGCCCCCCCCCGCAGGCATCCAGGCACTGCCCTCAAGCCTGTTGCCGCCAGCGCCGCAGCCGTGGGGTAGGCGTCAGGCCGTGGCCAGCGCGTACGCCTCTAGCAGGCCACCGGTCAGCAGCAGGCCGACCAGCCATCGCAAGGCCGATCGCAGGTCTGTGCTACGTGACTCGACCCCCACGTACAGCAGTTGCCCTGCCACGAGCGACAGGCCCCAGGCCAGCACCATGCCCACGGCCTGCACGGCGGGCACCGGGGGCCACCAGCGGCTGGCCACAGCGTTGACCAGCAGGCACACGGCAAAGTGGATCAGAAACACCGAATACGAGCGCTGCCCCAGTTGCACCAGCGGTGCCCAGCCCCAAGCGCGCAGCAGCGGCGAGCGCATCACCACTACCAGCAGCAGCGCTGCGGTACCCGCCACAGCAATGCGTGGGCGGAGATCTAGCCACAGCGCCACGCCCGCCAGCAGCCCCAGGACCAGCAACCAGCCCAGCGGACGGGCCGACTGCACGGCCCAGTAGGCCACGATGCCCATGGCATACGCACCCCAGAAGTACAGCGCCCAGTTGTCCCACGCAGCATCGCGGTTGAAGCCCCACAGCGACGCTGCAGCCCCCGCCACCACCAGCGCCTGTGCGGTGCGCAGCGCATGCTGCGCGCCCTGCACGCTGCCACGCCAGCGGCCGACGGCCCGTGCGGTCGACCACACCAGCAGCGCGCAGCAGAACAGTTGCAGGTCGATGGCCACATACCAAACCCCTGCCGACAAAGACTCGTAGCCCAGCACCCCATGCAGCAGCAGCCCATGCGCCAGCAGTTGCAGCCCGTCGGGCTCGCCCGGCACTGAATCGTGCGCAAACCAAGGGCGCACCAGCGCGGACACGGCCAGTGTGGCCAGCAGCGCCACCCAATAGGGCGTGACCAGTCGCGTATAGCGGCGCAGGGCCTGCTGCCAAGCGCTGTCGTAGCGGGCCATGCCTTGGGGGGCCAGACTGGCGGCCGCCAGATAACCCGCCAGCACCAGAAACACCTGCACGGCCATGCGGCCGTAGTCGTACAGCCAAGCGATCAGCGCCGGGGCCAGCGGCTGCGCGATGTCGGACATCGGGCCGTAGAAAGCCAGGTGGTGCGCCACGATGACCGTGCAGGCCAGTCCTTTGGCCATGTCGAGAAACGGGGTGCGGGACATCGGTGCGGTGGCCATGACAGGCGGCAAAGAGCGGATGGACGAAGGCGACGGCTGCACACGCCAGACGGGGCGGGCAAAACCGCGTATTTTCCCCCGTCTGCAAAGGGATTTACATCGCCCGCGCGACAAAAAGAGCGCCGCCCCCAGTGGGGCACTGCAGCGCCGGGCATCCGCAGACGGTGCGTGCGTCCAAGCCTGCAACCCGTGCGGCACACGCCCCCGGCAGCATGCGCTGCCGCCTCCTGCTGGGCCCTGGGCACGCCATACCAGCGCAACGTGCATAGCGGTGGGCTGTGCACACGTTCGGCAAGCCAGCAGGCCTTTGCCCGAACATCCCCTACGAACTTTGCGGAAATTCGCGAATTTTCAGTAAATACTGAAATTTCAGGAGGGATCGGATATCATGCCGTTCCATGACCTCCGTCAATACATTGCTTCCCCCGCTCAACCGGCAGTTCGTGGCGCACTTTGGCGAAATGGGCAGCCGCTGGGGCATCAACCGGACGGTGGGGCAGATCTATGCCCTGCTCTTCCTGTCGCAACGCCCGCTCAATGCCGACGAAATCGCCGAGGCGCTGGAGTTCTCGCGCTCGAACGTGAGCATGGGCCTCAAAGAGTTGCAGGCCTGGCGGCTGGTGAAACTGAGCCACCGTCCTGGCGACCGGCGCGAGTATTTCGAGGCCCCTCAGGACGTGTGGGAGATCTTCCGCGTGCTGGCCGAAGAGCGCCGCCGCCGCGAGATCGAGCCCACGCTGTCGATGCTGCGCATGGCGCTCCTGGAGGAACCTTCCACCGAGCAGGAACGCTACGCCCAGGAGCGCATGCGCGAGATGCACGATCTGATCGACCGCCTGATGACCTGGTTTGACGATGTGCAGCGCCTGGCACCCGAAACCGCACTGCAACTGATGGGCATGGGCACCGCCGTGACGCGGGTGCTCGAATTCAAGGACCGCCTGACGGGCAAGGGCAATACACCAAACGCAAAGGGGCAATGACCATGGACGACACCCTGCTGCTGTCGCGCATCCAGTTCGCGGCCAACATCAGCTTCCACATCCTGTTTCCCACCATCACCATCGCGCTGTGCTGGTTTTTGGTGTTCTTCCGCCTGCGCCATGCGGCCACGCGGGGCACGCCTGCAGCTGCGGCGTGGGAGCAGGCCTACTACTTCTGGACCAAGGTGTTCGCGCTCACCTTTGCGCTGGGCGTGGTGTCGGGCATCACCATGAGCTTTCAGTTCGGCACCAACTGGCCTGGTTTCATGGAGCGGGCGGGCAACATCGCCGGGCCGCTGCTGGGCTACGAGGTGCTCACGGCTTTCTTCCTGGAGGCCACCTTCCTCGGCATCATGCTGTTCGGTCGCAACCGGGTGTCAGAGCGCATGCACCTGTTTGCCGCGCTCATGGTGGCCATCGGCACCACGCTGTCGGCGTTCTGGATCTTGAGCCTCAACTCGTGGATGCAGACGCCTGCAGGCTATGAAATCATCGACGGCAAGTTCCACGCGGTGGACTGGTGGGCCATCGTGTTCAACCCCTCGTTCCCGTACCGGCTGGGGCACAAGCTGCTGGCCTCAGGCCTGACGGCTGCCTTCCTGATGGCCGGTGTGAGTGCCTGGCAACTGCTCAAGGGCACCGCCACTGAGGGCACGCCCAAGGCGCTGCGCGCTGCCCTCACCGCCGCTGCGGTGCTGATTCCGGTGCAGATCTTCGTCGGCGACCTGCATGGCCTGAACTCGCTGGAGCACCAGCCCGCCAAGGTGGCCGCCATCGAAGGCATCTGGCAGACCGAAAAGGGCGCGCCGCTCACGCTGTTCGGCATTCCCAACGCGCAAGCGCAGCGCACCGACTACGCCGTCAAGATCCCCAAGCTCGCCAGCCTGATCCTCACGCACGAATGGGACGGTGAACTCAAGGGCCTGAACGAGTTTCCGAATGCCCACCCGCCTGTGGCACCGGTGTTCTGGGGCTTTCGCATCATGGTGGGCATGGGCATGCTGATGCTGGCCGTGGCCTGGTGGGGTGCCGCCAGCCTGTGGCGCCGCCGCCGTCTGGCACAGCCCGCCGCCGCACTGCCACGCACGCTGCTGTGGGCACTGGTGGCCATGACCTTCTCGGGCTGGGTGGCCACGCTGGCCGGCTGGTACGTGACCGAAATCGGCCGCCAGCCCTACCTGGTGTACGGCCTGCTGACCACCGCCGAAGCCGTGGCCCAGCACCCGCCGCACACCGTGCTGGCCACGCTGATCGCCTACCTGGTGGTGTACGGCCTACTGCTGGTGGCCTATGTGGGCGTGATCAAACACATGGCCGAGCACGCCCACCAACCCACTGCCGCCGTGCACCCGCCCGCACCGCCCGCCGTGGCCACCATCCCGCAGACCCGTACTGCGGCCCGCACCGGCACTGCCTGAGACCGCGCCACCACAGAAAGACATCGCACCATGGCAACGATTGACTGGTCCACCGTGCTGCCCCTGGCCTTCATGGCCGTGATGGGCCTGGCCCTGCTCGCTTATGTCGTGCTCGACGGCTACGACCTGGGCGTGGGCATCCTGCTGCCCTTTGCCACCAACGCTGAAAAAGACGTGATGGTCTCCAGCATCGGCCCCTTCTGGGACGCCAACGAAACCTGGCTGGTGCTGGGCGTGGGCGTGCTGCTGGTGGCATTTCCGATGGCGCACGGGCTGGTGCTGTCGGCGCTGTACCTGCCGGTGGCCGTGATGCTGATCGGCCTGATCCTGCGCGGTGTGGCGTTCGACTTTCGCGTGAAGGCGCGCGATTCGCACAAGGCCACCTGGAACGCGGTGTTTGCCATCGGCTCACTCGTCACCACGCTGGCCCAGGGCTGGATGCTGGGGGCCTACATCACCGGTTTTGCCACCGACACCTGGGCCCGCCTGTTTGCCCTGGGTATTGCCTTCACGCTGCCCGCGGCCTACGCCATGCTGGGCACAGGCTGGCTGTTGATGAAGACCGAGGGCGAACTGCAGCGCAAGGCCATGGGCTGGGGCCGTGCGGTGCTGTGGCCCATGGGGCTGGCGCTGCTGGGCATCTCCATGGCGTCTCCGCTGGTCAGCCCCACGGTGTTTGCCAAATGGTTCGCACTGCCCGAGCTGTTCGTGCTGCTGCCGATTCCGCTGGCCTGCGTGGCGGCTTTCCTGGCCATCCGCCATGTGCTGCACACCCCGCGGGTGGTGGATGCAGGCTACGGCTGGATCGTGTTCGCGGCCACCGTGCTGGTGTTTGTGCTGGCCTTCTTCGGCTTGGCCTACAGCCTGTACCCGTACATCGTGTTCGACCGCCTGACGGTGTGGGACGCGGCAAGCGCCACCGAGTCGCTGGTGGTGATTGCAATCGGCGTGGGCACCACGCTGCCGGTGATCGTGGCCTACACGATCTTCATGTACCGCGTGTTCTGGGGCAAGGCGCGGGAGTTGACGTACGGGTTGTGAAGGCCTTTGGGGTTCGCTCGTGCTCGTTTCTTAAGCGCGAGCAGCCCCCAAGCCCTCCCCCCCCCCCAGCACCGCCCGGGCCGCCCCCACCACCGCCTGCGCATCCACCCCAAAGAACCGCCGCAGCGCAGCCCGCGTATCGCTGCGCCCAAACCCATCGGTCCCCAGCGTCACCAAGCGCCGCCCCTCGGGCACCCAGGCCCGCACCGCCTCGGGCACGGCGCGCACATAGTCGGTGACGGCAATCACCGGCCCTTCGGTGGTCTGCAACAGCGCCGTGATCCAGGGCGTGCCTGTGGGCTGGCCGGCCAGCCAGCGCTGTTCGCAGGCCTGGCCATCGCGGGCCAGTTCGCTCCAGCTCGTGACGCTGACCACAGTGGCTGCAATGCCCTCGGCGGCCAGGGCCACAGCGGCTTGGCGCACTTCGGTGAGGATGGCACCCGAGCCCAGCAGCGTGACAGCCGGTGCGCCTGCCGCGGCAGTGGCGGGCGTGTGGCGCTCGAACACATAAGCGCCGCGCAGCACGCCTTCGGCTGCGCCTGTGGGCAGGTCGGGTTGGGCGTAGTTTTCGTTCATCAGCGTGAGGTAATAGAACACGTCCTGCTGCTCGACCAGCATCTCGCGCATGCCCGCGTCCAGGATCACGGCCAGCTCGCCCGCATAGGCCGGGTCATAGGCCTTGCAGTTGGGGATGGTGGCCGCCACCAGGTGGCTGCTGCCGTCTTGGTGCTGCAGCCCCTCGCCGCCCAGCGTGGTGCGGCCCGAGGTGGCGCCCAGCAAAAAGCCGCGCGCGCGCTGGTCGGCAGCGGCCCAGATGGCGTCGCCCACGCGCTGGAAGCCGAACATCGAGTAGTAGATGTAGAACGGCAGCATGGCCAGGCCGTGCACGCTGTAGCTGGTGGCGGCAGCCGTCCAGCTCGCAATGGCACCGGCTTCGCTGATGCCTTCTTCCAGAATCTGTCCATCCAACGCTTCGCGGTAGCTCAACACCGAGCCGATGTCTTCAGGCGCGTAGCGCTGGCCCACGCTGCTGTAGATGCCCACCTGCTTGAACAGGTTGGCCATGCCGAAGGTGCGCGCCTCGTCGGCCACGATGGGCACGATGCGCGGGCCGAGTTGCGCGTCTTTGAGCAAGCTGCCCAGCATGCGCACAAAGGCCATGGTGGTGCTCATCTCTTTGCCGTCGGCCTGCAGCGCAAACTGCGCGTACTGCCCCACTGCGGGCACGGGCACCACGTCGCAGTCGGTGTGGCGCTGGGGCAGCGCCCCGCCCAGCGCGGCGCGGCGCTCGCGCAGGTATTGCATCTCGGGGCTGTCTTGGGCGGGCTTGTAAAACGCCAGGCCCGTGGCCTGCTCGTCCGACAGCGGGAGCTGGAAGCGGTTGCGGAAAGCGATCAGATCGTCGGCGTCGAGCTTCTTCTGACTGTGCGTGGTCATCTTGCCCTGCCCGGCCTGGCCCATGCCGTAGCCCTTTTTAGTGTGGGCCAGGATCACGGTGGGCTGGCCCCGATGGGCTGCTGCGGCGGCATAGGCGGCATAGATCTTCACCAGGTCGTGCCCGCCGCGCTTCAAGCGGTCGATCTGTTCGTCCGTCATGCCCTGGGCGAGCGCGGCCAGCTCGGGGTTCTGGCCAAAGAAGTTGTCGCGGTTGAAGCGGCCGTCCTTGGCGGCAAAGGTCTGCATCTGGCCGTCCACCGTGGCCTGCAGTGTGCGCGCCAGAGCACCCGTGAGGTCGCGGGCAAACAGGCCGTCCCAGTCGCTGCCCCACAGCAGCTTGACGACGTTCCAGCCCGCGCCTGCAAACAGGCGCTCCAGCTCGTCCACGATGCGGCCGTTGCCGCGCACCGGGCCATCGAGACGCTGCAGGTTGCAGTTGACCACCCACACCAGGTTGTCCAGCCCCTCGCGCGCGGCCAGGGTCAGCGCACTCATGCTTTCGGGCTCGTCCATCTCGCCATCGCCGAACACGCCCCACACCTTGCGGCCCGTGCAGTCCAGCAAGTTACGGTGCGTGAGGTAACGCATGAAGCGCGCGTGGTAGATGCTGCTGATGGGGCCTATGCCCATCGAGCCCGTGGGGAACTGCCAGAACTCGGGCATGAGCCAGGGGTGCGGGTAGCTCGAGAGGCCACGAGCGCCCTGTGCCGGGGCGGTGATCTCCTGCCGGTAGTGCATCAGGTCTTGCTCCGACAGCCGGCCTTCCAGGTAGGCCCGCGCGTACACGCCAGGCGCGCTGTGCGGCTGGAAGAACACCAGGTCGCCCCGGTGCTGGCCCGGGCCCGTGCCCTCGCGGGCGCGAAAGAAGTGGTTGAAGCCGCACTCGAACAGATCGGCGGCGCTTGCGTAGCTGGCAATGTGCCCGCCCAGCTCGCCATAGGCCTGGTTGGCGCGCACCACCATGGCCAGCGCGTTCCAGCGCATCAGCGACGCAAGCCGCTCCTCGATGGCAAGGTCGCCCGGAAACAGCGGCTGCTCTTGCACCGCCACGGTGTTGACGTAGGGGGTGTTGAGGTCGGGTTGCCATCCCACGCGCTGCGCGCGCGCCAGTTGTGCCAGCGTGTCCAGAATCTGGCGCGCCCGTTCGAGCCCGGCAGTGGCACACACCGCCAGAAAGGCGTCGCGCCATTCGGCGGTCTCGATGGGGTCGGCATCGTGTGCCGAGGGCGCACCCAGCAGGTGCATGGGGGTGGTGGCGTTCATGGGCTTCACTGTAGGGCTCAGCGGGCAGAATGTGGTACCCAAGCGCTGATCATCTTGGCGTTTCGCAGCACAAAATGCCGGTTTATGAGCGTTCCACAAAATATCAAACTTGATGCCATCGACCTGCGCATCCTGGCGGAGTTGCAGGCCGACGGCGCACTGTCGAATGTCGAACTCGCGCGGCGCGTGCATCTGTCGCCGTCGCCCTGCCTGGCGCGGGTCAAGGCGCTGGAGGCCGCAGGCGTCATCAGCCGCTACGTGGCGCTGGCCAGCGCGGCGGCGCTGGGGCTGGGGCTCAATGTGTTCATCAACATCAGCCTGCGTACCCAGAGCAAGGAGGCGCTGGCCGACTTCGAGCGCCGCATTGCCGAGCACGACGAGGTGATGGAGTGCTACCTGATGACCGGCGACTCCGACTACCTCATCCGCGTGGCCGTGGCCGACATGGCGGCGCTGGAGCGCTTCATCCTGGAGCAGCTCAGCCCCATCCCGGGGGTAGAGAAGATCCGCTCCAGCTTCGCACTCAAGCAGGTGCGCTACAAGACGGCACTGCCACTGCCCCAGCCATCGTCGGCTGGGCGTGGCTGAAGTCCAGCGCGTGTACGAGATCCAGCGCCTGGCCGATGTCGGCCAGGATGTCCTGCACGTCCTCCAGCCCTACCGACAGACGCACCAGCCCTTCGGAAATGCCGTGCGCGGCGCGCTCTTGGGGCGTGTAGGTGGAATGCGTCATGCTGGCCGGGTGCTGGGCCAGGGTTTCGGCGTCACCCAGGCTGACGGCGCGGGCGACGAGTTGCAGCGCGTCCATGAAGCGCACGCCAGCCTCCAGCCCGCCGTGCAGTTCGAACGCGATCATGCCGCCCATCTGGCGCATCTGCCGTTTGGCCAGTGCATGCTGCGGAAAACTGGGCAGACCGGGGTAGTGCACCACGGCAGTGGCCGGGTGCGCAGCGATGTATTCGGCGACCGTCTGGGCGCTCTGGCAGTGGCGGTCCATGCGCAGCGCCAGGGTTTTCAGGCCGCGCATCACCAGGTGGGCATCGTGGGCCGACATCACCGCGCCCGTCATGTCTTTGAGGCCGTACAGGCGCACGCGCTGGGCCAGTTCGGGGTCGGCAAACACCGCCGCTCCGGCCGTGAGGTCGCCATGGCCGCCGAGGTACTTGGTCATGGAGTGCACGCTCACATCCGCCCCCAACACCAGCGGCTGCTGCAGATAGGGCGTGCAGTAGGTGTTGTCCACCACCACCTTGGCGCCCTGGGCGTGGGCCACGGCGGCCACGGCGGCAATGTCCACCAGCCGCATGTTGGGGTTGGCCGGGGTCTCTAGGTACACCACGCGGGTGCGCGGGCCGATGGCGGAGGCCAGCACGGCAGGGTCGGTCAGGTCTGCATGGCGCACTTGCACGCCAAAGCGCGCGAGCCCATGGTGCAGAAACGAAAAAGTGCAGCCGTAGAGCGTGAGGTCGGCCACGATCTCGTCGCCCGGCTCCAGCAGAGACCACAGCGTGGCCGTAATGGCACCCATACCCGAGCCGAACACTACCGCAGCCGCGCCCTGCTCCAGGCTGGCCAAGCGCCCTTCCAGCAGTGCCAGCGTGGGGTTGGCAATGCGCGTGTAGATGTAGCCGCTTTCCTCGCCCGCAAAGCAGCGCGCGCCGTAACCCACGTCCGAAAACGTCCAGGTGGCCGAGGTGTGGATGGGCGGCACCAGCGCGCCCTGGTGCTCGGCCGGGTTGTAGCCAAAGTGGATGGCGCGGGTGCTGAAACCGGCAAGGCTGGCGGGGGTGGTGGTGGTCATGCGGGCTACGATCGGTGAGTGGGAATACACCGATTGTTGGGCCAGCCGCCGGGCAAGACTTTGCGTTCTCAGACCCTAAAAACCCTCAAAAATGGAATAATCAACCCAAAATCTAACGCATCAAGGTAAATTATGCCCCATCCTGCCATCACTTTGGACGCCGTAGATCGCAGCCTGCTGCGCACCCTGCAGCGCGACGCCCGCACCACCGTGGGCACGTTGGCCGAGCAGGTGGCGCTGTCGCCTTCGCCCTGCTGGCGGCGCGTGCGGCAACTGGAGCAGTCGGGCGTGATCGCGGGCTACCACGCACAGCTCGACCGGCACCGCGTGGGCTATGGCGTGCTGGGCTTTGTGCACCTGGGACTGCACAACCACACCGACGAAACCACCGCCGCGTTCGAGCGCGAGGTGCAGGTGCTGCCCCAGGTGCTGTCCTGCCACAACCTTTCGGGCCGCTACGACTACCAGCTCGAAGTGGTGGCGCAGGACCTGGAGCGTTTTTCAGAGTTCGTGCGCAGCGTTGTGCGCAACCTGCCGGGCGTGCGCGAGATCTCGACCAGCTTTTCGCTCAAGGAAGTCAAGCGCACCACGGCGCTGCCACTCGATTGAGCCACTGCCGCAAGGGCCGCACTGCCGCTACAAAGGCACTGCGCCCGTGACCAGCGACTCCAGCCATTCGAGCGTGGCCGCCAGCTCGCCCGGGCGGATCTCGTGTGCCGATGGGAACTCTCGGTAGGTCACGCTCACCGGCAGGCTGTCCATGTGGTGGCACAGCGCATGGGCGTGCTGCACCGGGATCACCGCATCGTGGCTGCCGTGGCTGACCCACAGTCGTGTGGCCCCCCCCGCCGCAAGCGGGGCCGTGGGCGGCACCACCTGGGCCAACAAACGGCCGTGCCACACCAGCGCGGCGCGCATCAGCTCGGGCCGCGTGAGCAGCAGCGACAGCGCCATGATGCCGCCCTGGCTGAAGCCGCCCACCACCGTGCGCTCAGGCGGAATGCCGGTCTGCGCCTGGGCCGCGGCAATGGCCTCGGCCACCAAGGCGCGGCTGTGCGCCTCTTGCGCTTCGTCGATGCTGCGGTCGCCGTTCGGCTCGATGGAAAAGTCAAACCACGCATGGGCGCCGGGCCGCATGCGGTGCGGGGCGCGCAGGCTCAGCACATGAAAGTGCTCGGGCAACTGCGCGGCCAGCGCAAACAGGTCGTGCTCGTTGCTGCCCACGCCGTGCATCAGCACCAGCAGCCAGGGGCGCGGGGTGGAAGGCGCGGCAGGGCGCTGCAAAAATGAGAGCGGAAGATTCAGCATGGACAAGCACGACAAGGGATTTTGGCCACGACCCCGGCAGGCCCGCCTGTGGCGGCAGCACCGGGCCGGGCCCCTCAATGCGCAGCATGCAGCGCAAAGCTGTCCATGGCAAGCATGCCGTACATCACCTCGCGGCTCAGGTAGTCGGTCCGAGCCCCAGCGCCTGCGGCACCCAGTACAAAAAACAGTGGCAAAAAGTGGTCTTCGGTCGGGTGGGCACGGGCTGCGTGCGGGGCCTGGCAGCGGTAGTCCAGCAGCGCGGCCAAGTCGCCCCGCGCCACGGCGTCTTCCACCCAGCGGCTGAAAGCCGTCACATAAGGCGCGGGGGCGTCCTTTGCGCCCCCCAATTCCTGCAGGTTGTGCGTCATGCTGCCAGTGCCCACCACCAACACGCCTTCATCGCGCAGGGGCTGCAGGGCCGCGCCCAAGGCCAGCACATCGGCCGCGCGCGCCCCTGCAGGCAGCGCCACCTGCACCACCGGCACATCGGCCTGCGGAAACAGGTGCATCAACGGCACCCAGGCACCGTGGTCCAGCGGTCGTTCGGGGTCGGCCTGCGCGGACACGCCCGCGGCCTGCCACAGGCCCTGCACGCGCTGGGCCAACGCCGGTGAACCCGGGGCCGGGTACTGCAATTGGTACAACGCAGGTGGAAAGCCGCCAAAGTCGTGCCATGTGGCGGGCCGGGGGTTGGTCATCACGGCTGGGCCGCGCGCCATCCAGTGCGGCGACATCAGCACCACGCCCTTGAGGCCCGGGTGCCGCGCCCGCAGCGCCGCGCCCCAGCGCGTGAGGGCCGGGCCGCTCTCGCCTGCATCGACGGCAAACAGCGGTGCGCCATGCGACACAAACAGCGTGGGCAAGCGGCTGGCGGCAGCGGGGTTTGTCGGGGTGTCAAGAAGGGCGTCGGGGGCAATCGAGGTCATGGTGTGGCGCAGCGGGCCCATGGGGTGGAACGGGGTCCGCGCCTCAGACCGCAGCCTGCCACTGCGCCAGCCCGTCGATGGCCAAGCCGTAGCCGCCTACGCCAAAGCCGCACATCACAGCCCGGGCCACGCCCGAGAGGTACGAATGGTGGCGGAAGCTCTCGCGCGCATGCACGTTGCTGATGTGCAGTTCCACCAGCGTCACGCCGGTACCCTTGACGGCATCCAGCAGCGCAATGCTGGTGTGGGTGTAAGCCCCGGCGTTGAGCACCACGCCCGCCAGCGCGCCCTGCGCATGCAGGCGACCAGCCTCGTGGATCCAATCTACCAGTGCGCCTTCATAGTTGCTTTGGTGAAAGCGCAGCGCAAAACCGTGACGCGCGCAGGCCGCCTCGCACAGTTGCTCGACATCGGCCAGCGTCTGCGCGCCATACACCGCAGGCTCGCGCGTGCCCAGCAGGTTCAGGTTGGGGCCATTGAGGACGAAAACGGTTTTCACGACAGCAGGCTCCGCACAGGTTGGCAAGGGTGGAGCCGCTGATTATGAAATGAACCTAGGAGCCTGTCGGACTTGGGGCGTCGAAAGCGAACATGAGCCCCAGCGAGGACCGTTTTCGCCGTGTTGGCAGCCCCATAGCGGGGCTATGGGGCCCAAAGACGGTGAACAATGGGCCGCTGCGGCCCCTTTGCCATGTACATGCAGCCGACGACTCCCAAGTCCGACAGGCTCCCAGGATGAAGCACTGCCCGTGCTGCGCACCACCCTGTGCCATGGCCGCGAGCGCACCACCCCTTGCCAACCGGCGGGCGCGCGGTGCGGGCAGCCCCTACGTGCCAGCGCCGGGGTGACGCAGCGGCGGCGGCGCTCAATCGTCCCAGTGCTTATGGTGGCGGTGGTGGCGGTGGTGGCGGTACGGCCGTTCGTAATACCCATAGGGCTGCACCACCACGGGCGGTGCCGAGTAGTAAATGGGCCGCGGCGGCGCGTAATAAACCGGCGGCGGCGGAGCGTAGTACACCGGGCGCGGCGGCACATACACCGGGGCCGGGGCCACGTACACCGGGTAGCTGTTGCCCACCCCCACGGCCACTCCGGGCGAGCTGATGCCAATCGACCAATGCACGTCGCGCGCCTGCGCAGCACCAGCGGCCAGCAGCGCGGCCGCGCCCACCGCAGCGGCGGCCAGCCAGCCGAATGCAGAAGCTTTGGAAATCGTCTTCATGAAAGTCTCCTGAAGGGGGCGGCGCCAGGGCGCCGAAGGTGCCCATGCAACCGCCCGCAGGCGCTTAACGCGCCAAGCAGCTCCCAGGATGTCATGCCCGGGGCACGCGATTGTTTCTGAACGTACAGCCCGCCCGGGCTGGCGACACAAGGGCGCCCCACCCCCCGCCTAAAATGAGGCACATGAGCACTTCTGCCCCCGCCAACAGCGCCGCGCCCAGCGCCGCCGCCCCCGCCGAACCCACCCGCCCCAGCAACTTTTTGCGCCAGATCATCGAATCTGACCTGGACAAAGGCACCTACGCCAACCGCCGCTGGGGCGGCAGCCCGGGCGATGCCGCCCACCACGCCCGGGGCGAGCCCGACCCGGCCAAGATTCGAACACGCTTTCCGCCCGAGCCCAACGGCTACCTGCACGTAGGACACGCCAAAAGCATCTGCCTGAACTTTGGCTTGGCGCGCGACTACGGCGGCGTGTGCCACCTGCGCTTTGACGACACCAATCCCGAAAAAGAAGAACAAGAATACGTGGACGGCATTATCGACGCCGTGCGCTGGCTGGGCTTTGACTGGGCCCAGGTGGGCCAGGCCGTGGGCAGCGCGCAGCCTTTTCAGGCCAGCGACTACTTCGACTTCATGTACCGAGCGGCCGAATACCTGATTGAAACCGGCCACGCCTACGTGGACGAGCAGACGCCCGAGGAAATGAAGGCCAACCGCGGTGACTTTGGCAAGCCCGGCGTGGACAGCCCCTTCCGCACCCGCACCCCGGCCGAGAACCTGGCGCGCTTTCGCGAGATGCGCGACGGCAAGTTGCCCGACGGCGCAGCCGTGCTGCGCGCCAAGATCGACATGGCCAGCCCCAACATCAACCTGCGCGACCCGGCCCTCTACCGCATCAAGCACGCAGAACACCACCGCACTGGCAACAAGTGGTGCATCTACCCGATGTACACCTTTGCCCACCCCATTGAAGACGCGCTGGAGCAGATCACCCACAGCATTTGCACGCTGGAGTTTGAAGACCAACGCCCGTTTTACGACTGGCTGCTCGACCGCCTGCGCGAAGGCGGCCTCATCAGCACGCCACAGCCGCGCCAGTACGAATTTGCGCGCCTGAACCTCACCTACGTGGTCACCAGCAAGCGCAAGCTCAAGCATTTGGTGGACAACGGCATCGTCAGCGGCTGGGATGACCCCCGCATGCCCACCATCGTGGGCCTGCGCCGCCGCGGCTACACGCCCGAGGCGCTACAGCTCTTTTGCGAGCGCATCGGCGTGACCAAAGACTATTCGTGGATCGACTACAGCACGCTGGAGGGCTGTCTGCGCGAAGACCTAGAGCGCAAGGCCCACCGCGGCATGGCCGTGCTCGACCCCGTCAAGCTGGTGCTGACCAACTGGGCCGACGCCTTTGGCAGCGATACCTACACCGAAGACTGCACCCAGCCCGCACTGCCCCCGAGCGCCATCGCCGAAGGCCAGACCCCGCCGCCCGACCGCGTCTTCAAGATCGGCAAAGAGGTGTGGATCGAGCGCGAAGACTTTGAAGAAGTGCCACCCAAGGGCTACAAGCGCCTCTACCCGGGCAACGTGGTGCGCCTGAAGGGCGGCTACGTCATCGAATGCACCGGCTGCGCCAAGGATGCCAACGGCACTGTGACCGAAGTGCACGCCAAGGTCATCCCTGGCACCAAGAGCGGCACCCCGGGTGCCGACAGCGTGAAAGCCAAGGCCGCCATCACCTGGGTGAGTGTGGCCGACGGCGTGCAAGCCGAAGTGCGCCTGTACGACCGCCTGTTTACCGACGCCCAGCCCGACGCGGGCGGCAAGGACTTTTTGAGTTTGCTCAACCCGGACAGCTTGAAAGTGGTGACGGCGTTTGTAGAGCCGTCGTTGGCGGCTGCCCAGCCGGATCAGAAGTTTCAGTTCGAACGGTTTGGGTATTTCGTGGCGGACCGGAAAGACCACGGCGTGGGCGGGAAGGTGGTGTTCAACCGGGTGACGGGCTTGAAGGACTCTTGGGGCAAGTGATTTCCCCGTCAATCAGAAAGCCAGCAAGCTTCTGCATTTGCGGGCTTTCTGTTTTTTCCAGGGGAGTCTTGCGTTTTGCCGCTAGCTGCCCCGGAGCCTGTCGGACTCCTAGGAGCCTGTCGGACTTGGGGCGTCGAAAGCGAAAATGAGCCCCAGCGAGGACAGTTTTCGCCGTGTTTGCAGCCCCATAGCGGGGCTATGGGGCCAAAAGACGGCGGAAAATGGACCGCTGCGGCCCATTTGCAGCCGACGATTCCCAAGTCCGACAGGCTCCTAGCCCCTATGTGCATGGTGATGGGTTCAGAGCCCCACCGTAACCGACAAGGGGTCCAGGCGGGCGGGGCCAAGTGAGGCCCCCTGGCACTCCCCATCTGCCCACGCTCACCCCGCCTGCTGCCCCAGCACAAAATCCAGCACCGCACACACCGCCGCCACCTGCGCGGCAATGCATTCCTCGGGCGTGGTGCGGGCGCTGTCGGGGTAGACCTCGGTGGTGGTGGTGTAGCGCGCGCCGGTGGCGCTGCCGCACAGACCCCAGGCGGCCAGTGCGTAGCGGATCACGCCGGGCTCGGTCATGGGCGAGCCGATGAGTTCGTTCTTCTCGTCGGGCAGCGCAATGTGGGTGACCTTGGCCACGGCCTGCAGCACGGCCTGCT
>JBKBUN010000057.1:0-1963 GCA_046289925.1 Burkholderiaceae bacterium | reverse complement strand
GGCCAAAAGACGGTGAAAAATGGACCGCTGCGGCCCATTTGCAGCCGACGATTCCCAAGTCCGACAGGCTCCTAGGCTTAGCGCACGCGCATGCCCGGCTGCGCACCGGCCACGGGCTCCAGCAGGTAGATGCCCGGCTGCTGTGGTTCGTCGGCATGGCTGGCGGCCAGCACCATGCCTTCGGAGATGCCGAACTTCATCTTGCGCGGCGCGAGGTTGGCCACCATCACCGTGTGCTTGCCCACCAGGTCTTCGGGCTGGTAGGCGCTGGCAATGCCGCTGAACACGTTGCGCGTACGGCCTTCGCCCACGTCCAGCGTCAGGCGCAACAGCTTGGTCGAGCCTTCGACACGCTCGCATTGCACGATGCGCGCAATGCGCAGGTCCACCTTGGCAAAGTCGTCGATGGTGATCACGGGGGCAATGCTCTCACCACCTGGTGCTGCAACTTCTGTAGCGGCTTGTGCTTGACTTTGCTGGTCTTGAGGCTCAAACAAAGCTTCAAGCTGTTTGATGTCCACGCGCTGCATCAGGTGCTGGTAGGTGCCGATGCGGTGGCCTGCGCCCAGCGGCTGCTGGACGCTGTCAA
Organism: Burkholderiaceae bacterium; assembly: GCA_046289925.1. Taxonomy (GTDB): domain Bacteria; phylum Pseudomonadota; class Gammaproteobacteria; order Burkholderiales; family Burkholderiaceae_C; genus Acidovorax_G. The sequence goes on along the minus strand of JBKBUN010000057.1, from coordinate 1,374 downwards.
AGCGCAGCGGTGCGACCTGCAAGAAGGCCTCGACCTGCGCAGCCAGCGCAGGCAGCACGGGCTTGAGCAGGATGGTGAGGATGCGGAAGGCTTCGATGCAGGTGGTGCACACGTCGTGCAGGCGGGCTTGCATGCCGTCCTGCTTGGCCAGTTCCCAGGGCTTGTTCTGGTCCACGTACTCGTTCACGCGGTCGGCCAGCAGCATGGTTTCGCGCAGGGCCTTGCCGTACTCGCGCTCGGCCAGCAGTTCGACAATGCCCGGGGCGGCGGTGCGCAGGTGTTCGAGCAGCGCATCGCCATCGGCCGACACCTCGCCCAGAGCACCGCCAAAGCGCTTGCTGATGAAGCCGGCCGCGCGGCTGGCGATGTTCACGTATTTGCCGATCAGGTCGCTGTTGACGCGCGCCAGGAAGTCGTCGGCGTTGAAGTCGATGTCTTCGTTGCGCGCGCTGAGTTTGGCCGCCAGGTAGTAGCGCAGCCATTCGGCGTTCATACCCAGGCGCAGGTACTTGAGCGGGTCCAGCCCCGTGCCGCGGCTCTTGCTCATCTTCTCGCCGTTGTTCACCGTGAGGAAGCCGTGCACGAACACGCTATTGGGCACCTTGCGGCCGCTGAACTTGAGCATGGCCGGCCAGAACAGCGTGTGGAAGGTCACGATGTCTTTGCCGATGAAGTGGTACTGCTCCAACTGCGGGTCGGCCATGTAGGCGGCGTAGTCCTCGCCGCGGCGCTCCAGCAGGTTCTTGAGCGAGGCCAGGTAGCCAATCGGTGCATCGAGCCACACATAGAAGTATTTGCCCGGCGCTCCCGGAATCTCGATGCCGAAGTAGGGCGCGTCGCGCGAGATGTCCCAGTCGCCCAGGCCTTCGCTGGTGGTGCCGTCGGGGTTGGTGCGCACGCTGAACCATTCCTTGACCTTGTTGGCCACCTCGGGCTGCAGGCGCCCATCCTGCGTCCATTCTTCGAGAAAGGCCACGCAGCGCGGGTCCGACAGTTTGAAGAAGAAATGGTCCGAACTCTTGAGCACTGGTTTGGCGCCCGACAGTGCCGAGTACGGCTCGATCAGATCGGTGGGCGCGTACACCGCACCGCAGTGCTCGCAGTTGTCGCCGTACTGGTCTTTGGCGTGGCAGCGCGGGCATTCGCCCTTGATGAAGCGGTCGGGCAGGAACATGTTCTTCTCGGGGTCGAAGAACTGTTCGATGGTGCGCGTCTCGATCAGTCCATTGGCCTTGAGATCCAGGTAGATCTGTTGGGCCAGCTCGTGGTTTTCGGGCGCGTCGGTGCTGTGCCAGTTGTCGAACTGGATGTGAAAGCCGTCCAGGTACTGCTTGCGACCCGCGGCAATGTCGGCTACGAACTGCTGTGGCGTTT
>JBKBUN010000056.1:0-18710 GCA_046289925.1 Burkholderiaceae bacterium | reverse complement strand
CCATCTACCAGCGGGCAAGGGTTCTTGGACTTGGAAAGTCTGTTGAGTACTTCCAGCGAGAAGCGGCAGGCAGATTCCCAAAGGGGAAGACCAACGGCAGGCGCTTTGCTGCTGGCATGGTTCCTTGGAACAAGGGGCTCAAAGGATGGGTTGCAAAGGGCACGGAAGCCACTCAATTCAAACCGGGCAACAAGCCATTGCAGACGATGCCAGTTGGCTCCTACCGAATCAACTACGGCGTCCTGCAGCAAAAGATCAGCGAAGAGCCTGGCTCGCCAAGCAAGCGATGGAGAGCCGTTCACGAGCTTGTGTGGATTGCTGCAAATGGGCCTTTACCGCGAGGGCACATCGTCATTTTCAAACCCGGGATGAAGACCTTCAATCCGGAAGAAATCACGCCAGACAAGCTGCTTTGCTTGTCAAGGGCAGAGCACGGCAAAAAGATCATGGACAGGACTGCGCCAGAGATGCGCCAACTGTACCAACTCAAGGGCGCAATTGCCCGCCAGGTCAACCGAATCGCAAAAGAAGCAGAGGAACAGGAATGAGCGCACACATCAACGAACTTCGTGAGCACCTGATGCAGACCCTCGCAAGTCTGCGCGATAGAGAAAACCCAATGGAGCCAGATCGAGCGCGAGCCGTTGCGCAGGTTGCCGGGGTGCTTGTTGACACCGCCAGAGTGGAGGTTGACTACCTCAAAGCCACAGGGAAAGAGGATTCAACGTTTCTGCGCGGACAGCAAGTTGAGCAAATCCAGCAAATCCAAGTGGCGGATGGCGTGAGCGCGCACAACCCGTTCCCCGCAGGAATCGTCGGCATCACTCGCCACCGGCTGGCATGAGAAAGCGCAGCAAGTACCGGCCAAAGCCTGTCATCTTGAACACGATGCAGTGGATCAAGGAATCACTGACGCCGGTAGCCAAGCACGACTCTTACTTGGTTGAACTCAAGATCAAAAACAACCTCGCCTTTGCCTCACTGTTGCGAGGCGAAGCGCAAAACGCAGAGTTCGACACCCTCATTGCCATGCACAACATCGTGGAAGCCCTGTTCCGCATGGGCTTTGGGCGTGACTACTCAGACTGCGTGATCCGTGGCAAAGCCGCCCTTCTGGACGTGTGCAGACGCTGGCAGCAGACCGGCAAGGCCGTTTGCCGAGCCCCTGAACTACAGGCCCTGCGCGACTTGATGGAGCTGCACGACGCCCAGATGGAAGTCGTGACCGTCCGAGACATTGAAAAAGCACGTGAGCTTGCGTTGCGAGAGATCGCCAACAAGAAGGCCACCGTCATCAAGGAACCCCATGCTGAACATCAATTTTTGCCTGCTGCATCCTGACGCAAAAGTCCCCACCTACGGCTCACAAAACGCCGCCTGCTTTGACCTGTATTCGGTAACGGATGTGGTCATTAACGGCAACACCGCCGAGGCCATCCGAACGGGGCTCGCAGTGGAAGTGCCGGACGGCTACTCGTTCGACATTCGCGGACGGTCGGGTATGGCGTTCAAGCAATGGCTGTGGGCATTCCACGGAACTGTGGACGCAGATTACCGGGGCGAGATTCTTGTCCTGGTGCAGAACACCGGACGCCATCCGGTCTTCATCGCAAGTGGCTCACGCATCGCACAGGCACGGCTGACGCAATCGCCTCGCGTGACGATGAGTGTTGTCGAGCAACTGTCTTTCACCGAACGTGGTGAAGGTGGGTTTGGGAGTAGCGGGAGATGAGCAAACACACACCGGGGCCTTGGGGTCACATCATTGCTGACGGCTACACGGTACGGCACCCGCAGATTTACTCGGACACAGGGCCTGTTGCAAACGCGACTTTTCTTGGAGAGAACCACGTTGATCAGCTGAACGCTAATGCTCGCCTCATCGCAGCAGCGCCCGAATTGCTGAAGGCGCTTCAGATGCTGCTGGAGTTCCCCAACACCGGACCAGCGACATCTGCCGCCCGCATAGCAATCGCGAAAGCCACAGGAGAAAGCAAATGACCTCTACCACCAAACGAGGCGTCCAGATCGGATGCCGCTACACCGGCAAACACCAGTTCTGCGTCACCAGCGACGGCGTTTACTGGGAAGCTCTGCCACCTATCGACGGCTCGATGCTCCGCGTCCAGCAAGGATTGCTGGCAAAACCCAAGGCGCCGCGCAAGCCGCGTGTGACCGCCACCTTCAAGTTCTCGGAGCGCCTGCGCCTGGGAGCGCCCAGCAAACTGCCGACTGTGAAGGGGGTGCAGTGATGAAGCGAGGGATCGGAAACAAGCGCGATCTGATCGCCAGTCTCGCAGTGCAAGCCTATGACAAAGCGATCTGGGCCGCTGGTGGCTACGAGTTGACCGGCAAGCCCAACCGCGAAACCCGCCGACGCATGGAGCAAGAGGCTCGGCGCGCAGCAAAGAAGATCAGCAAGAAGCTGGAGCAGCAATGACTCACAAGAAAATGAACGTCGCCATCGCCTTCTCGCTGCACAAGCAGTTGCAGGTGCGCGGCATGACGCTGGCCGACATGGCCGAGTTCAGCGGTCTGAGCAAGGTGGCCTGCGCCCGCTGGGTGCGCAAGATGAACGCCGACGACAGCACGACGCGGCTCTACATCAGCGACTACGCCCTGGACGTGCGCGGTCGTCCGTTCGTCCCGGTGTATCGCGCTGGCTCGATGCCCGATGCTCCACGGCCAGGGCAGCGCCGCACGGCAGCGGAGCGCATGGCCGCTTTGCGGGCTCGGCGCAAGGAAGGGGGTGCAGCATGACCATGCAACGACCCGAAGCGCTGGACTCGCAAATCGACGCAGCACGCAAGGAGGGCAAGTGATGGAAGCAGCGCTCATCACCATCGCAGCTCTTGTGCTTGCTGGCTGCGGAGCATTCGCAGACAGCGTATCAACCGGTGCAAACGGCTATTCCATCCGCTGCATTGAGGGCACGAAGTACGTGCTGATGACCCACGCAAACGGCGTGGCAATCACTCCACTGATTGACACACAAGGTAAGCCGAAAGGGTGCCAGCAATGACAAAGCCGACAGACGAAGAAATCCGCGAACTGTGGGAGCAGTATAAAGCTTCTTTGCCAAGGTTTCTGTGTTTCGCACGAGCCGTGCTCGAAAAGTGGGGTGCAGCACCCCAGCAGGCAGCGCCTGCGGAGCGGAAGTCTCCGCGCACCATAACCTACGTCTGCCCTGTGTGTGCGGCAAGTCTGGAGCGGCTGGAATGACCCGGGACGAAATCATCGGCATGGCGCGTCAGGCGGGCCTCGGAATGATGTTGGAGGACGAAACTACGTCCGGGCCGTTGTGGGAGCCGGAGCTTGAACGCTTTGCCGAGCTGGTGGCGCGCCACGAGCGCGAAGCCTGCGCGGCACTTTGCGACAAAGTGAAAGTCATCACGCCCGAGTACCAGCTAGACCAACACTACAACCAGGCATCGGCACACTGCGCGCGGGCTATCAGGGGGCGCAAGTGAAAGCCTGCCGCACCTGCAACCAACCAAAGCCGCAGGAAGCCTACCGAGGCACCCGCAGCATGTGCCTTGCCTGCGAACACGCACGCCGCCGAGAGTGGTACGCAGCGCAGACGGTCAAGCCGTACCAGCGGCCCGAGATGAAGGCGTACTACCGCCAGTGGTACGCGGCCAACGCCGAATCGGTCAAGGCCCGAGCCGTGGATTGGGCCAAGGCCAACCCTGACAAGCGCCGCGACGTGTGCCGGGAAAACATGATCCGACAGCGCAACAAGCTGAACGATGGATACGTGCGCCGAATGCTGGCCGCAAGCATCGGCCTACGCGCCGCCGACATACCCCAGCCGCTGGTCGAAGCCCAGCGCGAACTGCTCAAAATAAAGAGGTACATCCGTGAACACAGCGTCTGAACTGCGCGCCGAACTGGCGCAGGTATTTGCACAACTGAAGGCCGGAGAAATCAAACCCAATGAAGCCGCAGAGCTTGCCAATCTGGCGGGCAAGATGATCGCGTCCGCCAAGGTGCAGGTGGAGTATTACGCGCTGCGCAAGGAGTCGCCGGAGATCGGCTTTCTGAAGGATGACAGCCATGCGACCTGACTACTGCCCTGTTGGCGGAGAGCCGTGCCAGAGCGTGCGCATTGAGCCGTGTAGCACCAAGCGCGGGCGCGTGTCCTACGTCTGCCCCATCTGCGCGGCATCCATGATCGAGAGTGACGAAGCCCTGCTGCGGCAGGCCCTGAAGGCGCTGGAACGCGGCGCGTGGGACACCCTTAGCGGCAGGAATGCGGCCGCCGCTATTCGTGAGCGGCTGGGGGAGAAGGCATGAAGGAGCAAGCATGAAGGAGCGTCCCATCATCTTCAGCGCGCCGATGGTCCGCGCCATTCTGGCAGGCACCAAGACGCAGACGCGGTGGGTGTGTAAGCCGCAACCGATTGCAGACGCAAGGTTTGTCGGCGGGCACCACCTACCCGCGACCAAGCGCAACCCAGGCCAAGAGATTTCTGTCGAAGCGCCGTATGTGCACATTGCCTGCCCCTACGGCCAGCGCGGCGACCGGCTGTGGGTGCGCGAGACCTGGCGCATAGGCTCGTGGGACGATGGCTGTGGCTTCTGGATCGACTACTGCGACGGCCCCCGGAAAGAGCGCTTGGAGTGCCCGGATGTTGACTTCGCGTACAGGCTGATCGAACAGACCGGCGAAGACTTGAGGAAGTGTAATTTCCAACCCACGAATGGCACGATGTACGAGTGGGCGCCTGGCCAGTCGCCACTGCGCTGGCGCCCCAGCATCCACATGCCCCGCTGGGCCAGCCGCATCACCCTGGAAGTGACCGGCGTGCGCGTCGAGCGGTTGCAGGACATCAGCGAGGCGGACGCCATCGCCGAAGGCTGCCGCCCTATCAGGCCCGAAATCGTGCTGGATGGCTTGGTCACCAGGACTGGGCGCAGCGCGGTCGATGAGTACCGCCAACTGTGGCAGTCGATCCACGGCCCCGAAAGCTGGGCCGCCAACCCTTGGGTGTGGGCCATTGAGTTCAAGCGTGTTTGATGTGTTGTTTTTCTGGAGGATGTGATGAACCTACTGACCATTGACGACATCACGGCAATGGCAAAGCTGAGCCGCTATCACGTTCGGGATGTGCTGGTCAAAACGCCAGGCTTCCCCAAACCCGTGCCAGGCACCGGGCCGCGCAAACCGCGCTGGCCTGAGACTGCCGTGCGAGATTTTTTCGACGGCAAACCCGCACAAAATGCACACACCACGCCGCAAGCCTCATGAATGCTTGATTTCGATTCCGGCCTCCGGCACCACACACCAAGCCGCATGTTTGATCTGCTCAAACATGCGGCTTTTTTCATGCCCATTGACGCCCATTGCCGTCGCAAAGCCGCTGCAATCGCAGGGCCGCAGGTTGTGGACCTAGGAGTCTGTCGGACTTGAGAATCGTCGGCTGCCAATGGGCCGCAGCGGTCCAGCCAGGGCCTGTTCACATTGTTTTGGCGAGTGCGATACCCGTGGCAACGGCCCCATCCAGGCGCGCGACGTCGCCAAGTCCGGGGGCCTTGGCGACAAATGCCACAACGAGTGGCGCCTTTTCCAGGGTCTTCTCAAGCGCCCCACGGGCGGCCATGCCCGCCAAGGGTTGGACCGGGCGGCGCGCACGCAGGCCGCGTTGCCACAGCGCAGCAGCACCATGGCTGTGCTGCCGCCCCATTCGTGGGCACCGGATCGCCACCCGGCGCTGGGTCACTGCCTCCGGATCAGCGCCCTGCCCGCCGACGTCAGGGAGAGCGCACCGTCGTTCTGACGGCTGACAAAGCCGCGCTCCTGCAGCCGGTGCGACCAGTGCGCACGCAAGGCATCGGTCACAGTCGCGCGCTGGCCCATCTCCAGTTGCTTGAGCACGGTGAGTTCATCCACGGTGGGTTCGAACTGCGGGGCATGGTAGTGCGGGGTCGGCATGGCTCCTCCTGGGTCGGACTGCATCCACCCGCTGCGGCTGAGGCCCTTGCAAGCCGCCGCGACGGGGCCTGCGGTACAGATTAGACCGCTGCAGCCGGGCTGGCAAGAGGGCTTGCCGCCCCCCCCGGCCGCTGCCATGGTCAGAAGCCACTGGGCAAAAGCGGCCAGCACAGGCGACGGGCCTTGCGCGGGACTGACCAGATAGTAGGCACGCTCAGCGGGACCGACCGTCTCGCAGGCGGGCACCAGTTCACCGCGCGCGAGTTCGGTCTCGATCAACAGTGGTGGAATCAGCGCCACACCCATGCCGTGCGCGGCCGCTACGGCGGCCATTGAAAACAGTTCGTAGCGCGGCCCTTCCAGCGCGCGCGCAGCATGGACGCCCGCAGCCTCGAACCACTGCCGCCAGGCATAGGGCCGAGTGCTCTGCTGCAGCAGTGGCAACTGCGCCAGCGCCTCGGGCGACAGCGGCCGCCCATCCGGCAGCCAGCGCGGGCTGCACACGGGCTGCACCACCTCGAGCAGGATCTGCTGGGCCTGTGTGCCCGGCCAGTTGGCCACCTGCTCGGGCGTGCCGGCGTACAGCGCGGCATCGAAGCCCGCGTCGGCAAACAGAAACGGCCTGGTGCGCGTTTCGATGTGCACCACGATGTCGGGATGCGCCTGCGCGAGCTGCGGCAGGCGCGGAATCAGCCAGCGCGTGGCGAACGTGGGCACGGCCGCCAGCGTGAGCGTGCCGCCCAGGCCGTGGTGCGCCATCACGTCCAGCGTGTCGCGCTCCAGCCCCTGCAGCCAGCGGCCCACCTGGCGCGCATAGTGCGTGCCGGCGGGCGTGAGCAGTACGCCGTGCCGCGTGCGGCGAAACAAGGGCACGCCCAGAAAGTCTTCGAGCGCCGTGATCTGCCGCGACACGGCGCTTTGCGTGAGCGCCAGCTCCTGCGCAGCGCGGGTGTAGCTCTCGTGGCGAGCGGCGGCTTCGAAACAAGCCAGGGCCTGGGTGGAGGGAAGCGAACGTCTCATGCGCAGGAGGAATTCTTCATACCCATGTTCCGCTGAATACTAACGGCATCACACCTTCTTGAAGTGCATTGATTGCATAACTGGGTGCAAAGAACTCGTTTGCGCGCGCTGCCAGGCCCGGTTAGCATCCCCCCCAGCTCCCGCCACCGCTGCGCGCAACGCAGGGGCCTGCGGGACGCCGTTTTCTTATTCACCCGCCCCGGGCGCGCCGCCGTGCCGCCCGCCACACCGGAGACCCGCATGGCCCACGCTGCCTTCCAATGGGACGACCCCTTTCTGCTCGACCAGCAACTGAGCGACGACGAGCGCATGGTGCGCGATGCCGCAGCCGCTTACTGCCAGGACAAGCTGATGCCGCGCGTGCGCGACGCCTTCCGCCACGAAAAGACCGACACCGCGATCTTCCGCGAGATGGGCGAAGTCGGCCTGCTGGGCCCCACAATCCCCGAGCAATACGGTGGCCCCGGCCTGAACTACGTGGCCTACGGTCTGATTGCACGCGAAATCGAGCGCGTGGACTCGGGCTACCGCTCGATGGCCAGCGTGCAAAGCTCGCTGGTGATGGTGCCGATCTACGAATTTGGCACCGAAGCTCAGAAGCAGAAGTACCTGCCCAAGCTGGCCCGCGGCGAATGGATCGGCTGCTTCGGCCTGACCGAGCCCGACCACGGCTCCGACCCGGGCAGCATGGTCACGCGCGCGCGCAAGGTGCCGGGCGGCTACGAGTTGTCGGGCGCAAAGATGTGGATCTCCAACAGCCCAATTGCCGATGTATTCGTGGTCTGGGCCAAAGAGGTGTCCGAATCCGGCGCGGTCGGTCCGATCCGTGGCTTTGTGCTTGAAAAAGGCATGGCCGGCCTGTCGGCCCCGGCCATCCACGGCAAGGTGGGGCTGCGCGCCAGCATCACCGGCGAGATCGTGATGGACAAGGTGTTCTGTCCCGAAGAAAACGCCTTCCCCGAGATCCGCGGCCTCAAGGGTCCGTTCACCTGCCTCAACAGCGCGCGCTACGGCATTGCCTGGGGCGCTTTAGGCGCGGCCGAGTTCTGCTGGCACACCGCGCGCCAGTATGTGTTGGACCGCCACCAGTTCGGCCGACCGCTGGCGGCCAACCAGCTCATCCAGAAAAAGCTGGCCGACATGCAGACCGAAATCGCCATCGGCCTGCAAGCCTGCCTGCGCATGGGCCGCATGAAGGACGAGGGCACCGCCTCGGTGGAGGCCACCTCCATCATCAAGCGCAACAGTTGCGGCAAAGCGCTGGACATTGCCCGCTTGGCCCGCGACATGATGGGCGGCAACGGCATCAGCGACGAGTTTGGCGTGGCCCGCCACCTGGTGAACCTGGAGGTGGTGAACACCTACGAGGGCACGCACGACGTGCATGCGCTCATCCTGGGCCGCGCGCAGACGGGCATTCCAGCGTTCTCGTGATCCGCCCCGGCGGCGCTCAGCCTCGCCCGCTTGTGCAGCGCACGGGCGGCAGCACAGGCACCGCAGGGCGGCCCTGGTACGGCGCGATGCGGCCGCCCCTGCAGACTTCAAGCGTTTGGGGCCGCTCGTGCTTCAAAATCAAGCACGAGCCGCTATTATTTTGATAGTACCACCATGACCCAACCCTCCCTCTCTGCAGGCACCAGCCCCTCCAGCGCAGGCGCGCTGACCGGCACCAAGGTGCTCGACCTGTCCCGCGTGCTGGCCGGGCCCTGGTGCACGCAGATCCTGGCCGACCTCGGGGCCGACGTGGTCAAGGTGGAGCGCCCGGGCGTAGGCGACGACACGCGCCACTGGGGCCCGCCCTTTCTGCATGACGCCGACGGCCGCCCCACCAGCCAGGCCAGCTACTTTGCCGCCTGCAACCGCAACAAACGCTCGATCACGCTCGACATCGCCACGCCCGAGGGCCAGGCGCTGGTGCGCCGCATGGCGGCCGAGGCCGACATCCTGGTCGAGAACTTCAAGGTTGGCGGCCTTCGGCAGTACGGCTTGGACCATGTCAGCCTGCGGGCCCTGAACCCGCGGCTCATCTATTGCTCGATCACCGGCTTCGGGCAAGACGGGCCCTACGCCGAGCGCGCGGGCTACGACCTGATGATCCAGGCCATGAGCGGCATGATGAGCATCACCGGCCGTGCCGATGGCGAGCCCGGCGGTGGCCCACTGCGCGTGGGCGTCGCGCTCACCGACCTGTTCACGGGCGTGTACGCCAGCAGCGCCATCCTGGCCGCACTGCATGTGCGCGAGCACACCGGCCAGGGGCAACACATCGACATGGCACTGCTGGACGTTGGCATGGCCATCCTGGCCAACCAGGCTGCAGGCTTTCTGGCCACGGGCGTGGCCCCCACGCGCCAAGGCAATGCGCACCCCAGCCTCGTGCCCTACCAGGACTTTCCGACGCAAGACGGCGCCATGCTGCTGGCCGTGGGCAACGACGGTCAATTCGCCCGCTTCTGCACCGCCGCAGGCCAGCCGCAGTGGGCGCAAGACCCGCGTTTTGCCACCAACACCCTGCGCGTGCAGCACCGCGCCGAACTGGTGCCGCTGATGGAAGCCGTCACGCGCACACGCACTACGGCCGAGTGGGTGGCCCTGCTCGAAGACAAGGCTGTGCCCTGTGGCCCCATCAACACCATTGACCAGGCATTTGACGACCCGCAGGTACGCGCGCGCGGCCTGCGCGTGCAGCAGCCACGCTGGCGGCCCGGCGAGGCGGGTGACGGGATTGAGCAGATTGCCAGCGTGGCCAGCCCACTGCGCCTGTCGGCCACGCCGCCAGTGTTGCGCAACGCCCCTCCCGCGCTGGGCCAGCACACCGACGAGGTGCTGACCGAGTTGGGCCTGGACGCCGCCGCCATTGCCAGCCTGCGCCAGCGCGGCGTGGTCTGAGAGCGTGAGCGTTTTTCTCTGCCCCCGAATCTGGCAGCCTGTCGGACCTGGGAATCGTCGGCTGCATGCCAATGGCCAAATGGGCCGCAAACATGGCGAAAACGGTCCTCGCTGGGGCTCATGTTCGCTTTCGACGCCCCAAGTCCGACAGGCTCCTAGGCTTTGGGGGTGGCGCAGCGTGGCGCGCCCACGACCAACCGGGCAGACTTCGGGTAATGCCTGAACCTTTTGCCACCCCGGCGTGAGGTTTCGAACCTAGAATTTGTCGCAGCACGCATCTCCACCGGAGGATTTTCATGAAAACGGTTCAGCAGGACATTGACGAACGGACCAACCTGGCAGGCACCAACAAGTTCGAGCTGCTGCTGTTCCGGCTGGGGATCGACAACGTCTTGGGCAAGAGCGAACTGTTCGGGATCAACGTTTTCAAGATCCGCGAGATCGTGGCCATGCCCAGCGTCACCCCGATCGCCGGAGCCAGCCAGTACTCGCTGGGCGTTGTGAACCTGCGCGGACAGGTGATTCCGGTGCTTGACCTGCCCGCCATCGTGGGCTGCAAGCCGCAGACGGGCCTCAACATCATGCTGGTGACCGAATACGCCCGGACCACCCAGGCGTTTGCTGTCGAATCGGTCGAAGACATTGTCCGCCTGGACTGGAAGCAGGTGCTCTCAGCCGAAGCCAGCGGTGCAGCGGGCAAGTTGGTCACCAGCATCGCGCGGCTGGATGGCAACACCGACGAATCGCGTCTTGCCCAAGTTCTGGACGTGGAGGCCATTCTCCAGATGGTGTCTCCCGACGAGGAAAAGCACCAGGTGGACCCGCAGAAGGTGGGCCCCAAGCTCAAGCTCAAGCCGGGCACCATCGTGCTCGCCGCAGACGACTCTTTCGTCGCCCGCTCCCTGATCGAACAGGAACTCCAGGCCTTGCAAGCGCCTTATGAAATGACCAAATCGGGCAAGGAAGCCTGGGACCGCCTCAATGCCATCGCCCGATCGGCCGAAGCCGAAGGCAAGACCGTGCAGGACCGCGTCGCCATGGTGCTCACCGACCTGGAAATGCCGGAGATGGATGGTTTCACGCTCACGCGCAACATCAAGGCCGACCCCCGTTTCGCGGGGCTGCCGGTCGTGATCCACTCATCGCTGTCTGGATCGGCCAATGAAGACCACGTTCGCAGCGTGGGGGCAGACGGCTACGTGGCGAAGTTTGTGGCCGAAGACCTGGCCGACACCATCCGGCGCGTGCTGCCCCAATAAAGCCCGGGGCCCGGTGGAGTGCTCTGCCGGGCACCCTGCGTCGGCTGGGGACCGTCCAGCGCCCGACGAATGGCGTCAACCAATGTGGCCTGCTGCGCGTCTTAGCTACAGGGTTCTCGCCATGGCCCGTCTGGCTCGGCTGGATGGCGCGGCCCTCCTATGCTGCGAGGCCCCAACACCTATGAACCCTCTGTCTCCCCGCCTGCTGGCCGCCCTGGGCGCTGCAGTCCTGTTGCTGGGCTGCGCCAGCGTGCCTGACGGCGGGTACCGCTATGGCCCCTCCAGCCCGCCATCGGTCACGGTATACGAAACCGCCCCGGCGTACCCGCAGGGCTACTACTATTTGCCGCCACCGCCGCCGCGCTATGTGCCGTACCCCGTGGCGCCCGCTCCGGTGTACGTGCAGCCCCGCCCGGTGTGGACCGAGCCGCCCGCACGGCGCCCGTACGACCGAGACGACTGGCGCGAGCGGGAACGGGAGCGAGAACGCGACCGGGCGGACCGTGACCGCCGCGCCCATGATCGCGATATGGAGCGCGCACGCCGCGAAATGGCCGACCGCATGGCACGGCCTGCGCCGCAGGTCGCCACTCCGGGACGCCCGCCGGGCGGCTATCCGGCAAGCGACTGGCGCTCGCGTCAGTACTCCAACCAGGGAGAAATCGGCGCTGGGCCCTGACGCCTGTGCTTGTGCGGCGCCCCAGGCCGGTCGTGCGGCGACGGAATCGACAGCGGCCAAGCTTAGGATGAAGCCTTGGAGACCTTCGCGATGCCCATGGCAGATGTTTTGAACCTAGAAACCGCAGTTGGATGCGCCCGCCAGTGCCGTGATCGGCGCGCCAGGCAAGGCGAGACGACGCGGCGCACTCCTGTGCGCAAGAAGGCACAACGCCGCATGGGGCGGCTAGCATGGTGCTGGCGGGCGCATAGCGCTTTCACCCAGAAGCTGAGCGCGCCCACAAGGCGCAACTTCAACGGACATCAGAACTTTTCAGTGTGAACAAGCGGTCAACTGCGGTTTCTAGGTTGAAGACTTCGCGGCGCGCTGTGCGCCCCCCAATCGCCCTGTCTGGCCCGGGAGCATGGCTGCTAGGCCTTGCGCTGCTGGCAGGCCAGTGGCCCATGGCCGTCTCTGCCCAAGTGCTGCGCTGTACCGATCCGCGCACGGGCCAGGTCACTTACACCGACGGCACCTGCACAGGCGGCAGCCGCGCCCAAGAGATACAGCCACGCCCAAGTGCCGAAGAGATCGCCGAAGAAAGGCGCCGCGCAGCCGAGGCCCTGGAACGCAAGCAACAGCGCGCGCAGGACGAGGCTGCCGCCGCCGAGGCCCGCGCACGGCAAGAGGCCGAGCGCCAGCGGCTGGATGCAGCCCGTGCCGCCGCACGCACCCCCACGCCCGCCGATTACGCGCGATCGCCTGAGTGCGCGAAGTCCCGGCGCGAACTCGACATCGTGGCCCAGGGTCTGTCGCGCACCGACGAGGAACACCGCCTGCGCCTGGAGGCCGCCCAGCGGCAGGTGGACCTGGATTGCCTGGGCCCGCAGGGCTATGCCGAGGTGGAAAAAGCCCGCGCTGCGCGGCCGCGCGTCGTGGTTGTGCCGCCCGCCGTACAGCCTGCGCCGGTGTTTCCGCAGCCCTTTCCCGCCACACCGGGCGTGGGGCAGCCCGCACAACGCTACCTCACGCAGTGCGGCGACTTCAGTTGCACCGACAACTTCGGCCAGAAGTACCCCCGCGTCGGACCTGGGCGCTTTCAGGGGCCCGGCGGCGTATGCCGCTCGGCCGGCGGTTACGCGCCCTGCTGAACGCTGGCCGCCAGGGCGGCGATGGCGTCGGGGTGGTGCAGGCGCAAGCCCAGTTCGCGCTGCATGCGGGTGTTGTCCAGCCGGCGCGATTCGCTCATGAAGCTCAGCAGCATCAACGGCAATTGCAGACCAGCAGCGTCGCGCGCGATGCGCGCCGGGCGCGGCAGACGGTACACGTCGGCTGCAGCGTCGTAGTAATCGCCCATCTTGCGGTGCACGTCGTCGCTGACGTGGTAGGCACGCTGCGCGCGGCCGCGCCACAGCGCCAGCCAGCAGGCCCGCGCCAAGTCGTCGGCGTGGATGTGGTTGGTGAACACATCGTCTTCAGGGCGCAGCACGGGTGTGCCGCGGCGCAGACGGGCCTCGGGGGTGCCGCCCTCGCGGTCGGGCGCGTAGATGCCGGGAATGCGCAAGATGCTGCTGCGCACACCCGCCCGGCCCAGGTGGCGCACGGCACGCTCGGCGTTCACGCGGCGCTGGGCGCGCGGAGTGGCCGGGGCCACGGGCCGTGATTCGGTCACCAGCGCGCCGCCACAGTCGCCATACACACCGCTGGTGGAGCCATACACCAGCGATACGGGCAAGCGCCGCAAGCGCAGGGCCTGTGCCAGGGCCACGGTGCGCGGGTCTTTCCACCAGTCCTTCCCTGCCCCCTCGCCCGGTGGTGGGGCCAGGTGCAGCACGCGCGTGGCCAGGCCCGCCAGGCGGCGCAGGCTGGCCACATCGTCCAGATTGCCCACCAGAGGGGTGATCCCGAGGCTGCGCAGGCCGGCCACGCGCTGCGGGCTGGAGGTGAGCGCCAGCACGCGCACACGCCCGGCCCCGGGGCCGCGCTGCAGGTTGCGCACCAAGCGCTGGCCCACGTCGCCACAGCCCACGATGAGCAGGCGTTCGCGCCGAAAGCGCGCCGGCAGGGCGCCGAGAGGGTTTTGGTTTGAGGGCAAAATCCAGGTCCGTTGGCTGATGACGATAGAACCCACAAGGATACCCAGAACATGAGCAGCACCGTGGCCGCCGCCCCTTTCCAGATCTCCGTGCAACCCAGCGGACGCAGCTATACCGCGCTGGAGGGGGAAACCCTGCTGGGCGCGGCCATCCGCAGCGGTGTGGGCCTGCCCTATGGCTGCAAAGACGGAGCCTGCGGCTCGTGCAAGTGCAAAAAACTCAGCGGCACCGTGGTGCACGGCGAGCACCAGTCCAAAGCACTGACCGCCGAGGAAGAAGAAGCCGGTTTCGTGCTCACCTGCTGCGCCACGCCGCAGACCGACGTGGTGCTCGAATCCCGCCAGGTCACGGATGAAAGCGCGTTTCCGGTCAAGAAGATGCCCGTGCGCGTGGCCGCGCTGGAGCGCCTGTCGCCCGACGTGATGCGCGTGCGCCTGCAACTGCCCGCGGCAGACACCTTCCGCTACCACGCGGGCCAGTATGTCGAGTTTCTGCTGCAGGGCGGCGCGCGCCGCGCGTACTCAATGGCCAACGCCCCCCACACGCAATCGGCCGGCCCGGCAATGGAACTGCACATCCGCCACATGCCTGGCGGCAAGTTCACCGACCATGTGTTTGGCGCGATGAAGGAAAAGGAAATCCTGCGCGTGGAAGGCCCGTTTGGCAGCTTCTACCTGCGCGAAGAATCCACCAAACCCATCGTGCTGTTGGCCTCGGGCACGGGCTTTGCACCCATCAAGGCGCTGATTGAGCACCTGCAGTTCAAGGGCATCCAGCGCCCGACCACGCTGTACTGGGGCGGCCGTCGCCCGCAGGATTTGTATCTGGACGCCTGGGTGCGCGAGCAACTCGCGCTGATGCCGCAACTGACCTACGTGCCCGTGGTGTCCGACGCCCTGCCCGAAGACGGTTGGACCGGCCGCACGGGCTTCGTGCATCAGGCCGTGCTCGACGACTTTGCCGATCTCTCGGGCCACCAAGTGTATGCCTGCGGCGCGCCCATTGTGGTCGAGTCCGCCCGCAGCAGCTACACCGCCACGCGCGGCCTGCCGCCCGAAGAGTTTTACGCCGACGCTTTCACATCGGAAGCCGACAAGCACGGCGGCTGAGCCCCTAGGAGTCTGTCTGCTTGGGCGTGCGGATCTTCAGCCGGAGTGCCCTGGCCCCTGTTTTTCTGCACAATCGGTGCATGAACCGCCGCAACCTGCTCCTTCGCGCCTCGGCCTTCGCGGCCGCCGTGGCGCTCTTCGCCCCTGTGTCCGCACAGGCCCAAGACGCCGCCCCGATCCGGCTGGTGGTGCCCTATGCGGCCGGTGGCCCGATCGACGTGACGGCGCGCGCGCTGGCCGAGCGAGTGCGTGAATCGCTGGGCACGGTGGTGATCGACAACCGCGCGGGCGCGGGCGGCAACATCGGGGCCGACGCCGTGGCCAAAGCCGCACCCGACGGGCTGACCATTGGCATTGCCGCCACCGCCACGCACGCCGTCAACCCCTGGCTGTACGCCAAGATGCCCTACGACGCGGGAAAAGACTTTGCCGGTATTACGCAGATGGTGCGCGTTCCCAATGTGCTGGTGATGAACGCTGCCAAGGCCGAGCAGCTCAAGATCCGCAGCGTGGCCGATCTGATCGCGTACGCCAAAGCCAACCCCGCCAAGCTCAATTACGGCAGCGGCGGCAATGGCAGCGCCGGGCACCTGGCGGGCGAGATGTTCAAGCAGCGTGCGGGCATTTTTGCGTTGCACATTCCGTACCGCGGGGCCAACCCGGCGCAACTGGCACTGCTGGCCGGCGAAGTGGACTTCAACATCGACAACCTGGCCGCCGCCGCGCCCAACATCCGCGCGGGCAAGCTCAAGGCGCTGGCCGTCACATCGCAGCAGCCCAGCCCCGCGCTGCCCGGCGTGCCGACGCTGGCCGACACCTTCAAGGACTTTTCGATTGACACCTGGTGGGGCCTGGTGGCTCCGGCGGGCACGCCCAAACCGGTGATTGCCAAGCTCAACAAAGCCTTCACAGACGCGCTCAAGGCCCCCGAAACGCGCACACGCTTTGCGGCCTTGATGGCCGAGCCTGTGCCCACCACGCCCGAGCAGTTTGACGCGTTCATGGCCGCCGAGCGCAGCAAGTACCAAGCCGTGGTCAAGGCCTCGGGCGCGAAGGTGGACTGACCCTAGGAACTTGTCGAACTTGGGAATCGTCGGCTGCAAATGGGCCGCAGCGGTCCATTTTCCGCCGTCTTTTGGCCCCATAGCCCCGTGCGCCGCGGCGTCTGGCCTTGCCTGGCGCGCCGATCATGGCACTGGCGGGCGCATCCAACTGCGGTTTCTAGGCTGACGCAGCCCGGGGCGACTCCACGCCCCGAACGCTCAGTACCAAATTGGCTGCTCGTGCTTACGAATCAAGCACAAGCAGCTCACTTTTTGATAGCAAATCAATCCTGCGACCACGGCTGGGCGGGCCAACTGGGTACGGCCTGCGCGGGCACGCGTTCGATGCGCTGTGCGGCCACCGCCGCAAGGGCCTGGGGCGCGACGCCGCCGGGTAGCAGCTCGGCCAGCGGCTGCAGCACAAAGGCGCGCTCGTGCAGGCGCGGGTGCGGCAGCGTGAGCGTGGGCGTGCGCACGCGCTCGGGCCCGTGCAGCAGCAAATCCAGGTCGAGCGTGCGCGGCGCGTTGCGGTAGGGGCGCAGACGGCCCTCGGTCTGCTCGATGGCCAGCAGCGCCTCCAGCAGGGGCTGCGGTGCCAGCGCCGTGTGCAGCGCGGCCACGGCGTTCCAATAGTCCGGCCCGCCTGCATCCACCGGCGCACTGCGGTACAGCGACGACAGCGCCACCAGCCGCGTGCCCGGCAGCGACGCCAGCGCCTGCACGGCCCGCTGCAGCGCGGCCTGCGCATCCCCCAGGTTGGCCCCCAGCCCCACCCAGGCGCAGCCCGGCGCGGGCCAGGCCCGAAGCACCCCGCCTGCAGGCCCAGGGGCGCAAGACGCGACCGCGAGCGTGTGGGCGGCAGTACGGGCTGCAGTGTGGGAGGTGGTCACGGCGATGAGGTGCAGTGCCCTTGCATTGGGGGGCAAGCCCCTTGCGAATCAGTCGCCCGCGGGGGCGCCGCCCTCGCCTGTGCCACCGCCCTGGCCTGTGCCACCGCCCGCGCCAGACGGCTTGCGACGACGACGGCGGCGCTTGCGGGGTGCGGCGGTGGCCGCGCCATCGCCCGCCTGGGACACAGGACCGTCGGCTGCGCCTTCGCTTGGGGCTGCACCAGCGGCCGGTGCGGCCTTGCGTGGCACGCGGCGCACCACGGGCTGGGCTGCGCGCTGGCGGGCCTTTTGCTCTTCGCGGGCCTGGTCCATCAGGTCGGCGCGGCGCTCGTCATCGGCCTGCTGAAAATCCTGCCACCATTCGGCCAGGGCTTCGTCCACCTCGCCCACGTCGGCGCGCAGGCGCATGAAGTCAAAGCCCGCCCGGAAGCGCGGCTGCGCCACCATGCTGAAGGGCGTACTGCCCATGCGCTTCTCGAAGCGGGGCTGCATGACCCAGATCTCGCGCATGTCGGCAGCCAGTTTGCCGCGGCCCGATACATCGCCGATGCGCTGCTGGAACACGTCGTCGATCGCGTCCTGCAGCGCCGGAAACGGGTGCTCGCGGCGTTCCAGGCGCTGCGTCCAGCCACGGCGCACGTCTTCCCAGAGCACGCAGGCCAGCAGAAAGCTCGGGGCCACGGGCTTGCCTTCGCCCACGCGGCGGTCGGTGTCGGCGAGCGCAGCGTTCACAAAGGGGCTGTCGGCACGCTCGACCACCACGTCCAGCAGCGGGTAAATGCCGGGCGTCAGGCCCAGCTTGCGCAGCTGCGCGATGGTGGCCAGCGCGTGGCCCGTCTGCAGCAGCTTGAGCATCTCATCGAACATACGGCTTTGCGGCACATCGGCCAGCAGCGGCCGGCAGGGCAGCAGGGCGGCGGCGGTCTTGGCCTCCAGCTCAAAGCCCAGCGCGCTGAGCTTGGCCGCAAAACGCACTGCGCGCAGGATGCGCACCGGGTCTTCGCGGTAGCGCGTGGCCGGGTCGCCGATCATGCGCAGCACTTTCTTCTGCGCGTCCTGGATGCCCTTGTGGTAGTCCACCACGACCTGAGTTTCAGGGTCGTAGTACATGGCGTTGATGGTGAAGTCGCGTCGCGTGGCATCCTCGTCCTGCGGGCCCCAGACGTTGTCGCGCAGCACGCGGCCGCTGGCGTCCACCGCATGCTGCATGCCCGCGAGCTGGTGCTTGCTGGTCTTTTCGTTGCCACTGACCTGCTCCGCCGCGCTGTTGTCCATGTAGGCGCGAAAGGTGGAGACCTCGATCACCTCGTGCTCGCGCCCGCGGCCATGCACCACATGCACGATGCGAAAGCGCTTGCCGATGATGAACGCACGGCGGAACAGCCCCTTGACCTGCTCGGGCGTGGCATTGGTGGCCACGTCAAAGTCTTTGGGGCGCAGGCCCAGCAGCAGGTCGCGCACAGCGCCTCCTACCACATAAGCCTCGTAACCCGCGGCCTTGAGGGTGTGCACCACCTCGGCGGCTCGGCGGTCGAGCAAGGCCGGATCGATGCGATGCACCGAGGCGGGGACCTCCTCGCGCTTGCCGAAATGGGGCTTGCCGCCCTTGGTGCCAGGGGACGACTTGCCGAGCAGCTTGTCGATGAACTTCTTGATCATGGGTGTGCGGTAAACAGATCCAGGATGCGCCACTGGCGCTGCTGCGCGAGCGCGCGCAGCCGGGGATCGGGGTTGGTGGCGACGGGAAGGTCCACGCGCGCGAGCAAGGGCACGGCGGTGATGGAATAGCTGTAGAAAGTGCTGTCCCCCAG
>JBKBUN010000055.1:0-18814 GCA_046289925.1 Burkholderiaceae bacterium | reverse complement strand
GTGCGCCGCGTCGTCTCGCCTTGCCTGGCGCGCCGATCACGGCACTGGCGGGCGCATCCAACTGCGGTTTCTAGGCTCAGTCGCTCCAGCGCGCGCGGATGTCCTCGAGTTGCGGCCGCAGAGGGCGCAGCAGCGGCGTCAGGTCGGGGTCGAAATGCCGTCCCGCCTGGGCCTCAATGTGCTCCAGGGCCTGCTCGATGGTCCACGGGGCTTTGTATGGTCGGCGCGAGGTGAGCGCGTCGAACACATCGGCCACAGCCACAATCCGCGCGGCCAGTGGGATTTGCTCTCCCTGCAGTCCGAGGGGATAGCCGCTTCCGTCCCATTTCTCGTGGTGCGAAGCGGCAATGTCACGGGCCATTTTCAGCACTCCAGAGGGATGGTCTCCGATGATCTCGGCCCCGATCTGGGGATGTCGCCGCATCACGGCCCATTCGTCGGCGTCCAGAGGTCCAGGCTTGCGCAGCACGGCATCGGGGATGCCGATCTTGCCCACGTCGTGCATGGGTGCGGCATTGAGGAGGTCTTCCGCCCAGGCGGTACCAAGGCCTGCCGCAATCGCCAAGGCATGCGAGACATGGCTCATGCGGATCACATGGGTGCCGGTTTCGTTGTCTTTGTATTCGGCGGCACGTCCGAGGCGTTGCACGATCTGGAGCCTGGTTTCCCGCAGCTCGTCCAGCCGCACGAGCGACAGGTGTGTGCGCACCCGTGCCCGCACCACCGGGGGGCTCACAGGCTTGGTGATGTAATCCACCGCACCTACGTCAAAGCCCGCCGCCTCGTCCTGGCTGTCTGAAAGCGCGGTCACAAAAATCACGGGAATCGACGCTGTACATGGGTCGGCTTTGAGCGCGCGGCACACGGCATAGCCGTCCAGCGCGGGCATCATGATGTCCAGCAGGATAAGGTCGGGCCTCTGCTCCCGGGCGATGGACAGGGCGCGCGCACCATCGGTGGCAAACAGCAGGCGGTAGCCGTCTTGTAGCACGTGGCGCAGCACCTGCAGGTTGGTGGGCTCGTCATCCACGAGCAGCAGCCGATGGCGGGCGTCAGAGGGGGGTGTCATGTCGAAAGTTCGGCAAGGTCTTGGGAGATCAGCCCGCGAAGCGATTGCAGGACGGCAAGCGCCGTATCGAAGTCGAAGGCGTCTAGAGCGTCCTGCAGGTGCCGGGTGGCATCGTGCGGTAGCAGGCGCATCAAGGTCTGCACAGGGGCGGGGTCCAGTTCAGCCCGTTTGAGCGCGTCGGCCAAGGTCTGCAAGGCAGCCAGGACCTCTGCGCGGTCGGCGTGGTTCAGTGCTTGCATCGCGGGGCTGTCGGCAGGGGCGGGCGATGCGGCGGAACGGGCGTCGTCTTCCAGTGCCTGCCGCACGCGCGCCAGTTCGGGTTCTAGCTGCGGCAGCAGACGCTCGATCTGCGGCCTGTCGTGCTGCTCGATGGCGTGTTCCATGGTGCGCAGCAGGCTTTGCATGGCGGGCAATGCCAGGTTGCCAGCGGCGCCGTGAAGCCGGTGGGCCAGACTCCGCAGTCCGGTCAGATCCCCGCTGTCCAGCAGATTCCGAAGGGCCGTCGGTGCGTTGGCATGGTCGCGCAGAAAGCGCTGCAGCGCATCGCGCAGCGGCGTGAGGGTGCCCCACAGGCGCAGGCCGTGGTTCCAATCCACAGCCTCCGGGGTGTTCGCTTTCGGTCGCGGCGCGGGCGGGTGGCGCGGCGCCTCGGCAGGCGGCGTCGGGGTGTGGGCTGCCGCGTCGGGCGTGAAGGCCTCGTCGCGTATCCCCAGCACCCTGGCGATCTCTTGCATCAGCCGTGCGGGTTCGAGCGGCTTGTTCGCGAAGCCGTCCATACCCGCGGCCCGTGCATTGCGCCGGTCTTGCTCCAGCACGCTGGCGGACAACGCAATCACAGCGGTGGGTTGGCGCCGCTGGGATTGCTCCCAGGCCCGGATGCGGCGCGTCGCCTCCAGGCCGTCGACACCGGGCATCTGCAGGTCCATCAGCACCACGTCGAAGCGTTCTCGCACGAAGGCCTGCAACGCCTCTTCGCCATCCCGCGCCAGCGTGACATGGTGCTGTCCACGTGCCAGATGGATCTGCAGCAGCTCCAGGTTGTGGGGCACATCGTCCACCGCCAGCACCCGCAGCGGGGGCAGCGCCGGGCCTGCGCTGCGGTGGGCGCGCGCGTCGGGCGCTTGCCCGCGCGGCAGTGGCAGCCGCACGGTGAAGACCGTGCCAACACCGGGTGTGCTGCGCACCTTGATGCTTCCACCCATGAGTTCCGCAAGCTGCCGGGCGATGGTGGTACCCAGCCCTGTGCCCCCGAAGCGGCGCGTGGTGGAGGCGTCGGCCTGCGCAAACGGGTCGAAGATTTTGTGCAACTGCTCAGGCGCAATGCCGATGCCTGTGTCTTCGACCTCGGCGACCAGCACGCCCTGATGGTAGTCCAGCCGCAACATGATGTGGCCCTGCTCGGTGAACTTGACCGCATTGCCCAGCAGATTGAGCAGGATCTGCTGTACCCGCATGGCATCGCCCTGCACATAGGGCGGGACAGTCTCACTGCAGTCAAACCGCAGATCCAGCCCCTTGCGGCCCGCCTGGATGCGAAGCGACGCCAGAATCTGCTCGCAAGACTCGTGGATCGAGAAATCCGCCAACTCCAGCTCCACCGCCCCTTTTTCCAGTTTGGCGGTGTCCAGAATGTCGTTCAGAAGACGCAGCATGGAGCGTGCCGCATGGTGCACGGTGCCAAGATGTCGACGCTGCTCGGGGTCCAGGGCCGAGTCCAGCAAGGTTTCCGTAAAGCCGATGATGGCGTTCATCGGCGTGCGGATTTCGTGGCTCATGTTGGCCAGGAAGGTGCTGCGGGCTGCGGCGGCTTGTTCTGCGCGGTCTTTGGCCGCGCGCAACTCCTGCTCCATGGCGCGGCGCTGGCTCAGGTCGGTTGCGAACTTCACGACCTTGAAGGGGCGTCCTTCAGCATCGAAGATCGGGTTGTAAGTGGCCTGGATCCACACCGTGCGGCCGCCTTTGCCCAGGCGCTGGTATTCGCCGCCGTCCAGTTCACCTTGTCGCAGTCGCTGCCACAGGGCCTTGTACGCTTCGCTGCCGGCGTAGTCGGGCAGGCAGAACATGGCGTGTGGCTGGCCCACCACTTCGTCGAGCGTATAGCCCATCAGCGCAAGAAAATTGGGGTTGGCGGTGAGCACCTTGCCGTCCAGGTCGAATTCGATCACGGCCAGCGCGCGATCAATGGCGCGCACCGTGCTCTCAAAGACGGCGCTGTACTGTTTCAGCTCGGTGGTGTCCATGATCACGCCGTCGATCCACTGAACCTGGCCTGCGTCGTCCAGCACCGGGCGACCGCTTTCGGACATCCAGCGAAGCCGTCCCTGCCGGTCGGTGATGCGGAATTCCACGTGGTACGAGCGCCGTTTTGCAATCGCGTCCGTCACGGTCTGCTGCAGACGGTCCACTTCGTCGGGGTGTGTCAATTGCGTGAAGTTGACCGTCCCCTGGAGGAAGTCGGCAGGTTCCCATCCCGTGAGAGCCGTGACCGCATCGCTGATGAACAGCATGTCCCAGTTGGCATTGTTCTGGCAGCGAAAAGCCGCACCTGGAATGTTGCCGATCAGCGAGCGCAGTTGCTCCTCGCTGCGCTCCAGTTCGCGTTCCATGGCGCGGCGCTGCCGCAGGTCGGTCAGGAAGCCCACGAACACCGGGTCGCCGTCCAATTGAACGCGGCCCACGGAGATGCGGATCGGCACCAGCGAACCGTCGCGGTGCAGGGCCTGGAGTTCCTGGCCCTCGTCCCCCGCGATTCCGGCTCCTGAGCCGGTCAGAAAGCGTTGCACGAACCCGTCCTGATGCGAGCGTTCAGGCTCTGGTATGAGCATGCCGATATGACGGCCAATGGCCTGCGACGCCGGCCAACCCAGAATGCGCTCAGCCGCCGGGTTGAGCGACAGCATGGTGCCGCGCGCATCGATGGTGATGATGCCGTCTGCAGCGGTGTCGGATATGGCCCGTAGTCGGGATTCGCTTTGGCGCACCTGCAAAAACATTTTGCGGTAGCGCAGGCCCACGTGGATGGCTACCACCAGCATTCCGACCATCACCACCACAGCCGCGATGCCGACCGCCAGCATGCTGCTGGCCCCGGTGTCTGTTTCGGCACCGAGCGCAGGAGTCTCCGTAAAGCGCAGAGCGGCCATGCCGGTGTAGTGCATGCCCGAGATCGCCAGGCCCATGACCATGCCGGCCGCCGCATTCAGCCGTAGCCGGGACCAGCGAACGCGCTTTTCCAGTCCGAAACGGACCCACAGTGCCAGGGTGGCCAGCAGCACCGCCACCACGACCGATGCCGAAAACATCCAGGGGTCGTAGCGCATCAGCGGCATCCATGCTGAGGCTGCCATGCCGATGTAGTGCATGGCCCCAATGCCGGCACCCACAAACACCCCTCCGGTGAGCAGCGCTGTCAGCGTGATGCGCTCGCGCATCAGCAGCTGCAGGGCCAGCCACGATGCAAGCACACTGGGCACCATGGAGACCACGGTGGTCCAAGCATCAAAGTCTCCCCGGGCGCACACCGAGTAGGCCAGCATGCCGATGAAGTGCATGGCCCAGATGCCACCGCCCAGCGCCAATGCGCCAGAGCCGTGGGTCAGGTGCCGCATCAGGCCCTGGTCTGCTTTTCGCGCCAGTGTGGCCATCTGCAGTGCGAGCACCGACGCCAGCACCGCCATCGCCACCGAAAGCGCTACCAGCGCAGGCTCGTGTTGCGCCCACAGCAGCGCCGGAGTCGGCGCATCGGTCAGAAAAAAGCGGTCCAGCATCTTGAGGGCCTGTGATCGGGAGGCTGTACCAGTCTAGCGGGAAGGCGATCCGCCGCACAGGCGGCGGCTACCTGGGGATACGCTGCACAACCCGCGCGAGGCCGCAGCCGCGCAGACCGCAGAGAGTGGTGCAGCGCTTCCCTACGCCCGGGCGGCTATTGCCGCGCCGCTGGCAGGGTGCTGTTGCGCAGCTCAATGGCCCGTGACGCGCCCCCATTCGCGCTCGTAGGTGTGCACCAGCACCTGGTTGGACAGGCGGTTCACTTCGGCAGGCACGCGCTGCATGTCCAGCGGAAAGTCAAACAGCTGGCCCAGCGCTTGGGGCGTGAGATAGCGCAACCCCTCGGGCAAGGTGTTGGGCGCGGTCCAGGGCCGTCGGCTGGCTATCACAAAGCCCCACTCGCCAAAGCTGGGCACATGGGCGTGGTACGGCATGGCGCGCAGGCCCACCGATTCGAGGGTGGTCACCACCGTCCAGTAGCTGCGCCGCGCGACCAGGGGCGAAGTGGTCTGCACCACCGCATAGCCGCTGGCGGCCAGGCGCTGGTCCAGCAACGCGTAAAAGCTGTTGGTGTAGAGCTTGCCGATGGAAAAGTTCGTCGGATCGGGAAAGTCCACGATGATCACGTCGAAGCTGTCCTGCGTGCGCTGCAGCCACTGGAATGCGTCGGTGTTGACCACCTGCACCTTGGGTGAGTGCAGCGCGCCGCCATTGAGCTGCGCCAGCCGCGGCTGTTCGGAAAACAGGCGCGTCATCTGCGGGTCCAGCTCCACGAGCGTGACCGACTCCACGCTCGGGTAGCGCAGTACCTCGCGCACGGCCATGCCGTCGCCGCCGCCCAGCACCGCCACCTTGCGCGGCGCGCCGTGCGCCGCCATGGCCGGGTGCACCAGGGCTTCGTGGTAGCGGTATTCGTCGGATTCGGAGAACTGCAGGTTGCCGTTGAGAAACAGCCGGTGCCCGAGCCGCCCGTGCGTGACCACGATGCGCTGATACGGCGAGGTGGCCGTGAGCACGATGCGGTCCTGGTAGAACTTGTCCTCGGTCAGGGTGGTGATCTCGTTGGCCCCCACAAAGCCGGCCAGCAGCACGCCCAGCACCAGCAGGCAGGCTGTCACATGGGCCTTGAGCCGCCGCAGCTCGTGCCGGAACAGCCACACCGCCCACAGCGCCACCACCGCGTTCAGCAACCCGAACAGCAAGCCCGTGCGGATGAGCCCCAGGTGCGGCACCAGCAGCAGCGGAAACGCGAGTGAGACTGCCAACGCACCCAGGTAGTCAAACGTCAGCACCTGCGACACCAGATCCTTGAGCACTACGTTGCGCTTGAGGATGCGCATGACCAGCGGAATCTCCAGCCCCGTGAGCATGCCCACCAGCATCACCATGCTGTAGAGCAGAAAACGGAAGGCTCCGGGCGCGTAAGCATTCACCAGGAACAGCGTGGCTGGCAGCAGCCCGCCGACCAGCGCCACCATGAGTTCGATGCGGCAGAAGTGTGCGGGCAGTTGCCGCTCGAAGTAGCGCGACAGCCACGAGCCCACGCCCATCGCAAACAGGTAGGTGCCGATGATGGTGGAGAACTGCAGCACCGAGTCGCCCAGCACGTAGGACGCGAGTGCGCCTGCCGCCAGCTCGTACAACAGGCCGCAGGCCGCGACGACGAACACGCTGGCCAGCAGCGCAACTTCGATGGGGCTGGGGCCCCGGGGGGGCGCAGCGGTGGGCCGGGGCAGCGCTGCGGGTGCGGAGGATGGGTCGTTCATGGACAGCAGGTGCTGGCCGTCCGTGCCACGGACGGCGCAGCCCACCGGGCGCGGGCCGGGCTCAGTGGATGGCCGCCGCCACGATGATGCTGATGCCCAGGCACATGGCCGCCACCACCATGCCCAGGGCCTTGTTCTGCTTTTCGACGATTTCGCGCCACAGGTCGTAGGGCGTGATCTTGTCAATGATGATGAAGGCCGCCCAGAAGATCACGATACCGATCAGCGCGTACAGCAGCGTACCGCCGATCGACAGAGGATGGAGCCATTCGAATTTGGTCATGGAGTTCTCCGAACAGGATTGCGAACGGGGCAAGCCCTACTTGTGGCCGCCGCCCGAGGAATAGCCGCCGTACGATCCGCCCGAGCTGCGGTAGCCCGAAGACGCGCAATTCTCCACCCGCGGGTCGCACTGTGTGCAGCGGCTCAGCAGGATCACCAGCAATAGCAGCACGATGGCCACGATGATCAGCGTACCGCAGCCTGCCCCCTTGGCCGCCACGAAGGGGCCGGGGTCGTCGGTGCGTGCCGGGTTGCGCAGCTTGTCGAGTTTGAAAGCGTCGGCCACGGTGCTGGCTTCGAGCCGCTCGCCCGACGACCAAGTGATTTCCTTGGGCGACTGCTCCAGCGATAACAGGCTCTTGCCGCTGACAAAGTCGCGGTTGCTGGTTTTCTGCCCACGCTCGACCTGCCAGTAAAACTCGCCGAGCACGTAGGTGGTTTCAGCTTCGTAGGTGTACTGCAGTTGGTAGGTGCGGCCCAGGTATTTGGCCGTACGGCCGTTGCCCGCCAGTTGTGGCGCGCCGGTGGCGGGACGCACCATGCTCCAGCCGTCGGTCGAATCGACCAGAAAGGCAAAACCGCGCTTGCGGTGGTAGAGCAGGTATTCGTCCCAGCCGAAGTGCTCGTCGTCGCCCGGCTCCACGCCCATGCGATGCTGAAAGCCCACCACCTGCCAGTCCACGCCTTCGAGGCGGCCTACGCGGCCCAGCGGGATCAGCGGGCTCACGGGTTCATCCTGCAGCGCGCTGCGCAGTTCGCCGCCCACACCGCTGTCGAGCGCAATCACGCTCTGGCACGAGCCGCAGGTCAGGCTCTTGGTGGTGGAGAGCTGTACCGTGACCGGTGCGCCGCAATGCGGGCAGTTGAACTGGCGTCCCTGGCCTTCGCGCACCGACTCGTCCTTGAGTCCGGCAAGCTGCAGGTCTTCCAGCCGCACGGCACGGCCTCGCTGCACCTGTGGCGGCTGACGGCTGTACTCGATGCTGAGCACATCGCCGTCGGCGCTTCTCAGCTCCACCATGTCGAAGGGCTGTCCCAGCGGGGGCAGCGCGGGCAGTTCGCCCTCGGCGGCGATCAGCGTGGCGCTGCCGCTATAGGCCACGCTGTAGGGCGTGCCGTTGATGGCTGTGGTGGTGCCCAGGCGAAAGCGCGCGGCTTCGGGCAGCACGCGCCCCGGGTCGATGGGGCGGGTGAAGACGTAGGCACCGTTGTCCTCGCCCAGGGTGGCCATGCTCCCGTCCTGCAGGAAGGCCACCCATTCGGTCCAGATTCCGGCCTCGCTCTTGTACTGCAGGCGGCCGATCAGGGTGAAGGGCGTTTCCTTGCCGCCCTCCGCGATGCGTCCGCTGGCCATGAGCTGCAGCGGACTGTGGTCGTCGAACAGCTCGGCCATCTTGCCCACGCGCGCCAGCACGTCGCCGTTGCGCACCACCGTGCTCTGGCAGTAGGCGCAGACGGCGTGCGTGGATTGGGCGCTGCGGAACTCTACCGGAGCGCCGCAACCTGGGCAGGGCGCGCGGTAGGCGCGCTGGGAATTGTCTTGGACCATGGACCAGGGGTGTAACGCCCGCAGGCCGCCGGTGGATGTGCCGCCCGCCGGCCCGGCACGGCCGGGGCCCGCGGGCGCGCGATCAGCGCACGGCGGTGGGGTGCGGGCTTACACCGTTTTCAGACCAGTTTCTTGAGCAGTTCGGCCTTCTTGGCATCAAATTCCTCTTGCGTGAGGATGCCCTTGGCCTTGAGGTCGCCCAGCTTTTCGAGCGTGGCCATCACCTCATCGGGGCGCACGCCCACGGCCGCTACCGGTGCGGCAGCCGCTGCGGCTGTGCCACCGCCCTGCAGGCCAGCCTGCAGGTTCTGCGCCAGCACCTGGCCCAGGGCCACGCCCGCACCCAGGCCCATGGCGTCGCCCGCGATGCCGCTGCCGCCGCCGCCACTGGCCTCGGCAAACTTCGGGATCGACTGGGCGGTCTGGTACTGCATGAACTTGGCCATATCGTTGCCGACCATGCCCATGCCGATCTTCTGGTCGAGGATCTTCTGCAGTTCCTCCGGCAGCGACACGTTCTGCACCGTGACGTTTTCGAGCGCCAGCCCGAGCTTGGCGAACACCGGCCCCAGTTCCTGGGCCAGGGCCTGGGCAAACATCATCTGGTTGGAGGCCAGGTCCAGGAAGGGCACGCCGCTGGCCGCAATGGCGTTGCTGATGTGCTGCAGCACCATGCCGCGCAGCTGTCCTTCAAGCTCGGCCACCAGGTACCGATCGCGCGTGCCCGAGACTTCGGTGTGGAAGAGCTTGGGGTCGGCAATGCGGTAGGCGTAGTTGCCGAACGCGCGCAGCCGCACCGCGCCAAAGTCCTGGTCGCGGATGGTGATGGGCTGGGGCGTGCCCCACTTCTGGTCGAGCTGCTGGCGCGTGCTGAAGAAGTACACGTCGCTCTTGAACGGGGACTCGAACAGCTTGTCCCAGTTCTTCAGATAGGTCAGTACCGGCAGCGTCTGGGTGCTGAGCTTGTAGGTGCCCGGGCCGAATACGTCGGCCACCTGGCCTTCGTTGACGAACACCGCCATCTGCGACTCGCGCACGATGAGCGTGCCGCCGGTCTGGATTTCCATGTCCCGCATCGGGAAGCGCCAGGCCAGCGTGCCATCGCCGTCCTCCGTCCACTGGATGATGTCGATGAACTGTTTCTTGATGAAGTCCATGAGGGCCATGTCTGCTCCTGAGCTCCTGGGCTGCGGCGCAACCGTACGAAAGGAAGAAGGGACGCTCCGCCGGTGGGCGGCCGACTGGCCATCATAGCAACGGGGATTCGGTGCGCGTCCCCGACTGTCGTATCCGCGCATCCGACAGGCTGTTTGCCATCAAGGGAGGTTTATTAGATAGTGAATATCTATTGGATCGTGATATTCAATTGGATTCGATGAGTGCGAATGCCTACCATTCGTTTCGTCGGCTTCCGCCCCCCGGAGGCCTCGCTGACCGAGGAGCCCCCTATGTCCACCCTTCGCCGTATTACCCGCCAGAACCAGCGGATGCTCATGAAAACGGGCAGCTACTACCTCGTGCACATCTGTGTGGCTGCGATGGTGGCCTATGCCGTCACGGGCAACCTCTGGGCGTCGCTCACGCTCAGCCTGCTCGAGCCCACGGTGCAGGCGGTGGCCTTCTTCTTCCATGAAAAGGCCTGGAGCCGTGCGGGCAGCGCCGACTCGTCCCCCGCGGTGGCCGATGCGCAGCCCGCGGGGGGCTGACGTTTCTGCGGCGCAGATCCGGAGCGTTCTATGTTTGCGTATCTCTTGCGCCTGCTGACGGCAGGCCTGCACCGGCTGCTGCGCTTCTGGCGTGTGTTTGCGGGCTGGCTGTTGCGGCGACTGGCTGTTGCGGCGATTGGCTGGGCTGGCACCGCTGCCCTGAGCCCTTCGGGCGCGGGCCCAGCGCCTAGAATCTGCATCACAGAGCGAGAGCGCCGGCAGCGACCGCGCGCTCCACGATGGAGACAGGACCCATGCGCATCCTCATCGCTGAAGACGACCAAGTGCTGGCCGACGGCTTGCTGCGTACGCTGCGGGGCTCGGGCGCGGTAGTGGACCACGTGGCCAGCGGCACCGAGGCCGATGCGGCCTTGATGACCAACAACGAGTTCGACTTGCTGATCCTCGACCTGGGCCTGCCACGCCTGCATGGGCTGGAAGTGCTCAAGCGCCTGCGCGGCCGGGGTTCGGCGCTGCCGGTGCTGATCCTCACGGCGGCCGACAGCGTGGAAGAGCGCGTCAAGGGGCTGGATTTCGGGGCCGACGACTACATGGCCAAGCCCTTTTCGCTGCAGGAGCTTGAAGCCCGCGTGCGCGCCCTCACGCGCCGCGGCATGGGGGGCACCAGCAGCACCATCAAGCACGGTCCGCTGGTGTACGACCAGGCCGGACGGGTGGCCACCATCGACGGCAAGATGGTCGAACTCTCGGCGCGCGAACTGGGCCTGCTCGAAGTGCTGCTGCAGCGCGCCGGCCGCCTGGTGAGCAAGGAGCAATTGGTCGAACGCCTGTGCGAGTGGGGCGAAGAGGTGAGCAACAACGCCATCGAGGTCTACATCCACCGGCTGCGTAAAAAAATTGAAACCGGGCCGATCCGCATCGCCACCGTGCGTGGCCTGGGGTATTGCCTTGAGAAGATCCCCGGCTGAGCCCGCCCGCGCGCGGTGCGGCGGATGGTCAGCCATTTGCTATCAAAATAATAGCTGTTCGTGCTTGATTCTTAAGCACAAGGGGCTGATTTGATGCCTAAGTCCGGGTCGCTGCCGTGAAGATTTTTCAGCGCGAGCAGCGGTCGCTGTTCGGCGAGATTCTGGACTGGATGCTCACGCCGCTGCTGCTGCTGTGGCCTGTGAGTCTGGCGCTGACCTGGCTGGTGGCCCAGGGCTTGGCCAACAAGCCGTTCGACCGCGCTCTCGAATACAACGCCCATGCGCTGGCGCAGCTCATCGTGGTGCAGCAGGGGCAGGTGCAGTTCAACCTGCCGCAGCCGGCCAGCGAAATCTTGCGCGCCGACGAATCCGACACCGTGTACTACCAGGTCATCGGGCCCGGTGGTGAGTTTTTGGCCGGCGAGCGCGAGCTTCCGGCACCAGCACCCGACGAACAAGCCCAGCCCGGCGAGGTCCGCCTGCGCGACGGCGAGCTGCGCGGCATTGACATCCGCATCGCCTACATCTGGGTGCGCGTGCCCACCGCCCAGCAGTCGCTGGCCTTGGTGCAGGTGGCCGAGACGCGTGAAAAGCGCAGCGTGCTGGCCACGGAAATCATCAAGGGCGTGATGCTGCCGCAATTCGTGATCCTGCCGCTGGCGGTGCTGCTGGTGTGGCTGGCGCTGGCGCGCGGCATCCAGCCGCTGCACCAGCTGGAGCAGCGCATCCGCGAGCGCAGCCCGGACGATCTCTCGCCGCTGGACGACCGCACCGTGCCGCTGGAAGTCGCACCACTCGTGGCGTCGGTGAACGACCTGCTCACGCGCCTGCACGATTCGCTGGCCACGCAAAAGCGCTTTCTGGCCGACGCCGCCCACCAGCTCAAGACACCACTGGCCGGGCTGCGCATGCAGGCCGACCTGGCGCAGCGTGAAGGCACCACCACGGAAGAGCTCAAGCGCTCGCTGCAGCAGATCGGACGCTCCAGCATTCGTGCCACCCACACCGTCAACCAGTTGCTGGCCCTGGCGCGGGCCGAAGGCGGCGGCACCCGCATCACGCGCCAGCCCTGCGACATGGCGCGATTGGTCATCGACGTGGTGCGCGACTCGGTACCGCGCGCGCTCGACAAACAGATCGACCTGGGCTATGACGGTGCCGAGCCGGGCGCACCCGGCGTGTGGGTGGACGGCAACCCCACCCTGCTCAAGGAACTGGTGCGCAATCTCGTGGACAACGCCATCAACTACACCCCCTCTGCGCCGGACCGTCCGGGCGTGGTCACGGCGCGCGTGCTGCCCGACGCCTTTGGCCGGATGCTGCTGTTGCAGGTGGAGGATTCCGGCCCTGGCGTGCCCGAGGCCGAACGCGAACTCGTGTTCCAGCCCTTCTACCGCGCTCTGGGCAGCGAAGCCGACGGCTCGGGCCTGGGGCTGCCCATCGTGCGCGAGATTGCGCGCCAGCACGGGGCAGAAGTGAGCCTGGAGGACGCGCACCCTGGCCAGCAGCCGCCCGGCGCGCGCTTTACCGTGCGTTTTCCTTCGCGCCCGACCGAGGACTGATGGTTTGCAAGGCCAGTGGGTTGGCCTGGCTTTCGGTGCGCGTAGACAGATCGTAGTTGCCCTGCGCGATGGAGCCGCTGGCGGGCGGCGAGATCGGTGTTCAACCTAGGAGCCTGTCGGGCTTGGGAATCGTCGGCTGCAAATGGGCCGCAGCGGTCCATTTTTCACCGTCTTTTGGCCCCATAGCCCCGCTATGGGGCTGCAAACACGGCGAAAACTGTCCTCGCTGGGGCTCATTTTCGCTTTCGAAGCCCCAAGCCCGACAGGCTCCTAGAAACCGCAGTGGACCGCTTGTTCGCACTGAAAAGTTCTGATGTCCGTTGAAGTTGCGCCTTGTGGGCACGCTCACCTTCTGGGCGCAAGCCCTCAGCCGCAGGAGCGCAACGTCTTTCCGGCCATGGCCGGGCGCAGTGCGTCGAGTTGCGGGCGCAGTGCATCGCCCACGGCGGGCAGGCGCAGGGTGAAGCCTGAGAACTCGGGCCGCTCCAGCACCACCCGCGCGGTGCGCACGCCGCGGGTGCCCAGATTGGCCAGTTCACGCTCGGCGGCCTCGGGGGAGCTGAACCGCCCCAGCGACAAGCCCGGCTCCAGCGCGGGCGTGCCGGCCCGGTCGTGCGGCACGTTGCGTGCGCGCAGTTCAGCGCGTTTTTTGTCCAGCGCCTCCATATCGGCAAACTTGCCCATGTAGATCATCCAGCGCCCGGGCACGGTCGTGGGTTCGAGCGACCAACTGCCTGCAGGCAGGCTGGCGGCGGCCGTGCGCAACGCCTGGGCCTGGCGCTCGTCGAACACGCCGGCCTGCAGGCATTCCGTGGTCTCGGGGGCCGATGCTGCGCTCGTCTGCAAGGCGGCCGCGTCGCCGCTGGCGGAGGCGGCAGGGGCCGCGGGCGCTGCCGCAGGCGAGTCAGACGTGCTCACGCTGCCGCTGGAGCGCTGGCGCAGCACCTGCAAGGTCTCGGGCCGAATCTGCTGTGCCAGGCGCTGGGGTTCGGCCTCTTGCACGGGCGCAAAACCCCAGTCGGCCAGCAGCCCCTGCGACCAGGCGTAGTAGCCGGCGTTGGCCAGCAGCAGGGCGATGACAGCCAGGCGCAGCATGGAGGGTCTTTCGGTTCAGTGGGCGGGCGGCACACCCTGGGGGCGCACGCTGATCTCGGAGCTGGTCAGGGCTTCCATGCCCTGGGGCGTGAGCACGAGCAGCGCGCCCGAGTCGTCCACGCCATGGGCGGTGCCGGTGCGCCCGTCGCTCAGTGTCACGGCGCGGCCTGTCAGCAGGTCGCGTTGCGCAAAGCGTGGCTGCACAGGTGCAAAGCCATAGCCTTCAAATGCCTGCAACATGCCCACCAACGGCGGCACGATGCGCAGCAGGGCCGTGGGGGCGTCGAGCGTGGCGTCCACCTCCTGCAGCGCAGCGGGAGGCATCGACAGCCCCTCGGCCGCGCGCGGCAGCACATTGATGCCAATGCCGATGACCACATAGCGCGAGGCTGCGCCTGCCGTGCCGCGGGCCGCCTGCGGGGCCACGCCTGTGGTGATGGTGGCCGCCTGCGGGGCCACGTGGCTGGCGGTTTCGACCAGGATGCCGCCGAGCTTGCGATCGCCCTCAAGCCACAGGTCGTTGGGCCACTTGAGCCCGATGCGAGCGCTCTGGCCGGGTGGGGGCAGGGTGGGCTGCAGGCTTTCGGCCACGCTCACGCCCACGGCCAGGGACAGGCCCGACCAGTCGGCCGGGGCCAGCGAGAGGCCCAGCGACATCATGAGCGATGCACCGGGCTCGCCTTGCCAGGTGCGGCCCAGGCGGCCACGGCCGGCGGTTTGGGATTCGGCCACGAGCAGCACGGGGTCGGCGCGGCCCGCGCGTGCGCGGCGCATGAGCTCGGTGTTGCTCGAATCCACCTGCGGCAGCACTTCGACGGTAAAGCCGGGCAGCAGCGGGGCCACAGCCTCCCAGACGGCTTCGGCGGGCCAGCGCAGTGAAGTGGTGCTCATGGACGGCGGCGCGGCGTGGCGGGCTTGCGGGTGGGGCGTGCAGGTACGGGCGGGGGCAGCGTTTCGGGCATGGGCGGACGCCAGCCGCGCTTGGGGGCCAGCAGCGTGCCACGGCAGCTGGGGCTGCCGCACCAGCAGGGGTATTCGGCCTTGAGTTTCTTGGTGTAGGGCTCGTCGACGATCAGGCCGTAGTCGTAGCTCAGCTCTTCGCCCGCGCGGATGTTGCGCAGCGCGGTGATGAAGATGCGGCCGTCCCGCTCGTCGGCGTAGCAGTTGGGTTCGCAGCTGTGGTTGATCCAGCGCGAGGAGTTGCCGCCGAACTTTGCGTCGATCACGCGGTCTTCGTCCACGTGGAAGTAGAACGTGTGATTGGGCTGGGCCGGGTCGTGCGGGTGGCGGGCCTGGGCTTCCTCCCAGGTGATGACTTCGCCGGTGTATTCGAGCAGCACCTCGCCCGCGGGGATGTCGACCAGCGCAAACACGCCACGCCCGTGCACGCCCGAGCGCCGGGTCTGCAGGCGGCGGCCTGCGGCAGGCGCCGGGGCGCGGGGCGGGGCTTTGCGGGGCATGGTCAGAAAACTCTGTTAACTTGAATAGGCACACATGCGCGTGCGCGTACACGCGTGTGCAAGGATTGTAGAAGCGTCCGGACAGAACCCGGGCGCCGACCGGAACGAGAAAGCCTTCATGAGCAAGACCCTGGTAATCGCAGAAAAGCCTTCGGTGGCGCAGGACATCGTCCGCGCGCTCACCCCCGTGGCGGGCAAGTTCGAGAAGCACGAAGACCACTTTGAAAACGACCGCTACGTGGTCACGAGCGCCGTGGGCCACCTGGTGGAGATTCAGGCCCCCGAAGAATTCGACGTCAAGCGCGGCAAGTGGAGCTTTGCGCACCTGCCGGTGATTCCGCCGCGCTTCGACCTCAAGCCTGTGGACAAGACCAAGGCCCGCCTGAATGCGGTGGTCAAGCAGGCCAAACGCAAGGACGTGACCGAACTCGTCAACGCGTGTGACGCGGGCCGCGAAGGGGAGTTGATCTTCCGCCTGATCGAGCAGTACGCAGGCGGCGCCAAGGGCGGCCTGGGCAAGCCCATCAAGCGCCTGTGGCTGCAGAGCATGACGCCGCAGGCCATCCGCGAAGGCTTTGAGCATCTGCGCAGCGACGCGCAGATGCAGGGCCTGGCCAATGCGGCACGCAGCCGCAGCGAGGCCGACTGGCTCGTGGGCATCAACGGCACGCGCGCCATGACAGCGTTCAACTCGCAGGGCGGTGGCTTTTTCCTCACCACCGTGGGCCGGGTGCAGACGCCCACGCTCTCGCTGGTGGTCGAGCGCGAAGAAAAGATCCGCAAGTTCGTCAGCCGCGACTACTGGGAAATCCACGCCAGCTTCCAGGCCGAGGCGGGCGAGTACCCGGCCAAATGGTTCGACCCGCAATGGAAGAAAGGCGACGACCCCGAAGCCCGCGCCGACCGCCTCTGGAGCGAAGCCCAGGCCCGCGAGATTGCCCAAGCGGTGCGCGGCAAGGCCGCCACCGTCACCGAAGAAAGCAAGCCCAGCACGCAGGCCAGCCCGCTGCTGTTCGACCTGACCAGTCTGCAGCGCGAGGCCAACGGCAAGTTCGGTTTTTCGGCCAAGACCACGCTGGCGTTGGCCCAAAGTCTGTACGAGCGCCACAAGGCGCTGACCTACCCGCGTACCGATTCGCGTGCGCTGCCCGAAGACTACCTGCCGGTGGCCAGGCAGACCTTCGAGATGCTGGCCGACAGCGGCATGCGGCACCTCGCACCGCATGCGCTCACGGCGCTCAACAACGGCTACGTGCGCCCGAGCAAGCGCATCTTCGACAACGCCAAGGTCAGCGACCACTTCGCCATCATTCCCACCACGCAGGCGCCGTCGGGCCTGTCGGAGGCCGAGCAAAAGCTCTACGACCTGGTGGTGCGGCGCTTCATGGCCGTGTTCTTCCCGAGCGCGGAGTACCAGGTCACCACGCGCATCAGCCAGGTGCAGGGCCATCATTTCAAGACCGAGGGCAAGGTGCTGGTCAAGCCGGGCTGGCTGGCCATCTACGGCAAGGAAGCCGCCGACGAGGTGGAAGGCGCCAAGGACGGCGACAAAGGCCAGAACCTTGTGCCCGTGCGGCCGGGCGAGATGGTGCGCACCGAGCATGTGGAGCCGCGCGGACTCAAGACCAAGCCGCCCGCGCGCTACTCTGAAGCCACGCTGCTGGGTGCGATGGAAAGCGCGGGCAAGCAGATCGACGACGACGAGCTGCGCGAGGCCATGCAGGAAAAAGGTCTGGGCACTCCGGCCACACGCGCGGCCATCATCGAGGGCCTGCTGACCGAAAAGTACATGCTGCGTGAGGGGCGCGAGCTGATCCCAACGGCCAAGGCCTTCCAGCTCATGACGCTGCTGCGCGGGCTGGAGGTAGAAGAACTCTGCCGCGCCGACCTGACCGGCGAGTGGGAATACAAGCTCGCGCAGATCGAAAAGGGCCAGCTCTCGCGCGAAGCCTTCATGGCCGAGATCGCCGCCATGACCGAGCGCATGGTCAAAAAGGCCAAGGAATACGACCGCGACACCATCCCAGGCGACTACGCAACGCTGCACACGCCGTGCCCCAACTGCGGCGGCGTGGTCAAGGAAAACTACCGCCGCTACGCCTGCACGGGCGCAGCGGGCGCGGGCGAAGGCTGTGGCTTCAGCTTCAGCAAGTCGCCCGCAGGCCGCACCTTTGAAACCGCCGAGGCCGAGGCCCTGCTGCGCGACCGCAAGATCGGCCCGCTCGAAGGCTTCCGCTCCAAGGCGGGCTGGCCGTTCACGTCCGAGATCGTCATCAAGTTCGACGACGAGGCAAAGAACTACAAGCTCGAATTTGCGTTTGGCGACGACAAGGGCGACGAAGCAACGGGCGAGCTGGTCGAGTTTGCCGACGAGGCCCTGGGCCCGTGCCCGGTGTGCGGCGCGGCCGTGCATGAGCATGGCAGCCACTACGTGTGTGCCAAGGCCGTGCCCACGGCCGCGCAGCCCACGCCGAGCTGCAGCTTCAGGAGCAGCAAGATCATCTTGCAGCAGCCGGTGGAGCGCGCGCAGATGGCCAAGCTGCTGGCCACCGGCAAGACCGACCTGCTCGACAAGTTCGTGTCGATGCGCACGCGCCGTGCGTTCAAGGCCTTCCTGGTCTGGGACAAAGAAGCGGGCAAGGTGAACTTCGAGTTCGAGCAGCGCGACAGCAAGTTTGCGCCGCGCAAGACCGCTGCTACAAAAACGAGAGCAACTCGTGCTTCAGGGGCAAGCACAAGCGCCGCAAAAGCCTCCAAGCCCGCGAAGGCCCCGGCATCGCCTAAGGCCAAGGCCCCCCGCAAGGCCGCAGCCGGTCAGCCGCCCAGCGCACAACTCGCCGCCGTGATTGGCGGCGAACCCGTGTCCCGGCCCGAGGCGGTGAAGAAGCTCTGGGAATACATCAAGGCCCACAACCTGCAAGACCCGAAGGACAAGCGCACCATCGTGGCCGACGACAAGTTGCGCGCCGTGTTTGGCAAAGACAGCGTGGGCATGTTCGAGCTGGCAGGCCTCTTGGGCCCGCACCTGGGCGGCTGACGCCGTACCGAGACGCCATGCCCATCTCCGCGCGCCGCCGCAGCCAGGTCCTCGTGCTCACTTTGCTGGCCGCGGCTGCCGTGGCCGCCGCGCTCACGGCCGACCGTTGGACGCCGCAGGTCGGCGTGTGGCTGCAGCAGGGCTGGCAGGCGCTCATTGGCGCTGGGAGCGCGCCCGCAAGCCGCACGGGCAGCCCCCCTGCTGCCGGCAGGGCGGCCGCCGCTTCCTCGCCTGCCTCTGCGCCCGCCGATGCGGCCTCGGTGAGCGCCCCGCGCCCGCGCAAGTGCGTGCAGGGCGGCAGCGTGCTCTACACCGACCAGCCCTGTCCGCCCGGCAGCAACGAGCAGGCACTGGAAGGCGGCAGCATCACGCTGATGCCGCGCTAGCGCTGCGGCCCCGGGCCCTGGGCCGTGGGCGTGGCGGCGTGCATGTCGGTTTTTTCCTAGCCCGCGCGGGCTGCTGGCCGGTGCAATCGGGGCGTGTTCCACAAGAGGAGCGGCCTCGTGGCCGCGCACCGTCATGCTCCGTGTTTCCCTGCTGCGCACCGCGCTGTGGGCGCTGGCCGCCGTCGGCCTGGTTGTGCCCTGGA
Organism: Burkholderiaceae bacterium; assembly: GCA_046289925.1. Taxonomy (GTDB): domain Bacteria; phylum Pseudomonadota; class Gammaproteobacteria; order Burkholderiales; family Burkholderiaceae_C; genus Acidovorax_G. The sequence goes on along the minus strand of JBKBUN010000055.1, from coordinate 2 downwards.
TC
>JBKBUN010000054.1:8121-18879 GCA_046289925.1 Burkholderiaceae bacterium | reverse complement strand
AGCGCGCCCACAAGGCGCAACTTCAACGGACATCAGAACTTTTCAGTGTGAACAAGCGGTCAACTGCGGTTTCTAGGATCATGCCGTCCGCAGGCGGCGTGGGCACATCAGCCGCCGCGGCAGCCCGCCGCGGGCGCCCGGGGCGGGCGCGCTGCAAGCGGCGGGGGCTGCGGGTCTGCCATTGCGCGAGAAACGCCGGGCCGCCCAGTGCCCAACCGTGCAAGGCGCTGTCGGCGAGCGCCTGCCGCTCGGCCGACGAGAGCCCGGCTTGCACGCGCGCGTCGTAGGCAGCCTCGCGCGCAAACGGCGTGTTGCCCAGCGCCCACCAGATGGCATGCGGTGTGAGCATGCGCTCGCGTTGCAAGCCGCCCCAGTGGCGGTGGCTGGACCAGCGGTAGTCTGCCGGCTCGGCCACCAACCCGGCCTGCACCGGGTGCCAGTCCAGGTGCGCCATACAGGGCAGCAGCCAGGTGTCGGCCTCGATCACGGTAGAGCGGTAGCGGCCCTCCCATAGCGTGCCGGTGCGGCCGTGGCGGCGGTTGAACTGGCGCACATAGGCCCGGCCCAAGGCCTGGATGGTGCGCGGCAACGCAGTGGCATCGGGCGGTGTGAGCAGTAGGTGCAGATGATCGTCCATGAGCACATACGCGTGCAGCGCCACCTGGTGGACGTCTACGGCCGTGGCCAGATGCGCCAGCAGCGCGCTGCGGTCGGTGTCGTCCATCACGATGGACTGCCGGTTGTTGCCCCGCAGGATCACGTGGTGCACCAGGCCCGGCAGGCAAAGGCGTGGCAGGCGGGCCATAGCGAAGTGCAGATCAACGGGCGGTGACAGGGGCGGTGGCCTCTGCCCCCGCTTCGGAGGCCGGGGCCACGCCAAAACGGTGGCCGAGTGCGTCGCGCAGGCCGAACTCGTCCAGCAGCGCTTCCAACCGCTGCTGGGCCGAGCGCTTGCGCTGGCCCGTGTGGCGCGCCAGGATCAGTTCGTTTTTGAGGCTGTGCTCCCAGCCCACGAGTTCGGTTACCGTCACCTGGTAGCCCTGCGCTTCCAGATACAGGCAGCGCAGCACGTTGGTGAGCTGGCTGCCGATTTCGCGCGTGTGCAGCGGGTGGCGCCACAGTTCGGCCAGCGGCGTGCGGGCGAGTTGCAGCGCTTTTTGCTGGCGCAAGCAGGCCGCCACTTCGGCCTGGCAGCAGGGCACCAGGGCCAGCGCCTTCGCGCGCTTGCGCAGCGCAAAGGCAATCGCGTCGTCGGTGGCGGTGTCGCAGGCATGTAGCGCGGTCACCATGTCGATGCGTTCGGGCAGGCCGCTGGCATCGGCGGATTCGGCCGCGCTCATATGCAGGAAGTGCATGCCACCAAAGCCCAGGCGGGCGGCCAGCGCGGCCGAGCGCTCCACCAGTTCGGCCCGGGTTTCGATGCCGTAGATCGATCCGCGCCCGAGCGGCCGGAAGAACAGGTCGTAGAGGATGAAGCCCAGGTAAGACTTGCCCGCGCCGTGGTCGGCAAGCGCCGGCGCATGGCCGCCCTCGGCCTGCTCGCGCAGCAGCGGCTCGATGAGCTGGTACAGGTGGTACACCTGCTTGAGCTTGCGCCGCGTGTCCTGGTTGAGCCGGCCGTCGCGCGTGAGGATGTGCAGCTCCTGCAGCAGCGCCACTGACTGGCCAGGGCGCAGTTCGGGCAGCACCTCGTTCAGCGGCATAACGGGCGAGGCAGCGCGGCGGCTCATGCCTGGCCTTTGCTGTGGCCGGCCTCTGCGGAGGACACCGCTGTGGCGCGCAGACTTGCACCCGGCCCCACATCGAGCGCGGCCCAGCCAGCCGGCCCCAGGTCGGTCAACACCTGCATGTTGCGCTCATAGATGGTTTCGGCCTCAGGGAAGGCCTCGACCGCGCGGTCGATGCTGTCCTCCCGCAGCAGGTGCAGTGTGGGGTACGGCGCCTGGTTGGTGGCGTTGGTCACGTCGTCGGGTTCGGTCTCAGCAAACTGAAAGCGCGGATGAAAGCTCGCGATCTGCAGTTCGCCGCCCAGGTCCAGGTCTTCGAGCAGCGCGTCGGCATCTTCAAGGAAGTCGTTGAAATCCAGAAAGTCCTCGAACATGCGCGGCAGCATCAGCAGCGTGGTGTCGCGCTCGTCGGCCGGTGTGGCCTGCAGGGCCAGCAGCTCACGCTGCAGGTCTTCGAGCACCTCGCGCGGCGTGGTGGCCTCGCTCACCACGTAATGGATCTGGCCCTTGGTGTGCACCGCTTTGGCAAAAGGGCATAGGTTCAGGCCGATCACCGCCCGTTCGAGCCAGCGCACCGTATCGGCCACCACGGTGGCATGCGAAGGTGTGGCGGCGGCGGTGTCAGCGGTCATGGTGTGCGGAAATGTGAAAGGACAGGGCGCAGCGTAGGGCTAGGAGCCTGTCGGACTTGGGAATCGTCGGCTGCAAATGGGCCTCAGCGGTCCATTGTTCACCGTCTTTGGGCCCCATAGCCCCGCTATGGGGTTGCAAATACGGCGACAACGGTCCTCGCTGGGGCTCATGTTTGCTTTCGACGCCCCAATTCCGACAGGCTCCTAGGCCGCGCCACGGTGTCTGCGGCGAAAGGCCCGGATTTTACGCCCCACCCCACGCAAGGCCGCAGCCCTGACATCGTCGCCGAGGGGGGCGCAGCAAGCAGGTCGTGGCCTTGTGGTTCAGGCGTCGAGCAGGCGCCGCCCGGTCAGGCGGTGGTGTTCGCGCAGGGCGAAACGGTCGGTCATGCCCGCGATGAAGTCGGCCACGCTGCGGGCTGCCTGCGCGGCATCGGCACCGCGCGCCGCCGCCGCATAGGCAGGCTTCATTTCGTCGGGCGTGTTCAGGTAGGCGGCAAACAGCTCGCGCACCACCTGCTGCGCCAGGGCCGTGGTTTCCATCACCTGCGGGTGGCGGTAGAGGTTGCGAAACAAAAAGCGCTTGAGGGCGAGCGATGCCTCGCGCATGGCGGGGCTGAAGCCGACCAGCGGGCCTGCGCGGCGTGCGGCGTCTGGCGACGCCACGCCTGCGGCCCGCAACGCAGCGCGCGTGTGGTCGATCACGTCGTACACCTGCGCGCTGAGCATGCGGCGGATCGACTCGTACAGCCAGCGGCGGCGCAGGTTGGCCGCGCCCAGTTGGGGGTGGGCGGCCAGGGCTTCGGCCTTGAAGCGCGTGAACAGGGGCACATCGTCCAACTGCTCCAGCGTGATCAGCCCTGAGCGCACACCGTCGTCGATGTCGTGCGCGTTGTACGCGATCTCGTCGGCCAGGTTGCACAGCTGGGCCTCCAGACTGGGTTGCTCGCGCCGCAGAAAGCGTGCGCCCACGCCGCCGGGCTCGGTCTGCTCCAGCGCTTCGGCATGGGCACGCGAACAGTGCTTGAGGATGCCCTCGCGCGTCTCGAACGTCAGATTCAGGCCGTTGTAGTCGGGGTAACGCTCCTCAAGCGCATCGACCACGCGCAGGCTTTGCAGGTTGTGCTCAAAACCGCCCCAGTCGCGCATGCAGCCGTGCAGCGCATCCTGCCCGGCATGACCGAACGGCGTGTGGCCCAAGTCGTGGGCCAGCGAGACGGCTTCGACCAGATCTTCGTTGAGCTGCAGCGATCGCGCAATGGACCGGCCGAGCTGCGCCACTTCGAGCGAATGGGTCAGGCGCGTGCGAAACAGGTCTCCCTCGTGGTTGAGGAACACCTGCGTTTTGTAGACCAGCCGCCGAAAGGCCGTGGAGTGCACGATGCGATCGCGGTCACGCTGGTATTCGGTGCGCGTGGGCGCTGGAACTTCCGGGTGGCGACGACCGCGGCTGTGCGCCGGATGGCAGGCATAGGCCGCCAGCACACCGGCTCCTGCATTAGATGCCAAATCGGGCTTTGATATAGCAAATTTAAGCACAAGCAGCTATCGAATTAATAGCATTCAAGCACATCTCAGGCGGCGCAGCAGGCGTCAATGACCTCGCGCACCAGCGCGTCCGGTGCTTCGCGCACGTCGGCGCGGCCCGGCTCGGCAATCACCACGAAGCGGATGGAGCCCGCCTCGGACTTCTTATCCAAGCGCATCCAGGTCAGGTAGCGGCCTGCGTTGTCGTCGACATCGATCACCGGGGCGCGGGTGGGCAGGCCCGCGCGGGCCACCAGCGCCCGCAGACGCTGCACAAATGGCGCGTCCACCAAACCCAGGCGGTGCGACAGTTCGGCGGCCATGCACATGCCAGCGCCCACAGCTTCGCCATGTAGCCACACGCCGTAGCCCATGCCCGCCTCGATGGCATGGCCGAAAGTGTGGCCAAAGTTGAGGATGGCACGCAGGCCGGATTCGGTTTCGTCCGCACCGACCACCGCGGCTTTGATCTCGCAGCTGCGGCGCACCGCGGTGCGCAGCGCGTCGGCGTCGAGGGCCACCAGCCGGTCCATGGCGCCTTCAAGCCAGTCAAAGAACGCCATGTCCGCGATCGGCCCGTACTTGATCACCTCCGCAAGCCCCGCGCTGCGCTCGCGCGCCGGCAGGGTGCGCAGGGTGTCCAGATCGCACAGCACGCGGCGCGGCTGGTAGAAAGCGCCGATCATGTTCTTGCCCAACGGATGGTTGATGGCGGTCTTGCCCCCCACCGATGAATCCACCTGCGCCAGCAGCGTGGTCGGAATCTGTACAAAGGGCACGCCGCGCATGTAGCTGGCAGCGGCAAAGCCCGTCATGTCGCCCACCACACCGCCGCCCAGGGCGTACAACACGGTCTTGCGGTCGCAACCGTGCTCCAGCAGGGTGTCGAAAATGCGTTGCAGGGTCTGCCAGTTCTTGTGTTCTTCGCCATCGGGCAGCAGCACCTCGTGCACCTGGCGGTGCCGTTGGCGCAAGGCCGAACGCACGGGTGCAAGCCACAGCGGCGCCACCGTGGTGTTGGTGACCACCACGGCAGCGGGCGATGCTGGCAGGCCGTCGTACGACGAGGTCTGCGACAGCAAGTCAGTCCCAATGCAGATGTCGTAACTGCGCGCCCCCAGGTCAAGGGCAACTCGTTCAGTCGTAGAGATCGGTGCGGCGGTCAGGCTCATGGCAAGGTGGGTGCGAACTGCTGAGAGGGAAAGCTCGGATGGGTTGGGCGCTGGCGTCGGGTGTGCGGTGCGGCTGCGGCTGCGGCGCGCAGCACAGCCCCCCTACCGCACATCGCGGGCACTGGGCATCGGGGCGTTCGAGCGGTCTCGTTGCGAGCGATGCGGTCCACCATTCCGCCCCCCCAAATCAGCCGCCATTGTGCATGAGCGAGCCAGAGCGGCCGATGGCCAACAGCGAGCGCTCTGACCGAGAAGATGAGCGCGCGCACAAGGCGCAACTTCAACCTAGGAGCCTGTCGGACGTGGGGCGTCGAAAGCGAACATGAGCCCCAGCGGGACCGTTTTCGCCGTGTTGGCAGCCCTATAGCGGAGCTATGGGGCCCCAAGACGTTGAAAAATGGACCGCTGCGGCCCATTTGCAGCCGACGATTCCCAAGTCCGACAGGTGCCCAGGCTCAGTCTCCGCCCTGTGCAGCCTCTACGGCAGGGCCTTCAGCAGCCCCCCAGTTCCAGTTGCATGAGCAGTGCGTTGACGAGCGAGGGCACCGTAGGCCGCCCTGTCTCCATCACGTAGCGCGCCACTTCACGGTACAGAGGGTCGCGCTCCCGGTAGAGCTCCTTGAGCTTGGCCAGCGGATCGGCCACCTGCATCAGTGGCCGGCTGTCGTCGTGCGCAATGCGGCGGTGTATCTCTTCGGGCACGGCGTGCAGATACACGACTGGCGGCCCCAACTTCAGCAAGGCGCGATTGTCAGCCCGCACCACCGCCCCGCCACCGGTCGACAGCACATAGGGCGCAGGGCGCCGCAGCAAGTCCGCGAGAACCTGGGTTTCGAGGTCTCGGAACGCAGGCTCACCGTGCTGCTGGAAGAACTGCTTGATGGAACACCCCACCTCACGCTCTATCGCATGGTCGCAATCTAGGAAAGTGCCCCCCATACGGCGGGCCAACTGGCGGCCAATCGTGGTTTTGCCGGAGCCTGGCATGCCGACGAGCACACAACGCAAATGCTTGTTCATAGGAAGAAAAAACCCCGCCGAGGCGGGGTTGCATAGGGAATCAGGCAATTGTCCTGTCAGGGGCAAGCAGCGCCCGTGTCGCGGATGATCAGCGTGGCATTCTTGGCAACACCCTTCTGGTCAAATACCTGCACCACGATGGTCTGGTCAGCCGCCACACAGCGGTTGCCTTGCGTCCCCACCTTCAAGATCAGCTTGGTGTTGTCCGAAGAAATCTCCGCACGGACCAGCGCCTGGTTGGCCAGCGGCACCACCGGAATGAACGGGGGCACACCGTCGCCAAGCGTGTACACCACATCGGCTGTGCTGGTGTCCGCAACCTCTTGGGTCGGCGGCGTGATGATCAGGTCGGCGCCCTGGATCGCGGTGGCCGTCACAGGCACCACCTTGGTCGCGCCGGTGGCATCGCGCACCACCAGGTTGGTGTTGCCCACGAGCAGGAGTTGCACCGTCAGCGTGCGCCCGCTGACCGAAGCGGTGGCCACACTCGGGTTGTTGGACAGCACAGTGTACGGAGCGACGCCCCCCTTGATGTCAAACATGAGGGACGAACCGATGCGCCCCGAGCCAGCAGCTGGCGTTACTTCGAGTTCGACCACGGGCGCAGAGCGGACCTCCACGTTGATCACCACCTTGGCTCCGACGGCGTCGGTGATCTGAACAGTCGTAGTGCCTGCGGCCACGCCAGTGATGGTGTACTGACCGTTGCTGTTGCCCGAAATGGTCGCGACACCGTTATTGCCCGACGAGTAGGTGTACGGAGCGAAGCCGCTCGACACCACACCCGAACGGGTCTCATTCGGAAGCAGCACGATGGAGTCCGGAATCGAGTTGTTCAGCGGAATCGTGAAGGTGGACACCTGGATCTCGACGGTTTTGATGCCGTTCTTGTCGGTGAACCATACCTTAGGCGTGGTACCTCCCGCGGTGCCGGTGCCTCCGCTCTCAATCGCCGCCAGCGCACGAATCTGCATGATGTTGCCATCCACCAGCGTGGCGCTGATGGCCGGGTGATTCGAGAACACTGCGTAGGGGCGGTCACCTCCGCGAATTTCGACCGCGGCGTAGCCGGCTCCTACTGGCACTGTCACAGCGCTGATCGGGGGATACACACGCAACTGCGCATCGCCCGTCTGATTACCCGGAAGGCCGCCGCCTCCGCCACAGGCGGTCAAAAAGGCCGCCACCATTACCATCCAAAACTTATAGATTTTCAGCATTTGCATTGCCCCAGCATTAACGGGTCGGACCGCGATCAGAAATCACCTTCGGGGTGATGAATACCAGCATTTCCTGCTTGTTGGTCGAGCGGGTGCGTGTCTTGAAGAGATTGCCCACACCAGGAATGTCGCCCAACAGCGGCACCTTGGCCTCAGTATTGTCTTCAAACAACTCGAAAATACCGCCAATCACCACTGTACCGCCATTCTCCACCAGCACCTGGGTCTTGATGTGCTTGGTATTGATGGCCCGCACGTTGTTCAGCACCTCGCCCGGACTGTCCTTGTTGACATCCAGATCCAGGATGATGTTGCCTTCCGGCGTGATCTGCGGAGTCACCTCCAGTTTGAGCACAGCCTTCTTGAAGGCAATCACGGTACCGCCGTTGGGCGCTGTCACAGGATATGGAAACTCCGTACCTTGCTCGATCGACGCCTTTGTTTGATCCGCCGTCACCACACGCGGGCTCGACACGATCTTGCCCTTGCCATCGGCTTCCATTGCTGAAATCTCAAGATTGAGGAATCGGTTGGCGGCAGAATTGAAGATCGAAATCGCAAAACTCGACGGATCGTAGCCGCCGACGGCTGTGGCGGGCAGATTCACGAAAGTACCGTTCGTGTTCACAGCACCGCCAGCACCGCTGGTCGCCACCGCATTGGTGTAGCTTGAGCCGAACGCAATGCGGTTGTACCCACCCAGCGTGTAGCCCGCATCGCCGCCGCGGGACGCACGAAGGTCCGTGCCGCCGAGGCGCACGCCCAACGAGCGCCCAAAAGTGTCTGAGGCCTCGACAATCCGCGCTTCGATCATGACCTGGCGCACAGCCACGTCGAGCTTGGCCAGCAATTGGCGCACCTCTTCCAATTTGGCCGGAGTGTCGGTCACGAAAATTTGATTGGTACGAGGCTCCGAGATTGCGGAGCCGCGCTCCGACAGAAAACGGGTGCTGGTGTTGCCGGCCCCTGTGCTGGTGGTCGCAAGCTGGGCCACGATGTCCGCCGCCTTGGCATAGTTGAGCTGGAAGGCCTGCGTACGCAGCGGTTCGAGTTTCTGAATCGCCTGGGCGGCTTCGAAGTCTTTCTTGATGCGCGCGTCGATTTCATCCTTGGGCGCGATCCACAAGACGGTGCCCGTCTTGCGCATGCCCAGGCCCTTGGCATCCATGATGATCTGCAGGGCTTGGTCCCAAGGCACATCCTTGAGACGCAGCGTCAAGGCGCCCGTCACCGTATCGGAGGTGACGATGTTGAAGTTCGTGAAGTCGGCGATCACCTGCAGCAGCGAGCGCACCTCAATATTCTGGAAGTTCAGCGACAGCTTTTCGCCGCTGAACCCAGGCCCCTGCGTCAGTTTGTTGAGATCCACCTTCCTTTGGCGCACTTCCACCACAAACTGGCTGTCGCTCTGGTAAGCACTGTGCTCCCAATCGCCGACAGGCTCAATCACCATGCGCACGCGGTCGCCCTGCTGGGTGGACGTGATCATTTGCACGGGGGTGCCGAAGTCACCCACATCCAGGCGGCGGCGCAGCCCTTCTGGCAACGAGGAGTGCAGGAACTCCACGATCAGGTTCTTGCCTTGCTGGCGCAGATCGACACCCACCTGGTTGTTGGGAAGGCTTACGACCACGCGCCCAGCGCCATCGGCAGAGCGGCGGAAGTCCACGTCCTTGAGCGGACTGGTCTCGACGACACCCGCCTCGGGGAATGTGACATTTTGGGCAGGTGGCTGTGTCCCCGCCGAAGCGGTGACCGTCGGCTCCAGCGTGACCAACACCGATCGCCCCTGCAACTCTGCACGGTAAGCCGTGGCTTGCTTGAGGTTGAGTACGATCCGCGAGCGGTCGCCCGCCTGGACAATGTTCACAGAACGCAGGTTACCCTGGTTGACCTCCACCGCAGAGCGTCCTACGGAGTTCACTGTGCCCGGAAAATCCAGTGCGATGCGGGCCGGAGACTGGATCGCAAAACCTGTTGGTGGCGCAGACAATGCTTGCGACAAATCGATCCGTACGACCTCTACCCCGCCCTGCAATCCCCCTGTGACCGACTCGATAGCGACCTGGGCCAAACTCCAGGTGGACACCAGCGCTCCGGCCACCGTCACCGCAACGACTCGGCAGCGTCGAGCGAACCAGCCTTGATTTGTTGTCATTTCTTCCCCTCTTGCAGGTCTAGCGTAACGGAGCGCTCAATCCAGTCACCGGTGGCGTCCTGCACGATCTCACGCAATTGAATCGAAGTCTCGGTGATCCGAGTGATCTTTCCGTAGTTCTGGCCCAGGTAATTTCCAACCTTTACCTGGTAGATCAGGTTGTCCACACGGAGCAACGCCGTGGGCGAGCCAGCCTTGTCCAGGCTACCCACCATGCTCATGGCGTCCAGCGGATACGACTCCAGAGGCTCTTTGCGGCGGTTCATCTCGGGCGCGATCAGCGCCGCATTGGTGGCGACTTGCGCGGATTCGCGCTTGAGCGCCTGGGTCAACTTGAGCTGATTGAAAGGCTCCAACCCGCCCTCGGCGGTGTACGCCTGGGGCTTGAATTGCTTGGGTTCGCTCAATGGCGTCACGCGCGGCTTGGTGTTCGCCCGCTGCTCGGACATCCATTGCTGAAGGTCGGCATCGCCAGAGGACAGACACCCCGTCAGAGCGAGTGCCACAGGCAGCAGGATCCAGAAACCGTTGCGATTCACTTGGCACCTCCCGCCTGCTTCTGCGCCTGAATCTCCTCCGGATCCAGATAGCGGAACGTCCGGGCCGTCGCATCCATCGCCAGTGTCGCGGGATCCTTGCCAGACGGCACGATCGAGATGTTGTTGATGGTCACGATCCGGGACAGATGGGCAACGTCCGCAGCGAACGCGCCGATGTCATGGTACTTGCCTGTCACGCGAACGGTGATCGGCAGTTCTGCGTAATAGTCACGCACCACCACCTGCCCCGGACGGAACAGTTCAAACTGCAAACTGCGACCCAGACCCGCCTGGTTGATGTCAGACAGCAGCGCCGCCATCTCAGCCTTGCTAGGCAGTTGTTTTTCGAGCTGGATCACGTACTGCTGAATCTGCTCACGCTGCTTCTTGAGCGCTTCAAGACTCACGGCTTTGACCAGCTTCTTCTGGTAGTCCTCCTTGAGGGCCACCTCCTTGGCACGCTCGGCTTGAAGCTCAACCTCGTAGTCCGTGAGCTTGGCAAACCAGGCTGCCGTGGCCACGCCGACCGTGATGGCCACGCACAGCAGCACCTTCGGCACCACCGGCCACACCGATGGGTCGTTGGGATCCAGATTGCGGAACTGACGCTGCAGAGACTGCTGCAGCGCCACAAAATCGATGGAAGGTTTTTTCGCCATGCTTATCGTCCCGAGGCAGGCGCGCTGGCCGCATCCAGCGCCTTCTGGGCTTCACTGGACCGCAACAACTGGAACCGCAGATTAAAGGCTGCCACGCGCCGTTG
>JBKBUN010000054.1:0-8021 GCA_046289925.1 Burkholderiaceae bacterium | reverse complement strand
TCACGCTGGGACAGCGCCACGTTGTTCGCGACGATTTCCACCAATTCCGGCTTTGAGAACCAGGGCGAACCAGACGAAAGGTTGCGCAGCATCTCTGAAATGCGCTCGTTGGACTGGGCCATGCCTTGCATTGAAATAGACTGCCCCGTTTGCCGTAGGCTGGTGATGTAGACACCGTCCGGCAGGCTCTGGACCAATTCATTGAGCAGGTGCACCGGTAGGTTGCGGTCTGCCTGCAAGTCTTCTACCGCCTTTTGGCGCGCCTTGAGCGCGGCAATTTCATCTTCGATGGAGGCGATCTCCTTGATCTGCCCCTCCAGCACCTTGATCTCCTGCTGCAGGAACGCATTGCGCTGCTGCTGGTCGGCAATCATCATCTGGAACCACCAGTAGATCACCCCGGCAATCAACAGCCCCCCCAGGAAGGAGGCAAACATGGTGGCTTGAAACGCCTCGCGGCGACGCTTTCGTGCGGCCTCGCGATGGGGAAGTAGGTTGATAAGGATCACTGCAGAAACCTCCGCATCGCGAGCCCGCATGAGGTCAGGTACGACGGCGCCTCACGCACCATCTTCTTGATGCGCACGGCACTGCCGATCTCCATACCGTCAAACGGATTGAGGGTACTGCAGGCAAAACCCGTCTGCTGGGTCACCGCCTCGGTCAGTCCAGGCAGCGGCGCCGAGCCACCGGCCAACATGATGTGATCGACACGGTTGTGCGGCGTGCTGGTGAAAAAGAACTGCAACGCGCGGCCGATTTCCTGGGCCATGCTGTCCACAAACGGACGCAGCACTGTCGATTGGTAGTCCTCTGGCAGATCGCCATTGCGCTTCTTGCTCTCTGCCTCTTCGACTGAGAAACCGTACTGACGTACGATGAGCTGGGTCAGCTGCGCACCACCAAAGGCTTGGTCACGGTCGTAAAGCACTTCCTCGTTACGGATCACCTGCATGCTAGTGGTCAGGGCGCCCACTTCAAACAGCGCGACCATGCTGTCCACACCCTTGTTGGGCAAGGCCTCTATCAGACGCCCCGCAGCAAGACGCGAGGCATTGGATTCGATGTCTACGATCACCGGCTTGAGCCCAGCAGCCTCTGCCAACCCCTGACGGTCCTGCACTTTTTCACGGCGGGATGCTGCGATGAGAACGTCCACATCCCCCGGAGCGTTGCGGCTGGGACCGATCACGCAAAAGTCCAGACTCACCTCTTCCAACGAAAAGGGGATGTACTGGTTGGCTTCGGATTCCACCTGGACTTCCAGTTCCTGATCGCTGAGCCCCCCGGGCAGCGTGATCCGCTTCGTAATCACCGCCGAAGGCGGCAGCGCCAGCGCGACGTTCTTCGTCCGGGTGCCGCTTTTTTTGACCACGCGTCGCAACGCCTCGGCCACTTCGTCGAATTTTTCGATGTTGCCGTCCGTGACCCAGCCGCGTTCCAGCGGCTCGATGGCACAGCGCTCGAGAACCAAGCCACCCGCCTTGTCCCGACCAAGCTCCACCAGCTTGACGCTGGACGAACTGATGTCGATGCCGATGAGCGGAGGAGACTGGCGACTGAACAAAGACCCCAGTGAGATCAAGATTGGTCCCCTGTAACTTGCCTAAATGACGCAACAAAACTTAACACTTCACATGAATGCTATCAGTAAGAGTGTTCTCCAGCAAAGAGATTTGGCCGTTTCGACACCTTGGGGCGTTGTCAAAAGCAGACGCAGCCGCGAGCCCTCAACCCTTTCCCAAAAAGTCTGAATGGGGGCTGCGGGCCGAAAATGTGCAGGGGGCAGACCCGCGCAATAGAGGCAAACCCGGGGGATTTTTATAATGCCCGATCTCTAGCACTGGAGCGGTATGTCGCGCACCCCCTCTTCCTCCAAGAAAACATCCCCGGACAACCGCTCTGACACCACGCCGAGTCAGCGCCCCGTGTGGCTTCGCTGGATGATCCGCCTGGTCGCCTGGGGCGCCGGTCTTGGGACTGCAGCGGCTCTGGCCGTGCTGCTGACGGTGGCTGTGGCCTTGGCCGTGGCCTACCCCAACCTGCCCGATGTTTCCGATCTGGCCGACTACCGGCCCAAGCTGCCGATGCGCGTTTACTCGTCTGAGGGCGCACTTCTGGGCGAGTTCGGTGAAGAACGGCGCAACCTCACACCGATCAACGAGATCCCACAGGTGATGAAGGACGCGGTGCTGGCGATTGAGGACGCGCGCTTCTTCCAACACGGAGGCGTCGACTACAAGGGCATGGTGCGCGCGGCGCTGGCCAACCTGGGCCGGGTGAAAAGCCAAGGTGCTTCCACCATCACCATGCAAGTGGCGCGCAATGTGTATCTCTCTTCAGAGAAAACATTTACCCGGAAGATTTACGAAATATTACTAACATTCAAGCTCGAGCATCTGCTCACGAAAGACCAGATTCTTGAGATTTACATGAACCAGATTTTTCTGGGTAATCGGGCCTACGGATTTGCCGCCGCGTCCGAAGCTTATTTTGGAAAACCACTTAAAAACGTCAGCATCGCCGAGGCCGCCATGCTCGCAGGCCTGCCCAAGGCACCCTCGGCCTACAACCCTATCAACAACCCCAAGCGCGCGCGCATTCGGCAGTTGCACATCATCGACCGCATGGAGGAGAACGGCTTCATAACGGCCGAGCAGGCTGCGGCCGCCAAGAAGGAAGAGCTCAAGATCCGCACCGGCCCGGACACTGGCCGCGTGCACGCAGAGTACGTGGCCGAAATGGCGCGCCAGCTCATCTTCAACCAATACGGCAGCGAAGCCTACACGCGCGGTCTGAACGTTTACACCACCCTGAATGCTGGCGAGCAGGAAGCCGCTTACCTCGCGCTGCGCAAAGGCATCATGGATTACGAAAGACGCCAGCATTACCGCGGACCAGAGCGTTTTGTCACGCTGCCAGCTACCGCCGCCGAAGCAGAGGAAATGATCGACGACGTGCTGGCCAACCATCCCGACAACGGTGATGTCATGGCTGCCGTGGTGCTGGAGGCCTCGCCCAAACGCATCTTGGCAGCGCGAAGCAACGGAGATACGGTCGAGATCACGGCAGAGGGTCTCAAGCCCGCGCAGTCGGGGCTGAGCGAAAAGGCTGCGCCCAATATCCGGATCCGCCGCGGTGCGGTGATCCGTGTGGTGCGCACGCCCAAGAACACCTGGGAGATCACCCAGTTGCCGGAAGTCGAAGGGGCGTTTGTGGCGCTCGACCCTCGAACGGGTGGCATCCGTGCGTTGGTGGGTGGCTTCGACTTCGACAAGAACAAGTTCAACCATGTTTCGCAGGCCTGGCGCCAACCGGGCTCGAGCTTCAAGCCCTTCATTTACTCGGCCGCATTGGAAAAGGGCTTCACCCCGGCCACGATGGTCAACGACGCACCGCTGTTTTTTGATGCGGGCGTGACAGGCGGTCAGCCCTGGGAGCCCAAGAACTACGACGGAAAGTTCGACGGCCCAATGACGCTGCGCACGGCCCTGGCCAAATCCAAGAACATGGTGTCCATCCGGGTGCTGCAATCGGTGGGCACCAAGACGGCGCAAGACTGGGTGACCCGCTTCGGGTTTGAAGCCGAGAAGCATCCGCCGTACCTCACCATGGCACTGGGCGCAGGTTCGGTCACGCCGCTGCAGATGGCGGCCGGATACGCCGTGTTCGCCAACGGCGGCTACCGCGTCAACCCCTGGCTGATCAGCCGCGTGACGGATCACAAGGGCCGGGTTCTATCGGAAGTCACTCCCCCGGTGCTGACGGACCAGCCCCGCGCCATCTCCCCACGCAACGCGTTTGTCATGAACAGCCTGCTGCAGGAAATCACCCGTTCGGGTACAGCTGCGCGTGCGCAAGCTACACTCAAACGCCCCGATCTGTACGGCAAGACTGGGACCACCAATGATTCAGTGGATGCCTGGTTTGCCGGCTTTCATCCGACAGTGGTGGCCGTGACCTGGATCGGATACGACACGCCGCGCAACCTGGGCAGCCGCGAGACGGGGGGCGGCCTGAGCCTGCCGGTCTGGATCTCGTTCATGGAAAAAGCCCTCAAGGGCGTGCCTGTGATGGAGCAGCCCGTGCCAGAAGGCGTGGTGAACATCGGCGGCGAATGGTTCTACGAGGAGTACGCACGCAACAGCGGCGTCTCCAGTCTGGGCATGGAAGACGTACGCGCCCCGGGTGGCTCCGCACCGGCTGTGGCACCCGCCGCACCACCACCAGCCGAGGAACGCAACCGCATTCTGGAGCTGTTCCGCAACTAGGAGTCTGTCAGACTTGGGGCGTCGAAAGCGAACATGAGCCCCAGCGAGGACCGTTTTCGCCGTGTTTGCAGCCCCATAGCAGGGCTATGGGGCCCAAAGACGGTGAACAATGGACGCTGCGGCCCATTTGGCCATGGGCATGCAGCCGACGATTCCCAAGTCCGACGGGCTCCTAGGCTCAGGGCTTGAACTGCAGGTTCAGCCCCGATTGCTCCGAAGCCGCACGGCTGAGCGCGGCGAAGAACTCGTCATCGCTTTTGGTGTCACGCCAGTGGCCCTCGACATGGCGATAGTGGTACCCCCCAGACTTGGTCGCCATCCACACCTCGTGCAACGGGCTCTGCAGGTTGATCACGATCTGGCTGCGGTTCGGAAAGGTGAGCGTGACCATGCCCCCGGTGCGCTGGTTGTCGATGTCGGCGTCGGTCTCCTCGTTGATCGCATCGCAGCCTGCCTCTACGGCACGCAGCAGACGTTCGGCAAGATCCATGAATTCGAGGTCGGTCATTAGAATCTGAGCATGTTCAAAGCTGCGCAAATTCTAGTCACCGCCGGTATCCTCATTGCCGGGGGGGGCTCCTTGGGCGGCTGCGGCCAGCGGGGCCCGCTGTACCTTCCGCAAGGGCCCGAAGCGGCGCAGCGCGCCACCCTGCCGCAGACGCTGGACCCCACGCGCAACGCGCCCGCCCCAGCCACACCTGCGGCCCCCGCCAGCGCGCCGCGCTGAAGTCGGCTCGTGGTGCCGGAGGGAACCGGCGCACCGCAGGAGCATGGCCTGCCTCCCTGCGTCCCGCAACGGACCGGCGCGGCCCACCGCAGCATGGCCAAGCAGCTATATCAGCCCCGGGGCTCCACAGAGCGCGCAGAGCTTGATATCCATCAAGCCCCCACCAGCGAACGCCACCTACAGTTGGTGCCTTTACACCCTGCATCTGTACTGCCATGGCCATCGAACTCTACCGGGACAAAAACCACGCATGCCTGATGTTCACCGACCTCATTGAGGAGGATGGCCAGGCGGTGCAGGCCAACCAGTTCCTGATCGTGGACGACGACACGGGCGCCATCATCGACCCCGGTGGCAATCTGGCGTTCAACGAGCTGTTCATCGGCATGACCAAGCATTTCCCGCCGCACAAGCTCTCGTACCTGATCGCGTCGCACGCCGATCCAGACATCATCGCCTCGCTGGATCGCTGGATGACCAGCACCAAGGCCTCGCTCGTGATCTCGCGTGTGTGGGAGCGTTTCGCACCGCACTTCACCAAAGTGGGCAAGACGGAAAACCGTGTGATCGGCGTGCCCGACAGCGGCGGACACCTGCCGCTGGGCCGGCACGAGTTGGTGTTGCTGCCCGCGCACTTCATGCACTCGGAGGGCAATTTTCACTTCTACGACCCGGTGAGCCGTATCCTGTTCACCGGCGACCTGGGCGTGTCGCTGATGTCGGGCGCCGAAGCGCAGAAGCCCGTGACGGACCTCAAGCCCCATATTCCGCGCATGGAAGGGTTTCACCGCCGCTACATGGTGTCGAACAAAATCCTGCGGCTGTGGGTGCGCATGGCACGCCAGCTCGACATTGCGATGCTGGTGCCGCAGCACGGTGCGCCGATTCTGGGCAAACCAGCGATCCAGGATTTTTTCGACTGGATCGAAAGCCTGATGTGCGGGATCGACCTGTTCGACGACCGCGCCTACCAGCTTCCCACCGCTTACATCGACCCCATCACACGGCAGATACGGCCCTCGCTGCGGGCTGTGGGGACCTGAACTGCATCCGAAAAAATCGGAGTCAAAATGCCTTTTCGTGCTTGAAAATCAAGCACAAGCAGCTATCAATAACATAGCAAGCCGTCTTACCCGACCATCCAGGGACGCCGCAGGCGCTGCCACAGCCGCCAGCCCAGCAGCCCGCCCAGCACGGCGGCGTACACCGCCACCTCGGCCACCAGGTTTTTGCCTGCGCGCATCCACAAAAAATGCAGCACGGCCAGTATCGCCACGGCGTACACGCTGCGGTGCAGCGCCTGCCAGCGCCGCCCCCCCAGGGCTCGGGCCACGCGCCGCGGCGACGTGACCGCCAGCGCCGCCAGCAGCAGCCAGGCCAGCATGCCCACCAGAATGAACGGGCGCTTGGCCACGTCGTGTAGCAGTTCACCCAGGTCCAGCCCCATGTCGAAAGTGGCGTAGCAGGCCAGATGCAGACTGGCGTAGAAGAACACGAACAGGCCCAGCAGCCGCCGGTACTGCGCCAGCTGTGGTGTGCGCGTCAGCACCCGCAGTGGCGTGACCGCCAGCGCCACACACAACGCGCGCAAAGCCCAGTCGCCGGTGTCGCGGATCAGGGCCTCGGCCGGATTCGGGCCCAGGCGGTCGAGCACAGCGGCGGCCACCAGCCACGCCGCCGGGGTCAGCCACACCAGCCAGACCAAGGGCTTGGCCGCCGGGTGCAGCAACGCCTGCCGCCAGCCCACACGGGCCGCACGCTGCGGGACCTGGGGCCGGGGCATGTCAGAAGAACTTCTTCAGATCCATGCCCGCGTACAGCGACGCCACTTGCGGCTCGTAACCGTTGAACATCAGCGTCTTGCGCTTCTTGGCGAACAGCCCGTCTTCGCCGATGCGACGCTCGTTGGCCTGGCTCCAGCGTGGGTGATCCACAGTCGGATTGACGTTGGAATAGAAGCCGTACTCTTGTGGCGCGGCCTTGACCCAGGCCGTAGCCGGTTCGCGCTCCGTCAGACGGATGCGCACGATACTTTTGGCGCTCTTGAAACCGTACTTCCAGGGCACCACCAGGCGCACCGGCGCGCCGTTCTGGTTGGGCATGACTTCGCCATACATGCCGTAGGCCAGCATCGTCAGCGGGTGCATGGCCTCGTCGAGTCGCAGGCCTTCGGTGTAGGGCCAGTCGATCACGCGCGAGCCCAGGTAGGGCATCATGGTCTTGTCGGCCAGCGTCACAAACTCAACATACCGCGCACTGCCCAGCGGCTCCACGCGCTTGAGCAATTCGGACAGCGAGTAGCCGATCCACGGAATCACCATCGACCAGCCCTCCACACAGCGCAGGCGGTAGATGCGCTCTTCCTGCGCGCTGAGCTTGAGCAGGTCTTCAATGCCGTACTTGCCCGGCTTCTTCACCAGGCCCTCGACCTCCACCGACCAGGGCTGGGTCTTGAGCGTGTGGGCATTGCGCGCCGGATCGGCTTTGTCGGTGCCGAACTCATAGAAGTTGTTGTAGGTGGTGGCGTCTTGGTAGCCGGTGAGCTTTTCCACCGTTTGCGCCCCCGCCAGGGTTGACGCAGTGGCCGCAAGCGCTGTCAGCTTGCCCGGGCGCGCGGTTGCGGCCAGCGCATCCCGTGCGGCCCAGGAGGCCAGGGCCGCACCTGCAGCACCGCCCGCCATCAGGCGCAGCATCTGGCGCCGCTGTTCGTACACCGCGCGCGGTGTGATCTCGGAAGGGACAGGGTGTTGGAAGCCCGTATCGCGCTTGGGAATGAGCATGGGTGTCTCCGGCAAAGCTCGCTGAGGATGCGGATGCGATCCCCGTGACGCTTAATTCGTTCCGTGAACGAACAGGTTACACCCAGTGCGATATTTCTGCCGTCGGGCTGGCGCAAGCCCAAGCAAGCCCTGCCAGAACCGCGCACGCCGCGAACTGCATGACAAGCATGGGCTCCATGTCGTTTCGTGTGGAAAGCAACACTGTCACTGGGGCATCGCCGGCGCGAACGGACTGGCCGGCAG
>JBKBUN010000053.1:11878-18973 GCA_046289925.1 Burkholderiaceae bacterium | reverse complement strand
GTGCGCCGCGTCGTCTCGCCTTGCCTGGCGCGCCGATCACGGCACTGGCGGGCGCATCCAACTGCGGTTTCTAGGGTAACCCTTGCCAAATGGCCCCTTTATGCTATCGAATCAATAGCTGCTTGTGCTTGATTTTGCTGGGCTGCAGGCCCATCGCACGGCATGGCACCTGCACAGCGCCGCCTGCACGCCCTGCCCAGGCCGCCACCAGGGCGCCGGACGAGGGCTTGGCAGCCTCAGGCGACGGGGCTCAGGCCGCCTCGCGGTAGAACAGGGCGCGCGTGCGCAGCGGGGCCACGGCCTGGCCGATGGCGGCGATGTGGTCGGGCGTGGTGCCGCAGCAGCCGCCCACGATGTTGACCAGGCCCTCGGCCGCAAACTCGTGCAGCAGGCGGCTGGTGACTTCGGGGGTTTCGTCGAAGCCGGTGTCGCTCATGGGATTGGGCAGGCCAGCGTTGGGGTAGCAGCTGATGAAGGTGTCTTCGGCCACGCGGTTCAGTTCCTGGATGTAGGGGCGCATGAGCGCCGCCCCCAGGGCACAGTTCAGGCCGATGGCCAACGGTCGCGCATGGCGCACGCTGTGCCAGAAGGCCGTGACGGTCTGGCCCGACAGGATGCGGCCCGACGCGTCGGTGACGGTGCCGCTGATGATGAGCGGCAGGCGCTCGCCGCTGGCCTCGAAGTATTCGTCAATGGCGAACAGCGCGGCCTTGGCGTTGAGCGTGTCGAAGATAGTCTCGACCAACAGCACATCGGCCCCGCCTTCGACCAGCGCGGCGGTCTGCTCGTAGTAGGCGGCGCGGAGCTGCTCGAAGTCGACGTTGCGCGCGCCCGGGTCGTTCACGTCGGGGCTGATGCTGGCCGTCTTGGGTGTGGGGCCGAGCGCACCCGCCACAAAACGCGGCTTGTCGGGCGTGCTGTACTTGTCGCAGGCGGCGCGCGCAAGCTGGGCCGAGCGCAGGTTCATCTCGCGGGCCAGGTCGGCCATGTGGTAGTCCTCCTGCGCGATGGTGGTGGCGCCGAAGGTGTTGGTCTCGATCAGGTCGGCCCCAGCCGCTAGGTAGGCCTCGTGGATGTCGCGGATCACGTCGGGGCGCGTGAGGCTCAGCAATTCGTTGTTGCCCTTCACGTCGCGCGCAAAGTCCTTGAAGCGGTCGCCCGCGCCATCGGGGCCGCTGTAGCCCTCGCCGCGGTACTGGGCTTCGCTGAGCTTGAAGCGCTGGATCATCGTGCCCATGGCACCGTCGAGGATGGCGATGCGGCGGGCGAGGATGTCGGGCAGTTGCGCGGCGCGCGTGTACTGAAGGGCTTTCATAGGCCGCCATTGTAGGAAGCCGGGCCGCGCAGGCCCTGCGCGACCGCCTGGTGGACGCCCTGCTGCGCAGCAGGGTCCCGCTGCGCCTCATCACCCATGGGGCCTGCGACCCCAACTCGGGACGTCACATGGTGCAGCGGCTGCTGGAACTGGCACCCGGCACCGACGTCGTGTCGCTGGAACGCACAGGCCACTGGCCGCACATCGAGGTGCCTGCCGCAACGGCCAAAGCGATCCTCGATTTCATTCAGGCCTGCAGCGCCTGACCCTGGGGTTGCCATGCGCTTTGCCCCAAGGGCTGCAAGCCGCCCGGCCACCACGCACGCCGCAGCGCACAATACGCGCCTGGCCAGCAGCAGTGCCTGCGGCGCAAATTTCATAACAGATTGGCCTTTCCTGCTTGCCTGTAAAGCACAAGCAGCTATCAAATTCAGAGCGAAAGTTTGTCTCCCCGCCTGTCTTCGTCTCCATCGCCCGCCCATGCCGTCCTGCAAGACGTCTTTGGCTACGAACAGTTCCGCGGGCCCCAGCAAGCCATCGTCGAGCATGTGATCGCCGGCGGCGATGCGCTGGTGCTCATGCCCACGGGCGGCGGCAAGAGCCTGTGCTACCAGGTACCGGCCATCGTGCGCCAGCAGCAGGGCCACGGGGTGACCATCGTGGTGTCGCCGCTGATTGCGCTCATGCACGACCAGGTCGGCGCTTTGCACGAGGCCGGTGTGGACGCGGCCTTCCTCAACTCGACGCTGGACTTTGACGCCGCTCAGGACGTGGAGTGGCGGCTGCAGACCGGCCAGATCACGCTGCTGTACGCCGCCCCCGAGCGCCTGACCACGCCGCGCTTTCTGGGCCTGCTGGACAACCTGTACGCGCAGGGCATGCTGTCGCTGTTCGCCATCGACGAGGCGCACTGCGTGAGCCAGTGGGGCCATGACTTCCGCCCCGAATACCGTGCACTGAGCGTGCTGCACGAGCGCTTTGCCGGTGTGCCGCGCATCGCGCTCACGGCGACAGCCGACGAGCTCACACAAAACGACATCGTGGAGCGGCTGCAGCTGCAAGATGCGCGCCGCTTTGTCAGCAGCTTTGACCGGCCCAACATCCGCTACACCATCGTCGAGAAGAAAGAGCCGCTGGTGCAGCTGCTGCGCTTCATAGAGCGAGAACATGCGGGCGAAGCCGGCGTGGTGTATTGCCAGTCCCGCCGCCGGGTAGAAGAAACCGCCGCCGCGCTGTGCGACGCGGGCCTCACCGCCCTACCCTACCACGCAGGACTGCCGGCCGAAATACGCCAGCGCCACCAAGACCGCTTTTTGCGCGAAGACGGCATCGTGATGGTGGCCACCATCGCGTTTGGCATGGGCATCGACAAGCCCGACGTGCGCTTTGTGGCCCATATGGACATGCCCAAGAACATCGAGGGCTACTACCAGGAAACCGGCCGCGCAGGCCGCGACGGCCTGGCCGCCGACGCATGGATGGCCTATGGCCTGCAAGACGTGGTGCAACAGCGCCGCATGATCGACGAAAGCCCTGCGCCCGACACCTTCAAGCAAGGGCTGCGCGGCAAGCTCGACGCCCTGCTGGCGCTGGCCGAAGCCACCGACTGCCGCCGCGTGCGGCTGTTGGCCTACTTTGGCGAGGTGTATGGCGCCGGGCCCGAAGGCGACGGTGTGCCCCGCATGGCCTGCGGCAACTGCGACAACTGCCTGAACCCACCGGCCATATGGGATGGCACCGATGCCGCGCGCAAGCTGCTGTCCACCATCTTCCGCGCGCACGAAGCAAGTGGCCTGACCTATGGAGCAGGCCACATCCTGGACATCGTGCGCGGCAAGGCGACCGACAAAGTCCGCCAGTTCGGCCACGAGCGGCTTTCCACCTTCGGGCTGGGCGCGCAGTATTCCGAAGCGCAGCTGCGCGGCGTGCTGCGGCAGTTGCTGGCCACGGGCGCGCTGGGCCTGCACACGGTAGTGACCGAGCAGGGTCACAGCTTCGACACGCTGTGCCTGACCGAAGGCTCACGCGGGGTATTGCGCGGTGCAGTGCCCGTACACCTGCGCGAGACCAGCGCATCGCCCAACACACGGCGCACGCGCCGCACCAGCACCACGCCGGTGGCCGCGGCCAACCTGGGGTCCGATGCGCAGGTGCGCTTCATCAACCTCAAGGCTTGGCGCGCCGAGGTGGCGCGCGAGCACAACCTGCCCGCGTATGTGATCTTCCACGACGCCACGTTGGCCGCCATTGCCGAGCGCAAGCCTGCGTCGCTGGACGACCTGCAAGGCATCAGCGGTATGGGGGCCAAGAAGCTCGAAGCGTACGGGGCCGAAGTATTGCGCGTGTGCAGGCAGTCCTGAGCCCTGCGCCACGCGCACAGGCTGCACGGGCGCGTACGCATGCGGGTTTACCGCCGCACCCAAAGCCGGTAAGGTCGGCGTTTTGCCGATGGATCAGGAGTTTGCATGTCGCTGTTGTCCCGCCTTGTTGCCACCGCTGCCACCCTGTGGGCGCTGTCCGCACAAGCCTTTGCCCCGCAGGCCGGCACCTGGATCGTGAGCGCCGAACTCGACGGCAAGCCAGGCCGCGGCATGGCCATCGACGTGCAGAACGACACCTTCGTCATGCAGATGTATGCGTACGAAAGCTCGGGCCACCCCACGTTCTATCTGGCGGTAGGCACCCTCAGCAACCACCAGGTCGTGGCACCGCTCACCCGCTACGAAGGCGGCCGGTTCCTGGGCAGCGCGCCGCGCTCTGGCGTGCCGGCTGGCAGTCCGGGCAGTGTGCGCATGCGCTTTACCAGCGGCATCACCGGTTTTGTGACCTTTCCGGGCGAGCCCGAGCGCGCCATGCACCGCGTCAACTTTGCCTACCCGTTTGCGCAGTCGAGCCTGCGCGGCGTGTGGTCCTTCAACAGCCTGGGCAGCATGGGCCTGACCGCCGAGGCGGTGCAGCTCACCACATCGGCCGGCAGCACCAGCGGCGGCAATGGCATTGTGGCGACCAGCGACGGCCGCTTTGGCTGCGAGCACCAGACCAGCGGCGAACTCGCGGGTGGGGTGCTATGCGTCAAGCTCAACAGTTCGGGCCAGGTGCAGCGCGCCTATTTCTTCGTCTACAGCGTCAACGAAGGCGAGGGCTACATGCAATCGGAGGGCGTGGCCGATGACCAGTTGCTGTCGGTACGCCGCCTGACCACACCCTCGGGCGTGGGCACGGGCATCGTGATCAAGGAAGCGCCGGCCAGCCCGGCCGATCTGCACCAGTTGCAGCAGCGCCTGGCCGAAACCGCGCTGAAGCTGCCACGCTGAGCCCCGCTGCGAGACACTGCATGCTCACCCTGCAAGACATTCAGCACGCTGCCGCCCGCCTGCACGGCCAGGTGCTCAACACGCCCTGCGTGGAATCGCGCACCCTGTCGGAAATCGTGGGCGCGCAGGTATTCCTCAAGTTCGAGAACCTGCAGTTCACGGCCTCGTTCAAAGAGCGCGGCGCCTGCAACCGCCTGACCCTGCTCACACCCGAAGAGCGCGCGCGCGGTGTGGTGGCCATGAGCGCGGGCAACCATGCGCAGGGCGTGGCCTACCACGCGCAGCGCATGGGGCTGCGTGCGGTGATCGTGATGCCCCGCTTCACCCCAGCGGTGAAGGTGGAGCGCACGCGCGGCTTCGGGGCCGAAGTGGTGCTGTACGGCGACACACTGGAAGAAGCCCGCGCCCACGCCTACGCACTGGCCGATCAGCAGGGCCTGACCTTTGTACACCCCTACGACGACGCGGCGGTGGCCGCCGGCCAGGGCACGCTCGGGCTGGAGATGCTGCAGACCGTGCCCGACCTGGACGTGCTGGTGATCGCTGTGGGCGGCGGCGGCCTGATTGCCGGCGTGGCCACAGCGGCCAAGGCGCTGCGTCCGGGAATCGAAGTGGTGGGCGTGCAGACCACGCGCTTTCCAGCCATGGTCAACGCCATCAAGGGCACGCAGCATCCGCAGGGCACCTCGACAATTGCCGAGGGCATTGCCGTGGGCACGCCAGGCCAGATCACACGCGAAGTGGTGGCGCGGCTGGTGGACGACCTGCTGCTGGTGGACGAAGGCGACATCGAGCAGGCCATGCTGATGCTGCTCGAAATTGAAAAAACCCTGGTCGAAGGCGCAGGCGCTGCCGGCCTGGCCGCGCTGCTGCGGCATCCACAGCGCTTTGCTGGCAAGCGCGTGGGCCTGGTCCTGTGCGGCGGCAACGTCGATCCGTTGCTGCTGGCGGCCATCATCGAGCGTGGCATGGTGCGCTCGGGCCGGCTGGTGCGCATCAAGGTGAGCGCACGCGATGTGCCCGGCGTGCTCGCGCGCATCACGGCCACCGTGGCCGACGCCGGGGCCAACATCGAGGAGGTGCACCACCAGCGCGCCTTCACAATGCTGGCAGCGCAGAACGTGGACATCGAGCTGGTTTTGCAAACGCGCGGCGCGGCGCACATCCAGGACGTACTGGAGCGCCTGCGCACGGCGGGCATGCAGGCCGAACGCCTGTAAGGGGCGTGCCCTGGCAGTGCGATGACAACGCCAAAGGGCCGTGCAGCGCAGGGGCTTGGCCAGCAGCGCGGGCGGCCCGCTAAAATCGCGGCTGTTTGACTGCCCTCAAGGAAAATTCCGCCATGTCCGATCACAGCCACACGCACGCCTCTGCCCACTCCGACGACCCCGTCGAGCGCATCGTGGAAAAGATCCCCGTGGTGCTGCCCGTGGTGGGTGGCGTCATGATGTTCCTGCTGGCCTTCATCGCCGTCTCCATGGCCTGAGCGATCTCCCGCCGCTTACGCCGCGCCCCGCACTGCGGGGCTTTTTTTCGCCCAGCGCCGGGACGGCCCCGGCCCAGCCAAGGAGCTTTGCATGCGCACTGGTCACGCCCTCGTTTTGTTTTCCGGTGGTCAGGATTCGGCCACCTGCCTTGCCTGGGCGCTCACGCATTTCGAGCGGGTCGAAACCATAGGGTTCGACTACGGACAGCGGCACCGGGTTGAGCTGGCGCAGCGGCAGGTGGTGCTGGCCTCGCTGCGCGAGCGCTTTCCCCACTGGGCGCCACGGCTGGGCGAGGACCACGTGCTCGACCTGGCCGTGCTCGGCCACATCAGCGATACCGCGCTGACCCGCGATGCCGCCATCCGCATGACGGCCCAAGGGCTGCCCAACACCTTTGTGCCAGGGCGCAATCTGCTGTTCTTCCAGCTGGCGGCCGCCATTGGCTACCGCCGCGGCCTGCACACCCTGGTGGGCGGCATGTGCGAGACCGACTTTTCCGGCTACCCCGACTGCCGCGACGACACGCTCAAGGCCCTGCAGGTAGCACTGTCGCTGGGCATGGGCCAGCGCTTCACGGTCGAAACCCCGCTGATGTGGCTGGACAAGGCCGCCACCTGGCAGATGGCGCTAGAGCTCGGCGGCCCGGCGCTGGTGGAACTGATGGTGGAAGACACACACACGTGCTACCACGGCGACCGCTCGCACCGCCATGCCTGGGGCTACGGCTGCGGGCACTGCCCCGCGTGCGAGCTACGGGCCGCTGGCCACGCGCGCTGGCAAGCGGCGGGCTGACCCTAGAAACCGCAGTTGATCGCTTGTTCGCACTGAAAAGTTCTGATGTCCGTTGAAGTTGCGCCTTGTGGGCACGCTCACCTGCTGGGTGAAAGCGCTATGCGCCCGCCAGCACCATGCTCGGCGCGCCATGCGGCGTTGTGCCTCCTTGCGCACAGGAGTGCGCCGCGTCGTCTCGCCTTGCCTG
>JBKBUN010000053.1:0-11871 GCA_046289925.1 Burkholderiaceae bacterium | reverse complement strand
CACCGATCACGGCACTGGCGGGCGCATCCAACTGCGGTTTCTAGGCTGAAAAACAGGCGCTGGATCCTGTCCGCACCGACCATGCAAAAGGGCCCCGAGGGGCCCTTTTGCCATGGGGCGAGCCAGTCAGCCCAGCAGGCGCTGCAGCGCCTCGCGGTACTTGGCTGCGGTTTTTTCGATCACGTCGCGCGGCAGGCGCGGGGCTGGTGCGGTCTTGTCCCAGGGCTTGCCGTTGACTTGCGCTTGTTCAAGCCAGTCGCGCACGAATTGCTTGTCAAAGCTCGGCGGGTTGTCGCCACGCGCCAGCGCTTCGGCGTAGCCTTCCACCGGCCAGTAGCGCGAGCTGTCCGGCGTGAGCACCTCGTCCATCAGCACCAGCGTGCCATCGGCGTCGAGGCCGAATTCGAACTTGGTGTCGGCAATGATCATCCCCTTGGTCAGCGCGATCTCGGCAGCGGCCTGGTACAGCGCAATGCTGACGTCGCGGATGCGGGTGGCCAAGTCCGGGCCGATCATCTCCACGGTGCGCTCGAAGGTGATGTTCTCGTCGTGCTCACCCACCGCGGCCTTGGCGGCCGGCGTGTAGATGGGCTCGGGCAGTTTGGCCGCGTTCGTCAGGCCGGCTGGCAGGGGCACGCCGCACACCGACCCCGAGGCCTGGTACTCCTTCCAGCCGCTGCCGGCCAGGTAGCCGCGCACCACAGCTTCCACCGGAATCGGACGCAGGCGTTTGACCAGCATCGAGCGGCCGCGCACCTGCGGCACTTCCGCCGCCGTGACCACGCTTTCCGGATCGTCGCCCGTGAGGTGGTTGGGGCACAGGTGTCCGAGCTTGTCGAACCAGTACAGCGCCATTTGCGTGAGCAACTCGCCCTTGCCAGGAATCGGTTCGCCCATGATCACGTCAAAGGCCGAGAGGCGGTCGCTGGCCACCATCAGGATGCGGTCCTCGCCCACCGCATAGTTGTCGCGCACCTTGCCGCGCGCCAGCAGGGGCAGCGATTGCAGGGCCGAAGTGTGCAGGGCGGTCGATGTGGGCTGGGGACTGGGGGCGGTCATGTGGAGCGGGCGGGTCACGGCGCGGCGGCTGCCGGCCTTGTCACAAAGGGGCGGGCGACGGGCTGCACGGTGCACCATGGGTGGCACTGCGCGCAGCATCACCCGATTTTACGCGGGCGCTCTGAGGGTCTGTGACGCGGGCGCTTGGGGGGACAGCGGCAGGCGGGCGCATCGGGCACACTACACGCTTTGCCCGCCTTGCTGCGCTGCACAGGGCCGCACGCCATGACCGCGACCACCGCACTGCCGCCCCGCCGGGAGATGTGGCTGCTGCTGACCCTGGCCGGGGTGCAGTTCACGCACATCCTCGACTTCATGATCATGATGCCGCTAGGCCCGCAATTGACGGCTTTGTTCCGCATCAGCGATGCGCAGTTCGGCATGCTGGTGTCGGCCTACACGCTGGCGGCGGGTGCGTCGGGCCTGTTGGCTGCCACCTACATCGACCGCTTGGGCCGCAAGCCTCTGCTGTTGGCGTTGTACGGGCTGTTTGCGCTGGCCACGCTGGCCTGCGCGCTGGCACCCACCTACGGCACGCTGATGGTCGCGCGCATTCTGGCGGGTGTGTTTGGCGGCGTTCTGTCGGCCCTGAGCCAGACCATCGTGGCCGATGTGATTCCGTTCGAGCGGCGCGGGCGTGCCAGTGCCATCGTGATGACCTCGTTCTCGGTGTCCACGGTGGCGGGCGTTCCGCTCGGGCTGGTGCTCGCCAGCCACTGGAGCTGGCACGCGCCATTCGTGGCGATTGCGGGGCTGTGCGCTGCGCTGTGGGTGTTGGCGGCGCGGGTGCTGCCCGCGCTGGATTCCCACGTGGCTGCGGGGGCGGGGCGCTCGCTGCTGGGCGGTCTGCAGGACGTGCTGCGAGATGCCAACCACCGGCGCGCGTTCGTGTTCTCGGCGCTGCTCATGTTCACGGGCTTCACGGTCATTCCGTACATCACCATCTACATGCAGACCAACGCGGGGGTGCGGGCCAACCAGGTGCCCTACATCTACCTGTGCGGCGGATTGGCGACGCTTTTTACCGCGCGTTGGTTGGGCCAGCTGACCGACCAGCATGGCAAGGTGGTGGTCTTTCGCTGGCTGGCGCTGGCTGTGGCGGTGCCATTGCTGGGCATTACGCTGGTGGCGGGCATGCCGTTGCCCGTCATCTTGCTGGTGTCCACGCTCATGTTCACCTGCATGAGCGGGCGCATGATTCCGGGCATGGCGCTGGTGGTGTCGGCTGCGCATCCAAGCATGCGTGGGGCGTTCATGACCTTGAATGCAGCGGTGCAGTCCGCCTCCATGGGCGTAGCGTCCTTCGTGGGCGGTCTGTTGATCAGCCGCACGCCGCAGGGGCTGGTGCAGAACTACTGGATGGCGGCGGTGGTCGGCATCGCCGCCAGTGTGCTGGCCATGTGGATGGCGGGCCGCCTGCATCTGCACGGCGCACCCGGCAACAACTGACATCCTACGCCGGATATGCGCGCTGCGCAGTGGAGACCCCTTGCTGCAGGCGGATGCCGCGCCGCAGGATTGCTTTTCGCCGACCGCAGGCGCATAGTGGACTCAGGTCGACGAATGCATTCCGTTCACCGGGCCGCGCCAGCCGGGCGGCCTTTGTCCCACCGAGAGCCACAGGAGACTCATCTATGAATCTGACGATCAGCGGTCACCACCTCGAAGTCACCCCTGCATTGCGAAACTACGTCACCTCCAAGCTGGACCGGATTACGCGCCATTTCGATCAAGTGGTGGATGTGAAAGTGCTGCTGACAGTGGAAAAGCAGAAGGAAAAGGAAAAGCGCCAGCGTGCCGAGTGCAATATCCACGTGAAGGGCAACGATCTGTTTGCCGAGAGCTCGCATTCCGACCTGTACGCTGCCGTGGACGAATTGGTCGACAAACTTGACCGTCAGGTGGTGCGGCACAAGGACCGTCTGCAGGATCACCACCACGAGCCTGCCAAGCGCGAAATGCTGGCATGAGCCCCAGGCATTGAACTTGCCACCCGACCGCCCCCAGGGCGGTTTTTTTGTGGCTGCTGTCTGTGACTCAGGGTTTGTGCCAATATGTGCATAATTGTTACCCACACCATGAACCGTCTAGCCTCCATCCTGCCCTCTGCCCAGGTGCTTGTGAGCGTCGATGCCACGAGCAAGAAGCGCGCCTTTGAAGAGGCAGGCCTGCTCTTTGAGAGCCAGCATGGTTTGTCCCGTGCCCTCGTCACCGACAGCCTGTTTGCGCGCGAGCGTCTCGGCTCCACCGGCCTGGGTCATGGCGTGGCCATTCCGCATGGTCGCATCAAAGGACTCAAGTCGCCCATGGCGGCGGTGTTCCAACTGGCCCAGCCCATCGGCTTTGATGCCCCGGATGAGCAGCCCGTTGTGCTGATGATCTTCCTGCTGGTGCCAGAGGCTGCGACGCAGAAGCACTTGGAGATCCTCTCCGAGATCGCGGAGCTGCTGAGTGACGCCCCCCTGCGCGAGCGGCTCAAGTCCTGCTCTGATGCCATTGAACTCCACGGGCTGATCGCGGATTGGCAGTCGACTCAGACCACGGTCTGAGCGCCCTGGGCCGCACAGCCTTCCGGTTCACCTCACCCGCGTGCGCAATCTCTCATGAAGCCCAATGTCGTCAGCGCCGATGTGCTCTTCGAGGAGTTTAGGGGGCAACTGCGCTGGGAATGGGTGGCCGGGCTCGGTGCTTCCGAACGCCGGTTCGACGAGGTGGCAGTGCGATCTGCCCGCTCGGGTGCCGATCTGGTGGGCTACCTCAACTACATCCACCCCTACCGTGTCCAGATCCTGGGCGAGCGCGAGATTGCGTACCTGAGCAGCGCATCGCCGGAAGACTGCAAGCGCCGAATCGCCCGCATCGTCACGCTGGAGCCGCCCGTGCTGGTGCTGGCCGACAACCAGACCGCCCCAGATGCGCTAGTGTCCCTGTGCGAGCGTGCCCAGATTCCGATGTTCGCCACGCACGAGTCGTCGGCCTTCGTGATCGACGTGCTGCGGGCGTACCTGTCCAAGCATTTCGCCGACCGCACCACCATGCACGGCGTGTTCATGGACATTTTGGGTTTGGGCGTCCTCATCACTGGCGAGTCGGGCCTGGGCAAGAGCGAGTTGGGTCTGGAGCTCATCTCGCGTGGCAACGGCCTGGTGGCCGACGATGCGGTCGATCTGTACCGCATCAACCAGACCACAATTGAAGGCAAGTGCCCCGAACTGCTGCAAAACCTGCTGGAGGTGCGCGGTATTGGGCTGCTGGACATCCGCGCGATCTTTGGCGAGACCGCCGTGCGCCGCAAGATGCGGCTCAAGCTCATCGTGCACCTCGTGCGCAAGGAAACCCTGGAGCGTGACTACGAACGCCTGCCCTATGAGCCCCTGATGCAAGACGTTCTGGGGGTGCCCGTGCTCAAGGTGGTGATCCAGGTGGTCGCAGGCCGCAACATAGCGGTGCTGGTCGAGGCGGCGGTGCGCAACACCATCTTGCAGTTGCGTGGTATCGACACCTACCAGGAATTCGTGGAGCGGCACCGCCGCGCCATGGAGCGTGACAGCGGCGGCTGAGGATCGCCCCTTGAGTTGCCTGGCGTCTTAGCCCGAGAGAGCTTGCCGCCGGCCTGACCGTACGGCTGTTTTCACGGGGGCACCGATCTGGATCACCGCCTCTTCAACGCGTGGATTGACGGCTGAAACGGTCGTTCAACCTAGGAGCCTGTCGGACTTGGGAATCGTCGGCTGCAAATGGGCCTCAGCGGTCCATTTGTCACCGTCTTTGGGCCCCATAGCCCTGCTATGGGGCTGCAAACACGGCGAAAACTGTCCTCGCTGGGGCGCATAGCGCTTTCACCCAGAAGGTGAGCGTGCCCACAAGGCGCAACTTCAACGGACATCAGAACTTTTCAGTGCGAACAAGCGGTCAACTGCGGTTTCTAGGTTCAACCAGCCTTCTTTGCGCATGCGGCGCACTGGCCGTACAGCGCCATCGAATGGTCATGCACCACCCAGCCCTTGGCTGCGGCCACTATCTGCTGGCGCTTTTCGATTTCGGGGTCGTAGAACTCCTCGACCTTGCCGCAACTCGTGCAGATGAAGTGGTCGTGGTGCTGGCCTTCATTGAGTTCGTAAACCGCCTTGCCGCTTTCGAAATTGCTGCGGATCAGGATGCCGGCCTGCTCGAACTGCGTAAGTACGCGGTACACCGTGGCCAGCCCGATGTCTGAGCGCTCTTCCAGCAGCACCCGGAACACGTCTTCCGCCGTCATGTGGCGCTGCGCACCGCGCTGGAAGATCTCGAGGATCTTGAGCCTGGGCAGCGTGGCCTTGAGCCCGGTGTTCTTGAGTTCGTCGATGTTGGTCATGGCGGGGTCTTCCGTGGCTGGGGAGGGGGTGCGCACAGGCCTCCCGCTACAATGGGTCGATCATATCGTCAGCTTCTTGTCCATGCCTGTGCACAACCCTCTGCGCACCCCGCGAATTCTGCTGCTGAGCCTGGTTGCCACCGCGTCCTTGCTGGGTGGTTGCGCAAGCTTTGACAGTGCCAGTGCCCGCATCGCCAATGTCGTGACACCGTACAAGGTCGATGTGGTCCAGGGCAATTTCGTTTCGCGCGAACAGGTAGAAGCCCTGCAGCCCGGCATGGGGCGCCAGCAGGTGCGCGAGATCCTCGGGTCGCCGCTGGTGAGCAGCCTGTTCCACGCGGATCGTTGGGAATATGTGTTCACGCTGCAGCGCCCTGGCGTGGAGCGCCAGACACGCAAGCTGACGGTGTATTTCAAGGGCGATGTGCTGGAGCGCCATGAGGGCGACGAGATGCCCTCGGAATCGGAGTTCGTCGCCAGCCTGGGCAAGCGTTCCAGCGCTCGCAAGGCCCCGTCTCTGCAAGCCACGCCAGAGCAACTCGCCAAGTACCCTGCGCCGTCGCGCAAGGCCGACGAAGATGCCGCACCCACCGCGCCGGTGCGCGCCAGTTACCCTCCGCTGGAGCCTGCTGCGCGCTGAGCGTGCGACCGGCTTTGGTGACCGGGCGGCTCGTGGCGGTGTTTCAACACACCGCGCCGCTGTCCGTTTTTTGAAGACAGAAGACCTATGAACCCAACGCAACCGGTTTCCCGTGTGGCTGTGGCCGGTGCCTCTGGCCGTATGGGCCGCATGCTGATCGAGGCGATCCGCGCGGCCGACGACATGGTGCTTGCGGGCGCACTCGATCTGCCCTCCAGCCCGGCCATCGGCTCGGACGCCACGGCGTTCCTGGGCTACGCCAGCGGTGTCGCCATCACGGCCGATCTGCGGCAGGCGCTGCAGGGCGTGGATGTGCTGATCGACTTCACCCGGCCTGAAGGCACGTTGCACCACCTGCAGGTGTGCCAGGAACTGGGGGTGCGCATGGTCATCGGCACCACAGGCTTTAGCGATGCGCAAAAGGCCCAGATTGCGGCTGCGGCGCAGCAGCATGCCATTGTGATGGCGCCCAACATGAGCGTGGGCGTGAACGTCACGCTCAAGCTGCTGGAGATGGCGGCCAAGGCCCTCTCCCAGGGCTATGACATCGAGGTGATTGAGGCCCACCACCGCCACAAGGTGGACGCTCCCTCGGGAACGGCCCTGAAGATGGGCGAGGTGATTGCCGACGCCTTGGGGCGCGACATCAAGGACTGCGCGGTGTACGCACGCGAAGGCGTCACCGGCGAGCGCGACCCGTCCACCATCGGTTTTTCGACGATCCGTGGCGGCGACATTGTGGGCGACCACACCGTGTTGTTTGCCGGCATTGGGGAGCGCATCGAGATCACCCACAAGTCGTCGAGCCGCACCACCTACGCGCAGGGCAGCCTGCGCGCCGTCCGGTTTCTCGCGCACCATCCCCGGGGCATGTTCGACATGTTCGACGTGCTCGGTTTGCGCGCCTGAGGCTGCAGGGGCGCGGCGTCGTGGGCGCGTGGGACTGGTGGCATCAGGGTGACATGGTCGCCCGTGGCACGGCCGTGCTGCTGCTGGCCATGTCGGTGCTCAGTTGGGTGCTCATTCTGTGGAAGGCGTGGCTGCTGGCCGAGGCCCGGCGCAGTGTGCCGCGCAGTATCGCCTTGTGGTGGCACTCTCCAGATCTGCAGACCGCCGGGCAGCGGGTTCAGGCGGCAGACCGCACCGGCTGGGTCACGGGCCTGGTTGCAGCGGCTGCAGCCGAACCGGCGGTTGCCCCCGCATCCACCCTGGAGGCGCGCACCGCGGAAGGCTTGCGCCTGACACGCCGCTTGCGCGCTGCCCTGCAACAGGCGCAGCACCGGCTGCAAGCGGGTCAAACCCTGCTGGCCACGTTGGCGGCGGCTGCCCCGTTTGTCGGTTTGCTGGGCACGGTGTGGGGCATTCACCGCGCCCTGCTGGCCCTGACCGGCGGCGGCCCGGTCACGCTGGACCGTCTGGCGGCGCCCGTGGGCGAGGCCCTGGTCATGACGGCGCTGGGCCTGGCTGTGGCGATTCCAGCCCTCGTGGCCTACAACCTGCTGGGGCGCGGCATTGAGTGGGTGGAGTCTGAGCTGGACGCGCTGGCCCATGATCTGCAGGCCTGGGCCGATGCGACCCTTGCAGGCGCGGCCGGGTTGCCGCGCTCGGCCTGAGGGGACCATGGCATTGGGCCGGTTCCATCGTCGGACCACGTCGACCCCCATGGCGGGAATCAACATCACACCCCTGGTGGATGTGATGCTGGTGTTGGTGGTCATCTTCATTTTGGCCGCCCCGTTGTTCACCACCGCGTTGCCGCTGCAGCTGCCGCAGGCCGAAGCGCCTCCCGATGCTTCGCCGCCGCGCGCGGTGCATCTTGAAATGGACCGCCAGGGTCGCCTGCGGGTGCAAGGTGAGCCGGCCACTCTGGAAACGCTGGAGGGGCATTTGCGCGAGCAGGCCCGTCTGCAGGGCACCAATGTGTTGCAGTTGCGTGCCGATGCCGCAGTGGCGTACGCAGACCTGGCACGGGTGATGGCGGCCGCACAGCGGGCCGGGCTGCCGCGCGTGGCGTTCGTGACGGAACAACCCTGAGGCATGCGCCGCGGTATGTAGCAGGCGCCACCGCCTAAAATCGTGGCGATCGGCCGCCCGGGATCTGCTGCGCAAATCTTCAGGCCGTGTGCATGGGCAGACCGCCCGCGTCTGCTGCGAGGCGAGGGCGCGCAACGGCGATGGTGGTTGCGGTGCCGTCTGGCCCCTGGCGCACACGGCCCGAACGGTTCGCACAAAGGCCCCCGAGACCTTCTCGTTTTCCATCTTCCATCCATGCAAGAGAAATACACCCCCCACGATGTGGAGCGTGCCGCGCACGCCCACTGGACCGCCCGCGACGCTTACCGCGTGACGGAAGACGCGAACAAGAAGAAGTTCTACGCCTGTTCCATGCTGCCGTACCCGAGCGGCAAGTTGCACATGGGCCATGTGCGCAACTACACCATCAACGACATGCTCACGCGCTACCTGCGCATGAACGGCTACAACGTCTTGATGCCCATGGGCTGGGACGCCTTCGGCTTGCCCGCCGAAAACGCTGCACTCAAGAACGGCGTGCCCCCGGCGAAGTGGACGTACGAAAACATCGCCTACATGAAGAAGCAGATGCAGGCCATGGGCCTGGCCATCGACTGGAGCCGCGAGATCACCACCTGCGACCCTGAGTACTACAAGTGGAACCAGTGGCTGTTCCTCAAGATGCTGGAAAAGGGCATTGCCTACCGCAAGACACAGGTGGTGAACTGGGACCCGGTGGACCAGACCGTGCTGGCCAATGAGCAGGTGATCGACGGCCGCGGCTGGCGCACCGGTGCGCTGGTGGAAAAGCGCGAGATCCCCGGCTACTACCTGAAGATCACCGACTACGCCGAAGAGCTGCTGGGCGTTTTGAAGGGGGACAATCTGCCCGGCTGGCCTGAGCGCGTGAAGCTGATGCAGGAAAACTGGATCGGCAAGAGCGAAGGTGTGCGCTTTGCGTTCACGCACGACATCCGGGGCGACGACGGCGCACTGATCGGCGACGGCAAGATGTACGTGTTCACCACGCGCGCCGACACCATCATGGGCGTGACCTTCTGTGCCGTGGCCCCTGAGCATCCGCTGGCGATCCACGCTGCCAAGACCAACCCCGCCCTCGCAGCCTTCATTGAAGAATGCAAGACCGGCGGCACCACTGAGGCCGAACTGGCCACGCAAGAGAAAAAGGGCGTGCCTACGGGCCTGTACGTGACCCACCCGCTGACCGAAGAAAAGGTGCAGGTGTGGGTCGGCAACTACGTGCTGATGGGCTATGGCGACGGCGCCGTGATGGGTGTGCCTGCCCACGACGAGCGCGACTTTGCGTTCGCGCTCAAGTACGGCATCGAGATCAAGCAGGTGGTACTGGTGGACGGCGAGACGTTTGACTACCGCCAGTGGCAGGACTGGTACGGCGACAAGCAGCGCGGCGTCACCATCAACTCCGGCAGCTTCAGCGGTCTGAATTACAAGGACGCGGTGAACGCCGTGGCCCACGCGCTGCAGCAAAAGGGCCTGGGCGAGAAGAAAACCACCTGGCGCCTGCGCGATTGGGGCATCAGCCGCCAGCGCTACTGGGGCACGCCCATTCCCATCATCCACTGCGACGAACATGGCGCGGTGCCTGTGCCGGAAAAAGACCTGCCTGTGGTGCTGCCGCAAGACTGCATCCCAGATGGTACGGGCAACCCGTTGCACAAGCACGAAGGCTTCCACGCGGGCGTGACCTGCCCCGTGTGCGGCAAGCCCGCGCGCCGTGAGACGGACACCATGGACACCTTCGTGGACAGCTCGTGGTACTTCATGCGGTACTGTGACCCCAAGAATACCGATGCCATGGTGGCGGGTGGAGCGGACTACTGGATGCCCATGGACCAGTACATCGGCGGCATCGAGCACGCCATCCTGCACCTGCTGTACGCGCGCTTTTGGACCAAGGTCATGCGCGATCTCGGGTTGGTCAAAGTGGACGAACCCTTCACCAAACTGCTCACGCAGGGCATGGTGCTCAACCACATCTACAGCCGCCGCAACGAAAAGGGCGGCAAGGAATACTTCTGGCCGCACGACGTGGAACATGTGCTCGATGAAGGCGGCAAGATCGTCGGCGCGCGGCTCAAGAACGCCGTGGGTGACTTGCCCGTGGGCACGCCTATCGACTACGAGGGCGTGGGCACCATGTCCAAGTCCAAGAACAACGGCGTGGACCCGCAGGATCTGATCGAAAAGTACGGTGCCGACACCGCCCGCCTGTACACCATGTTCACCGCTCCGCCCGAAGCCACGCTCGAATGGAACGACGCGGCCGTGGAAGGCAGCTACCGCTTCCTGCGCCGGGTGTGGAACTTCGGGGTCAAGCTCTCGGGCATCGACCGCGACGCCGCTATGGCCAGCGTGGCGGGTGCCAGCAGCCTGCAGGATGTGTCGTTCGGCAAAGAGGCCAAGGCCTTGCGCCTGGAGATCCACACCGTGCTCAAGCAGGTGGACTATGACTACCAGCGCATGCAGTACAACACCGTGGTCTCGGGCGCGATGAAGATGATCAACGCGCTCGAGGACTTCAAGGCCATGGACTCGGCCGGCGCCCAGGTGGCGCTGATCGAAGGTTTTGGCATCTTGCTGCGCTGCCTGTACCCTGCCACGCCCCACATCGCCCATGCGCTGTGGAGCGATCTGGGCTACGCCGGTGTGCTGGGCGACCTGCTGGATGCGCCTTGGCCGCAGGTGGATCCGCAGGCGCTCGCGCAGGACGAGGTCGAGTTGATGCTGCAGATCAACGGCAAGCTGCGCGGCTCCATCCTGGTGCCTGCGGCGGCCGACAAAGCGGCCATCGAGCAGATTGCGCTGCAAAGCCCCGTGCTGGCCACCTATGCGGCGGGTGCGAGCCCCAAGCGCGTGGTGGTGGTGCCGGGTCGCCTGGTCAACATCGTGGTGTAAGCATATGGCCGTGCCCGGGCGCACCGCTGCCGGGCCGGCCCACAAGGATTCACATGCACCGACGCCGATTGCTTGGGGCTCTGGTACCGCTGCTGGCCGTGGCCGGGTGTGGCTTTCGCCTGCGGGGCGTGCCTGATTTCGCGTTCGACTCGCTGCACATCGCAGCGCCTGCGGGCTCGGGGCTGGCACGTGAGCTGCAGCGCACGCTCGAAGGTGCGGGCAGCCCGCTGCGCATCACCCGCGACGCCGCGGCCCAGCCGGGTGCGCAGGCCACGCTCGACCTGCTGGCCGAGCAGCGCGAGCGCGTGGTCGTCGGACAAAACGTGGCCGGGCAGGTGCGCGAGCTGCAGTTGCGCCTGCGCATCCGCTTCCGGCTGCGCCGCGCCGACGGCACCGAGTGGATTCCTGAGACCGAGCTGCTGCAGCAGCGCGACATCAGCTACACCGAAACCGCCGCGCTGTCCAAAGAGGCCGAAGAGGCCTTGCTGTTTCGCAACATGCAGACCGACCTGGTGCAGCAGCTCACTCGCCGCCTGGCTGCGATCAAGCCCTGATTCAGAGGCCAAAATGGCCTCTCATCACCCAAAGTCAAGCACGAGCAGCTATTAATTTAATAGCAAATAGACCGCAAGCCCGTCGCCAGTCGAGGCGGCTGGCAGGCCTGCCGGCCAGACGTTCGTGCGCGCAGGCTTTTGACCCTAGGAGTCTGTCGGGCTTGGGACGTCGAAAGCGAACATGCGCCCCAGCGAGGACCGTTTTCGCCGTGTTTGCAGCCCCATAGCGGGGCTATAGGGCCCAAAGACGGTGAAAAATGGACCGCTGCGGCCCATTTGCAGCCGACGATTCCCAAGTCCGACAGACTCCTAGG
>JBKBUN010000052.1:0-19388 GCA_046289925.1 Burkholderiaceae bacterium | reverse complement strand
AAAATGAGCCCCAGCGAGGACCGTTTTCGCCGTGTTTGCAGCCTCATAGCGGGGCTATGGGGCCCAAAGACGGTGAAAAATGGACCGCTGCGCGGCCCATTTGCAGCCGACGATTCCCAAGTCCGACAGACTCCTGGGTTCAGTGCAGCGAGCTGCTGCCCGGGGCCATCGGCTCAACCCGGAAAAAGCCCGTACCGGCAGAGCGGCGACCGATTTCTTCCTCGGTCGCCTCGCGCACCGCGCAGACTTTGAGCTGCAGCCGCAGTGCGATGCCCGCGAGCGGGTGGTTGCCATCCAGCACCACATGGTCGGGGTAGAGTTGCGCCACGGTGTAGAGTGCGTCGCGCGGCATGTCGTCGCGCACGCCGGCCGGCAGGGCAGTGCCTTCGAAGGTCATACCTTCTTCAATCTCGGCGGGGAACAGATGGCGCGGCTCCAGGAACAGCAGTTGGTCTTTGAAGTCGCCAAACGCATCCTCGGGCTCCAGGTGCAGTTGCAGGATCGCGCCCACGCCATGGCCCTGCAGGGCTTGTTCAATCTTGGGGAGCAGATCGTCTCCGCCCACCAAAAACTCCACCGGCTCGTCGAGCACGTCCAGTTCATCGCCCAGGGTGTCCTTGAGGACCCAGGTCAGTGCGACCACGCATTGTTGTGTGATTTCCATAGGAGAATTGTCGCAGCTTGATCCTCTCGGCCCCTGAGGCTGCCCGTTTTCATGGACATTGATTTTCCGTTGGCCCTTCTGGGCGGCCTGACGCCTGCGCAGTTCATGCGCCGCCACTGGCACAAGAAACCCTTGCTGGTGCGCCAAGCCATCCCGAACTTCCGGCCTCCAGTGCTGCGTTCGCAATTGTTCGAACTGGCCAGCCGCGACGAGGTGGAGTCGCGCCTCGTGCGACAGGTGGACGGTGCATGGTCGCTGCGCCATGGCCCGTTTGCGCGGCGTGCATTGCCGGCCCTTTCACGGCGCGAGTGGACTCTTTTGGTGCAAGGCGTGGACTTGCACGACGATGCTGTGCACGCGCTGATGCAGCAGTTTCGCTTCGTGCCCGAGGCGCGCCTGGACGATCTGATGATCAGCTATGCCACCGACGGTGGTGGCGTGGGCCCCCATTTCGACAGCTACGACGTCTTTTTGCTTCAGGCGTATGGCCGCCGCCGTTGGCGCATTGGCCGTCAAAAGGATCTGAGCCTGCGCGACGGTATCCCGCTCAAAATCCTGGCGCGGTTCGAGCCTGAAGAAGAGTTCGTGCTGGAGCCTGGCGATATGCTGTATCTGCCGCCGCGCTACGCCCACGATGGCATTGCCGAGGGCGAATGCATGACCTACTCCATCGGCTTTCGCTCTCCGGCGCGGGCTGAACTGGCGCGTGAGCTGTTGGTCCGCCTGGCGGACGAGCCTGAAGACGCCGATGGTCCGCCCGTGGTGTACCGCGATCCGCAGCAGGCTGCCGTGGCGCAGCCGGGCGCTATTCCGGCGGGATTGCTTGCGTTTGCGCGCGAGGCGCTGCAGCGTGCGTTGGACGAACCTCAGGCCTTGGAGCGCGCGCTGGGCGAGTACCTGACCGAGCCCAAGCCCCAGGTGTGGTTCGAGCCTGGCGCGGGCGGCATGATCGAGGCCCTTGAGCTCGACCGCCGTACGCGCATGATGTACGACGACAAGCACATCTTCATCAACGGGGAAAGCTACCGGGCGGCTGGGCGTGACGCGGCTTTGATGCGTCTGCTGGCCGATTCCCGCCGCTTGGGGCCTCGCGATCTCGCCCGCGCCAGTGACGATGCGCTGTCTCTACTGTCAGCCTGGTGCGATGCCGGATGGGCGCACAGCCGGGCTTGGCACGACGGAGAGCTGGTATGACCAGCGACCTGTCCCGGACAGCACCTGCCGCATCGGGCTTGCCCATAGGCCGGTTTGAGGGGTATGTCGCCTTTCAGCAACTGGTGCGCGATGCCCTGGCGATGGCGGCCACGGAGGGCTGGCGCGAGATCGTGCTGTGCGACGAGGACTTTCACGATTGGCCGCTCGGCGAGCGGGTGGTAGCCGATGCGCTGAACGATTGGGCCGGGGGAGGGCGTCGATTCACTATCATCGCCACGCAATACGACGAGATCGTACGTCGCCAT
The DNA here is from genome assembly GCA_046289925.1 of Burkholderiaceae bacterium. Lineage (GTDB taxonomy): Bacteria > Pseudomonadota > Gammaproteobacteria > Burkholderiales > Burkholderiaceae_C > Acidovorax_G. The sequence goes on along the minus strand of JBKBUN010000052.1, from coordinate 17,264 downwards.
GCGCGCTTCGTGCAGTGGCGCCGTACCTGGGACCATATCATCACTTGTCGGCGCTGCCCCTCGGCCGATCGCAGCGACCTGCCCAGCGTGCTGTGGTCGCCCGGCTGGATGATGCATCGCATCGATCGGGATCGATGCGTGGGGGTCAGCGGGACGGAGCCTGATCGGCGCGTGCTGATGCGCGAAACGCTGACCGAATGGATCCACAACCGCAGTAGTCCCGGTTTTCCTGCGACGACGCTGGGGTTGTGAAGCCGCGGTCGTGCGGGTAAGTCCTCACAGGGCTTGCCCGGAATCCCGGCGCGGTGTAAAGCCAATGTCAGTGTTAGTCAGTATTGACGAAACCTCTCTATAATAAACTGCTGCACCAAAATTGGGTGCAGCCCCCGTCGTTGATACGGTTTCGTACCGGCCTTTTGTGAGGCGAGGCGTACGGGGTTCTCCAGATTTCTGTCTTCCCCCTTTAGGAACCTTGAAATGAACAAGTCGCTCGTTCTGGCCGCCCTGGTCGCTGCTGCTGCTCTCGCCGCCTGTGGCAAGAAGGAAGAACCCGCTCCGGCACCTGCTCCGGTGGCTGCTCCCGCACCCGCACCTGAGCCCGCACCCGCTCCGGCTGCTGCTCCCGCAGACGCTGCTGCTCCCGCTGCTGCAGCTCCTGCCGCCGACGCCTCGGCCGCCGCTGCTCCCGCCGACGCCGCCAAGACGGCTGCCGACGCCGCTGCTGGTGCTGCTTCCGCCGCCAAGTAATCCGGCGTGACTTGGCCTGCGGACTCGCGCCGCGGCTTGCGTTCCGCAAACCCCATGCCATTCGCATGGGGTTTTTTTATGGCTGCCATTTCACCGCGTTCTGCTTCAGCCTGGGGGGCTGTCGGACTTGGGGCGTCGAAAGCGAACATGAGCCCCAGCGAGGACCGTTTTCGCCGTGTTTGTGGCTCCACAGCGGGGCTATGGAAGCAAAAGACGGTGAACAATGAACCGCTGCGGCCCATTTCCATTGGCATGCAGCCGACGATTCCCAAGTCCGACAGGCTCCTAGGTTCAGTCCATGACGACCAACAAGGGCGCTGTGCGAGGGCCGCAGTCCGCAAAAGACAACGCCCTGCGCAGGAGCAGGGCGTGGCGTTGTGATGCGGCCCGCTTCGGAGCCGCACACCACAAGGTGGCTTACTTCAGCTCTTCGGCGATGACGCGCACGATACGTTCTGCATTGGCAGAGCTTTCGGGTGCACCGGCCTCGTTGAGGACGGACACCGTGCTCGTACCGCCCTCGCTGCGCACCACGATGCGGTACTTGAGTGGCGGCTTTGCCGGTGCGGCGCTGCTGAACAGCTTGCCCAGGAAGCTCGGCTCTTTCTTCTGCGCGTCGGGGGCCACGTAGCGCACGAAGTACACGCCTTCGCTGCGGTTGCGGTCTTCCACCGTGAAGCCGGTGCGGTCCAGTGCCAGGCCCACACGGCGCCATGCGCGGTCGAAGGCTTCTTCAAGCTGCACGGCCGGGGTGTTGCCCACAGTGACCACGCGGGCGACCGGTGCACGGGTGATCGGTGCGGCAGCGACCGCCTTGGCCTGTTCCTCGCTCACGCCGAGCTTGACCATCAGTCGGCGCAGGAATTCGGTTTCGAGCTCGGGATCGTTGGCGCGCGGTTGCCAGACGGTGGTGTCCTTGGTGCTGCTGTTGTAGACCTCGACCAAGCCGCGGTGGCTGATGAAGATGTCGGTACCGCCGCTGGCGTTGCGCTCCAAGCGTGTGCGAAAACGGTCGCGCTCGCCTGTCGAGTACACCGAGTCAATCAGCTTGCCCAGCGTGGAGCGGATGATGTCCTGGGGCAGCTTGGCGCGGTTTTCGGCCCAGTCGGTTTCCATGATGCCGAGCTCGGCCTGTTCCAGGTCGAGCGTGAAGCCGTTTTGCAGCCAGAAATCGCGCACCGGCTCCCAGAGCTGGTCGGCCGGGCGCGACACCACGAGCCAGCGCTGGTTGCCGTCGCGCTCGATGCGCACGTCGGACAGGGTGGTGGGCGCGGTGTTGGCAGTGCCCGCAGGGCGCGCGGCCTGACCCGCCTGCATGGCGGCAGCCGACACGCTGGCGCCCGGCACGGCGTAGCGGGTGTCGCGGGAGAGTTGCGTCAGATCCGGCGGTACTTCGAGCGTGGAGCCCTTGGCGGCGCTCTTGTAGTCGATCTTGTCGCCTTCCAGGACGGAGCAGCCCGCCATGGCCAGGGATAGGGCCAGAAGGCCCAGTCGTGCAGGGTGTTTCACGCGGTTGTCCTCAGGTTGGTTCGCGGGCGTCGCAGCGGGTGCCACGGCCTCAAGGTCAGAGCAGGCCGGCGGCCCGCAGTGCACCTTCCACCACGGGTTGGTGAGCGGCCGTCAGCGGTGTCATGGGCAGTCGCAGCGTGCCGCCGCACAGGCCCATGCGGGACAGTGCCCACTTTACCGGGATGGGGTTGGCCTCAACGAACAGGTGCTTGTGGACGGGCATCAGGCGCAGCTGAATCTCCATGGCGCGCTTTACATCGCCAGCGATGGCGGCCATGCACAGCTCGTGCATCAGGCGCGGCGCGACGTTGGCGGTGACGCTCACATTGCCGTGGCCACCGCAGAGCATCAGTGCCACGGCGGTCGGGTCGTCGCCCGAGTAGATGCCAAAGCCCTTGGGCGCTTCGCGGATCAGCCACTGCGCGCGCTCGATATTGCCCGTGGCTTCCTTGATGCCGACGATGCCCGGGATCTGCGCCAGGCGCAGCACAGTGTCGTGCTGCATATCGGCCACAGAGCGACCCGGCACGTTGTACAGAATGGTCGGAAGCTCGCCCACGGCCTCGGCAATCGCCTTGAAGTGTTGGTACAGGCCTTCCTGCGTGGGCTTGTTGTAGTAGGGCACGACCTGCAACTGGCTGTCGGCCCCCACCTTCTTGGCGAAACGGGCAAGTTCGATGGCCTCGGCCGTCGAATTGGCGCCGCAGCCAGCCATGATAGGCACGCGCTTGGCGGCTTGTTCCACGGCCACGCGGATGATCTCGCAGTGTTCTTCCACGTTCACTGTCGGCGATTCGCCCGTGGTGCCCACCACGCCGATGCAGTCGGTGCCTTCGGCGATGTGCCAGTCGATGAGTTTGCGCAGCGCGGGGTAGTCGACGCTGCCGTCCTCATGCATGGGCGTGACGAGGGCGACGATGCTGCCGGTCAGGGGAACGGAGTGAGAAGTCATGTCCGCAGAAGAAAACGGTAAACGGGCATTCTAACGATGCGCGGGCGCCAGAAGATGACGCGGTGGGGCGTCGGTGTGCAGTGTTTCCCGCACCGCGGCAACGCGCTGCACGAAGCGTGCGGGGGCATCAAGAAAGCCGTCTTCATACGCCACAATGCGCAGGCCCTTGCAGCGCTGCAGCAACTCCCCCGGCTGCAGCAAAAATTCAGGCCTGGCAGGGCGCCCCACGCTGGCCTGGCCGTGGGCAAAGGTTTCGTACAGCAGCACGCCTCCCGGGGCCAAGCTCTCCAGCAGAGTGGGCCACAACGGCCGCCACAGGTAGTTCGTGACCACCACCGCATCGAAGCGGCGGCCTGGCAGGGGCCAGGGGTCGTTTTCAATGTCTGCCTCGATGCAGTCGCCCGCCGTGCCGCAAGCGGCCAGGGCTTCAGGGTTGCGGTCCACCCCGGTCACGCGGTGGCCCTGCGCAGCCAGCCATTTCAGGTGCCGGCCTGCGCCGCAGGCTACGTCGAGCACGGTGGCGCCGGAGGGCAGCAGATGGGCCCAACGCAGCACCCAGGCCGATGGTGCTTCTGTTCCATGCATGGTTTGCTATTGAATTGATAGCTGCTTGTGCTTGAATGATAAGCACAAACAGCCGATTTGGCATATATGCCAAGTGGGGCCGCGGCTCAGAAGCAAGCCCAGACCTGGTTCGCCAATTGCACCATGAAGCCGGGGGCGGTGTAGAGCCCGAATACCGCCAGGCAGGCAAGCACCGCCAACAGGCCGCCGAGCCAGCGCCACCACAGCGTTGCGCGACCCGTGGCCGGGGTGGCCAACGCGGGCGCTGCTGGTGGTGGCGGGGGCGTGGGGGTATGCATGGCACGCAATTGGGTTCAGGCGCGTGCAGGCTGCGGTTGCGCGGGGGCGCGCACGATGGCGCTTTCGCGGATGGGCAGGTTCACCAGCCCAGCCAGCACTCCCAGACCGATGGCGATGTACCAGACCAGGTTGTAGCTGCCGGTCAGGTCGTACAAATAGCCACCCAGCCACACGCCCATGAAGCTGCCGATCTGGTGACTGAAGAACACGAACCCGCCGAGCATTGACAGGTGCTGCACGCCAAAAATCTGCGCGATGGTGGCATTGGTGGGCGGCACGGTGGACAGCCACAGCGTGCCCATCAGGGCCGAGAACACGTACACGGACAGCGGCGACAGCGGCACCGACAGGAACACCGCAATGGCCACCGCCCGCGCGAAGTAGATGAAGGACAGGATGAAGCGCTTGGGCATGCGCTGGCCCAGCGAGCCCGCGATGTAGGTGCCGAACACGTTGAACAGCCCGATCAGCGCGAGCGCATAGCTGGCGACCTGCGGTGACAGGCCCTGGTCCTTGAGGTAGCTGGGCATGTGCACGCCGATGAACACTACTTGGAAACCGCACACGAAGTAGCCTGCCATCAGCAACAGAAAACTCGGGTAGCGCATGGCTTCGCCTACCGCCTGGGCAATGGTCTGTTCGCGGGGGGCGGCGGGCATTCCTTTGCCAAAGCCAGGCTCGCGCAGGCCGAAGGCCAGCGGCACGATGAGCAGCACCATGGCCGACAGGGCCAGCAGCGCTTCTTTCCAGCCCAGGCTGGCGATCAGCCAGCCTTCGACCGGAACCATCAGAAATTGACCGAACGAACCGGCCGCGGCAGCCACGCCCATGGCCCATGACCGTTTTTCGGGCGCAATCTGTCGGCCCAGTACGCCGTAGATGACCGCATAGGTCGTACCGGCCTGTGCTGCGCCAATGAGCACTCCGGTGGTCAGCGCAAACATCAGGGGGGTGGGGGACAACGCCATGCCCGCCAGGCCCGCCGCATAGAGCGCCGCTCCCGCGATCAGCACGCGGAACGCGCCCAAGCGGTCGGCCGCCATGCCCGCGAAGATGCCGATAAAGCCCCACGAGAGGTTCTGGATGGCCACCGCCAGCGCAAAGGTCTGGCGCGTCCAGCCCATCTCCTGGGTGATGGGTTGCAGCCACAGCCCGAAACCATGCCGGATACCCATGGACAGTGTGACGATGGCAGCGCCACAGGCCAGCACCTGCAGCATGGACAGTTTCGGTGTATTGCTATGCATACAAATAATGTAGCCAACTTCGCCGCACGCTGCCTGACACAAGCCCGGTGGTGCGTTGGGCTGTGGTTTTATCCAGCTATTGCGGGGTGTCGCACTACAATCCGCCGCCATGGCCACGAAACCGACCTCCACCGCCGCGAGCGACTACTCTGAAGGCTCGATCCGCGTGCTCAAGGGCCTGGAGCCCGTCAAGCAGCGCCCGGGCATGTACACCCGCACCGATAACCCGCTGCACATCGTGCAAGAGGTGCTGGACAACGCTGCAGACGAAGCCTTGGCTGGCTTTGGCAAGAAGATCCGCGTCACACTGCATGCCGACGGTTCGGTCGGCATTGAGGACGACGGCCGCGGCATCCCCTTCGGCCTGCATCCTGAAGAAAAAGCGCCGGTGATCGAATTGGTGTTCACTCGTCTGCACGCGGGCGGCAAGTTCGACAAGGGCAAGGGCGGGGCCTACAGCTTCTCGGGCGGCTTGCACGGCGTGGGCGTGAGCGTGACCAATGCCCTTGCCACGCGGCTCGAAGTGACCAGCCACCGCGAGGGCCAGGTGGCGCGTCTGGTCTTTTCGGGTGGCGACGTGGTCGAGCCGCTGGTGACCCGCCCGCTGGAGCCCGGCGAGCGCAAGCAGGGCACCACGGTGCGTGTGTGGCCCGACGCCCGGTATTTCGAGTCGAGCAACCTGCCCCTGGGTGAACTCACCCACCTGCTGCGCAGCAAGGCTGTGCTCATGCCCGGCGTGGCAGTGACGCTGGTGAACGAGAAGACCCGCGAAACCCAGACCTGGCAGTACAAGGGCGGCCTGCGCGATTACTTGCAACAGACACTGCCGGCCGACCCGGTGATTCCGTTGTTCGAGGGCGAAGGCTTTGCCGACAGCGGCAACGACAGCTTTGCCGAAGGCGAGGGCGCTGCCTGGTGCGTGGCCTTTACTGAAGACGGCGCGCCGGTGCGCGAGAGCTACGTCAATCTCATCCCGACCACCGCGGGAGGCACCCACGAAAGCGGCCTGCGCGATGGCCTGTTCCAGGCCGTCAAGAGCTTCATCGAACTGCACTCGCTGCTGCCCAAGGGAGTGAAGCTGATGCCCGAAGACGTGTTTGCGCGCGCCAGCTATGTGCTCAATGCCAAGGTGCTGGACCCGCAGTTCCAGGGGCAGATCAAGGAGCGCTTGAATTCGCGCGATGCCGTGCGTTTGGTGTCGGGCTTTGTGCGGCCCGCGCTGGAGCTGTGGCTCAACCAGCATGTGGACTATGGCAAGAAGCTGGCAGAGCTCGCCATCAAGGCCGCCCAGACGCGACAGAAAGCGGGCCAGAAGGTTGAAAAGCGCAAGGGCTCGGGCGTGGCCGTGCTGCCCGGCAAGCTCACCGACTGCGAAAGCCGCGACATTGCGCGCAACGAGGTGTTCCTGGTCGAGGGCGATTCGGCCGGCGGCAGTGCCAAGATGGGCCGCGACAAGGAATGCCAGGCCGTGCTGCCGCTGCGCGGCAAGGTGCTCAACACCTGGGAGGTGGACCGAGACCGGCTGTTCGCCAACACCGAAGTGCACGACATTTCCGTTGCCATCGGGGTCGATCCCCACGGTCCGAACGACGAACCCGACCTGTCGGGCCTGCGCTACGGCAAGGTGTGCATCCTCTCGGATGCCGACGTGGACGGTGCGCACATCCAGGTGCTGCTGCTCACACTGTTCTTCCGTCACTTTCCCAAGCTCATTGAGCGCGGCCATGTGTACGTGGCCCGGCCCCCGCTGTTTCGCGTGGACGTGCCCGCCCGCGGCAAGAAGCCGGCCGCCAAGATGTACGCGCTGGACGATGGCGAGCTGCAAGCCATCCTCGACAAATGCGCCAAAGACGGCGTGCCGCGCGAGAAGTGCCAGATCAGCCGCTTCAAGGGCCTGGGCGAGATGAACGCCGAGCAGCTCTGGGAGACCACACTCAACCCCGACACGCGCCGCCTGCTGCCGGTGCAGCTTGGCGCGTTGGACTTTGCCGCCACCGAGGAGCTGATCACCAAGCTCATGGGCAAAGGCGAGGCCGCAGCCCGCCGCGGGCTGATGGAGCTGCACGGTGATGCCGTGGAGGTGGACGTTTGAGGATGCTCGCCTGCCGCCCGACTTGCTTTTGGCCTCATAGCCCCGCTATGGGCTGCAAACACGGCGAAAACGGTCCTCGCTGGGGCGCATTTTCGCTTTCTACGCCCCAAGTCCGACAGACTCCTGGCGCTCCCTGATTGAACTGCTGAAGCCAAATGTCCGACTCCACCCTTCCCCTGCTGCAGACCGCCGGTGACGACGATGCCATCACTTTGGGCGGCTATGCGCAGCGCGCCTACCTTGAATACGCGCTCTCGGTCGTCAAAGGCCGCGCGCTGCCCGACGTGTGCGACGGTCTCAAGCCCGTGCAGCGCCGCATCCTGTACGCGATGGACCGCATGGGCCTGGGCTACAGCGGCGCCAACCGCAACATGGCGGCCAAGCCCGTCAAAAGTGCCCGCGTGGTGGGCGATGTGCTGGGCCGATTCCACCCGCATGGTGACCAGTCCGCCTACGACGCGCTGGTGCGCATGGCGCAGGACTTTGCGCAGCGCTATCCGCTGATCGACGGACAGGGCAACTTTGGCAGCCGCGATGGCGACGGTGCGGCCGCTATGCGCTACACCGAGGCCCGCCTGTCGCGCATCGCCAGCCTGCTGCTCGACGAGATCGACGAAGGCACGGTCGATTTCATGCCCAACTACGACGGCAGCACCCAGGAGCCGCGACAGTTGCCGGCACGCCTGCCGTTTGCGCTGCTCAACGGCGCGAGCGGTATCGCCGTGGGCTTGGCCGCCGAAATTCCGAGCCACAACCTGCGCGAGGTGGCCGATGCCTGCGTGGCCCTGCTCAAGAACCCCAGGCTCAGCGACGACGAACTGTTTGCGCTGATCCCCGGGCCCGATTACCCGGGCGGCGGGCAGGTCATCAGCAGCACAGCCGATATTCAGGACGCCTACCGCACAGGCCGTGGCAGCCTCAAGGTGCGTGCGCGATGGAAGATCGAAGACCTGGCGCGCGGCCAGTGGCAGATGGTCGTGACCGAGCTGCCGCCGGGCGTGTCGGCGCAGAAGGTGCTAGAAGAGATCGAGGAGCTGACCAACCCCAAGGTCAAGACGGGCAAGAAGGCGCTCACGCAGGAGCAGACGCAGCTCAAGGCCACGCTGCTGGCCGTGCTCGACGGCGTGCGCGACGAGTCGAGCAAGGACGCTCCGGTGCGCCTGGTGTTCGAGCCCAAAACCGGCAAGGTACCGCAGCAGGACCTGGCCCAGGTGCTGCTGGCGCACACCAGCCTTGAAACCTCGGCCCCGATCAACCTCACCATGGTAGGCCTGGACGGACGGCCCTCGCAGAAGTCGCTGCGCGACATGCTCGAAGAGTGGGTGAGCTTCCGCCAGAGCACGATCACGCGGCGCTCGGAGTACCGTCTGGCCAAGGTGCTGGACCGCATCCATATCCTCGAAGGCCGGCAGCTCGTGCTGCTGAACATCGACGAGGTGATCGCCATCATCCGCGGTAGTGACGAACCGAAGGCCGCATTGGTGGAGCGCTTCCGCCTGAGCGAGCGCCAGGCGGAAGACATCCTCGAAATCCGCTTGCGCCAGCTTGCGCGGCTCGAAGCCATCCGCATCGAGCAGGAGTTGGCCGAACTGCGCACCGAGCAGGGCAAGCTCGAAGACGTGCTGGGCAACCCGGCCTCGCTCAAGCGGTTGATGGTGCGCGAGATCGAAGCCGACGCCAAGCAGTTTGCCGACGCGCGCCGCACACTGATCCAGACCGACAAGAAGGCAGTGGCCGAGGTGCGCGTGCTCGACGAACCCGTCACGGTGGTCGTGTCGGCCAAGGGCTGGGTGCGCGCGCGTCAGGGCCACGGGCACGACCCGGGCAGCTTCGCCTTCAAGGCGGGCGACGGCCTGTACGGCACCTTTGAATGCCGGACGGTGGACCAATTGCTGATCTTTGGCAGCAACGGGCGCGTTTACTCGGTGCCTGTGACCGCGTTGCCCGGAGGACGGGGCGACGGTCAGCCTGTGACCACGCTGATCGACCTCGAGTCGGGCACCCAGCCCGTGCACTACTTTGCCGGACCCTCAGGGGCCACGCTGCTGCTGGCGGGGTCGGGAGGCTACGGCTTTATTGCTGCGGTGGAGCACATGGTGTCGCGCCAAAAGGGTGGCAAGGCCTTCCTGTCGCTGGGAGAAGGTGAAACCCCGTGCAAGCCATCGCCTGTGGCGGGGGGCTCGGGCAGCCAGCCCTGGGCCCAGGCCACGCACGTGTGCTGCGCGTCGGTGGGCGGGCGCATTCTCACCTTTGAGATTGCCGAGCTGAAGACCATGGCCAATGGCGGTCGTGGCCTGCTGCTGATCGATCTGGAACCCAAAGACCAACTGGCCGGGGCAGCCGCCTACACCCGCAGCGTGCGCCTGGAGGGCGTCGGACGGGGGGGTAAGCCGCGCGATGAAACCCTGGAAATCCGCAGTCTGAACAACGCCCGGGGTACACGTGCCCGCAAGGGCAAGGCGGCCGACCTGGGCTTTAAGCCTGCAGCGGTGATCCGCGTCGAGTAGGGCACGGCTGCATCCACGGCGCAGCGCCCTGCGGCCTGCACCGCCACAGCCGCGGTCGGGCACGGCGTTGCTGTTGTGGCCGCAGGCTCATAGGCTGCAAAAACGCCTTGTGGCTCCACCTGCTGTGCATCCGCGCGTACTCGCGAGGGTTGAGGGGGCGCAGAGGCAATGCCACGCCAGCCTGACATCACATCACACAGGCCCCTGGGTTTGTTCCGTTGGATTGGTCGCAGCAAAAGCACAAGATAGGCGACGAACTGATTCCACCTAGAAATGCCAGCCCAGCGGGCCCGCAGCGCTGCGCACCAAAGTGGTGAGCACCGCCACGTGCGCAAGGTGTGGATGCACCGAGGCTTTCGATGCGCAGCAAGCGGCCCACTGCCGTTTCTAGGTTCAACTTTGGTAAGGAGGCTGCAAATGATCCAACAGCTGCGCATTGCTCAAAAGCTCTGGCTTTCCGTGCTGTTCATCGTGACCATGATGGTCTCGGTGGTCGGTTTTGCGGCCTACCGTTCAGCCACAGCGCAAAAGGTCGCCGACAGCGTCAACGCGCAAATGAACGAGCGCATCCAGGGCGCGATCCGATGGGTAGGGCTCGCCGAGATGAATGCGGTCCGCACGCAAGCCCTGATTCTGAGTTCCGATGCGCTGGTGGAAGCTGAATTCAAGGACACCATCGCGGCCACATCGGCGCAGATCAGCGAACTGCAGAAGTCGCTCGAGGCGATTGCCACCTCGGATGCTGACAAGGCGCAGATGGCCAAGATCGCGACGTCGCGCAAGACCATGATCGATTTGCGCAATGAGGCGCGCAAGCTCAAGTCGGAAGGCAATGCCGAAGCGGCCATCAAACTCGTGCGCGATCGGTACAACCCCGCGGTGACGGCCTATGTGCAGTCGCTGCGCGACTTTGTGCAACTCCAGCAGCAAACCGCCGCGCGTGAACTCCAGGCAATTGCCGATTCGCGCATGATGACGATCAAGATCGGGGCCACGGCTTCGGGGCTGGTGCTGGTGTTCATTGCCGTGGGCGCGTTCTTTTTGATCCGCAGCATCCTGCAGCCCTTGCAGCAGGCCAACGAAATGGCGGCCCGCATTGCCGCAGGCGACCTGACAGCCCAGGGCACCGTGACGCGGGCCGACGAATTGGGTGACCTGCTGCGGTCTTTGTATGCCATGTGCGGGTCCCTCGGCCGCCTGGTACACCAGGTGCGGCAGTCCACCGACAGCATCGCCATTGCCAGTGCCGAGATTGCCACCGGCAACCAGGACTTGTCGTCGCGCACCGAGCAGACGTCGAGCAATCTGCAAGAAACGGCGGCTGCGATGGAGCAGTTCACCAGCACCATCCAGCAAAGCGCCAGCAGCGCCCAGCAGGCCAGCAGTCTTGCCAACAGTGCCACCAGCGTGGCGCGCAAGGGCGGAGAGGTGGTCACGCAGGTCGTGTCCACCATGCAGGACATCAATCAGAGCAGCCAGAAAATTGCCGACATCATCGGCGTGATCGATGGCATTGCATTTCAGACCAATATCCTGGCGCTGAACGCCGCCGTGGAAGCCGCCCGCGCCGGTGAGCAGGGGCGGGGATTTGCGGTGGTGGCGGGTGAAGTGCGCACTCTGGCCCAGCGCAGTGCCGAGGCGGCCAAGGAGATCAAGAGCCTGATCCACGCCTCGGTTGAGAAGGTCGAAACCGGCACCCGCCTGGTGGCCGACGCGGGCACCACCATGGAAGACATCGTGCGCTCTGTGCAGCGGGTGACCGACATGATTGGGGAGATCACCGCAGCCGCGTCCGAGCAGAGTGCCGGGGTGTCGCAGGTCAACCAAGCGGTGAGCAATCTCGACCAGATGACCCAGCAAAACGCCGCTTTGGTCGAAGAAAGTGCGGCGGCGGCCCAAAGCCTGCGCGAGCAGGCCGACCATTTGGCCCAGGTGGTGGCCGTGTTCCGCACCGCGGATGGCGCAGCCACTGCGGCACCCCGCGCTACGGCCCTCCTGGGCTGAGGCTGCAGCGCTACCGCTGCCCCCGCCCGGCGTCCTGCTGCCGTGCCGTGCCCGCCAGCGTCCGCTCGCCAAGCCCTGGGCCTCGGGGGCTGGTCCAGGGTGCCAGCCCGTGTTCTGAAGATCAGCCGATTTCGGCAATCAGTTCAATTTCGACGCAGGCGCCCATCGGGATCTGTGCCACGCCGAAGGCGCTGCGTGCATGTACGCCCTTGTCACCGAACACCTGGCACAGCAGTTCGCTGCAGCCGTTGGTCACCAGATGCTGTTCGGTGAAGGTGGGCGTGGAATTCACCAGGCTCATCACCTTGACGATGCGACGCACGCGGTTCAGGTCGCCGCCGCAGGCGGCTTGCAGCGTGGCCATCAGGTCGATCGCCACGGCGCGGGCGGCGGCCTTGCCCTCTTCGGTGCCGATGGATCCGCCCAGTTGTCCCGCCCAGGGCTGACCGTCCTTGCGGGCAATGTGACCGCTCAAAAACACGAGGTTGCCGGTTTGCACGTAGGGCACGTAGGCAGCCGCCGGGGTGGCCACAGGCGGCAGGGTGATCTGAAGGGCGGAAAGCTGGTCGTAAACGCTCATGGTCGTCTCTGGAGTTGTGGTCAAGGGATGTGGCCGGACCTGGGGTGCTGTGGCGGTGTGCCGCCGTGGCCCGTCGGCCGCCCGGGAGTGTTACACAAAAGGCACAGGGCCCCGCATGCGTCGGCCTGCGCATGCGCTGTGGGCAGCACTTTGCGGCACGATCGCACGCATGAAGCTAGAAACCACAGTGGATCGCTTGTTCACGCTGAAAAGCTCATATGTCCTTTGAAGTTGCGCCTTGGGGGCACGCTCACCTTCTGGGCAAGAGCGCTATGCGCCTGCCAGCACCATGCGCGACGGCTCCATGCGGCGTTGTGCCTGCTTGCGCACAGGAGTGCGCTGCGTGGTCTCGCCTGGCCTGGCGCGCCGATCACGGCACTGGCGGACGCATCCAAATGTGGTTCTAGGATGAAGGATTTGCCGCCCTCCTTGGTCGCACCGGCACAGACCACCGGGAGCCCGCAGCCGTCCCTGGCCAGCGGCATCGTGCCGGTCTGTGTTGGGATTTTGGCGGGCACTGCTGCGCAACTTCAGCAGGCGCAACTGTGGTCCGCGGTGCTCTACGGTGCGTTGGCGCTGGGGGGCGCGGCGGTGGCGGGCCTTGGGTTATGGCTGCGGCGTGTGCGCGGCACCCCGCGTGGTCTTGGCTGGGCGTGGCTGGCGATTGCCTTGGCGGCATGGGCGTTCGCAGCCACCGGCTGGCGCGCGCTTGCGTACCAGTCGGACGCGCTGGATGTGGCGCTGGTTGGGCGCGATCTGCGCGTGGTGGCCGTGGTGGACGCCATGCCCCAGCGCACGGAACTGGGCGTGCGTCTGCGGCTGTCGGTGGAGTCTGCGGCCACGCTGGACGGGCAGCCCGTGCGCTTGCCCCGGCGGGTGGAGGTGGGCTGGTCGGGTGGGGTCTGGCACGCAGGGCCAGGCCTTGCGGCGGACCTGCAACGCTTGCCGCCCGACGTGCGTGCAGGCGAACGCTGGGCTTTCACCCTGCGCCTGCGTCCGCCGCAGGGTGCGCGCAATCCGCACGGTTTTGACTACGAACTCTGGATGTGGGAGCAGGGCGTGCAGGCCGTGGGCGCGGTGCGCGCCGGGCTGCGCGATGCGCCGCCCGAGCGCCTGGCCAGCACGGCGCAGGCGCCCGTGCAGGCCCTGCGCCAGCGGGTGCGTGACGCCATCGTGCAGCGCCTGGCTGCGGGTGATGACCCCGCACAAGACCGCCGCGCCGGGGTGGTGGCGGCGCTGGTCACTGGCGACCAGCGCATGATCGACCGCGCCGACTGGGACGTGTTTCGCGCCACGGGCGTGGCGCACCTCATGAGCATCAGCGGTCTGCACATCACTTTGTTTGCATGGCTGGCGGCGGCGGGAGTGGGGGGGCTGTGGCGGCGCAGCGCTCGTTGCTGCCATGCCGTACCCGCGCCCCGGGCCGCGTTGCTGGCCGGGGTGATGCTGGCGGCGGCCTATGCGCTGTTCAGCGGCTGGGGCGTTCCGGCCCAGCGCACTGTGCTCATGCTGGCCACCGTGGCCGCGCTGCGGCTGGCCGGGCTGGTGTGGCCCTGGCCGGTGGTGTGGGCCGCGGTGGCGGGTGTGGTGGTGCTGATCGATCCATGGGCATTGTGGCAGCCAGGCTTCTGGTTGAGCTTCGTGGCCGTGGGGATTCTGTTTGCTACTAATCCGATAGCAAACAATTCAGATGGGAAAAGCACAAGCACCCGATTGAAAGCCTTGCTGCGTGAGCAGTGGACGGTGACGCTGGCGCTGACGCCGCTGGGCCTGCTGTGGTTTGGGCAGGTGTCTCTGGTGGGGCTGATGGCCAACCTGGTGGCGATTCCGTGGGTGACCGGCGTGGTGCTGCCATTGTCGCTGCTGGGCCTGCTGTGGCCCCCGGTATGGGACGCCGCTGCCTGGGCGTTGTGGCCGCTGATGGCGGGCCTGCAAGCGCTGGCCGATGGGCCCTGGGCAGTGCTCGCGCTGCCGGCCGCGCCGCTGTGGGCTGGGGTGGCCGCGTTGGCGGGGGGCTGCCTGCTGGCCTGGCGCGGGCCCTGGGCTTTGCGGGTGTGGGCACTGCCACTGCTGTTGCCCGCACTGTGGTGGCAGCCTGCACGGCCTGCGCCGGGCCAGTTCGAACTGCTGGCAGCCGACGTGGGGCAGGGCAATGCGGTACTGGTGCGCACGGCGCGCCACAGCCTGTTGTACGACGCGGGGCCGCGCTACGGTGCTGCGGCCGACGCAGGCGAGCGCGTGCTGGTGCCGTTGTTGCAGGCTACGGGTGAGCGGCTCGACCGCCTGGTCATCAGCCACCGCGACACGGACCACACCGGCGGGGCCGAAGCGGTGCTGCGCCAGCATCCGCAGGCCGACGTGCTCGCGTCGCTGGAGCCCGGTCATGCACTCGCAGCCTTGCGGCCCTTGCAGCCGTGCACGGCAGGCCAGCGCTGGCAATGGGATGGCGTGCACTTTGAAGTGTTGCACCCGCAGGCAGCCAGGACAGAGCTGCCGCGGGGGCAGGCCGAGCCACGACCGAACACCCGCAGTTGCGTGTTGCGCGTGGAGGCGGCTGCCAACGGTCGCAGGCCTGGTTCGGCGGCGCTGCTCACGGGCGACATCGAGGCCGCCCAAGAGCAGGCACTGGTGCAGGCGGGCGCACCGCTGGCCGCCGACTGGTTGCTGGTGCCACACCACGGCAGCCGCACTTCGTCCACCGACGCGTTTGTGCAGGCAGTGGCGCCGCGCACCGCTTTGGTGCAGGCGGGTGTGGCCAACCGCTATGGCCATCCGGCGCCTGAGGTGCTGGCACGCTACCGCGCCCAGGGCGTGGCCGTGGTGCAGACACCGCAGTGCGGCGCGGCGCATTGGTCGTCTGCGCGGCCCGACGCCGTGGTGTGCGAGCGCGAACGCGAACGTCGCTACTGGCAGCATGCAGGGGGGCGTGCAGGCAGTGCCTCGACTGTCGGGGGGCGACCCCCTTGAGCGCATGCGGCCCTGTGGGGTCTGTCGCGCTGAACGGGCGCATTCCTTGCTATCCTGCCCACAGGAGGCCCGTTCATGCAGAAATTTGACGAGATGTATGCGAGGCTGCCCTTCGATGGCAGCGACGTGCGCGAGCATTACCAACGCTACGCGCACTGGCTGTCGCGCCAGCCCGAAGCGGCCATGCAGGCCCGTCGGGCTGAGGCGGAGATGATCTTCCGCCGGGTGGGCATCACCTTTGCGGTGTATGGCGACAAGGACGAAACCGGCGCAGGCAGCGAACGACTGATCCCCTTCGACCTGATTCCCCGCATCATTCCGGGCCACGAGTGGAGCCGCATGCAGCAGGGTCTGGTACAGCGGGTCACGGCCCTCAACCGCTTCATCCACGACGTCTACCACCAGCAGGACATCCTGCGCGCGGGCGTGGTGCCAGCCGACTTGATTTTGCAGAACGCCCAGTACCGCCCCCAGATGGCCGGCGTGGACGTGCCGCGCGACGTGTATGCGCATATCGCGGGCATCGACATCGTGCGCGCGCCCGACGCCAGCGGCGAAGGCGTGTACTACGTGCTCGAAGACAACCTGCGCGTGCCCAGCGGCGTGAGCTACATGCTCGAGAACCGCAAAATGATGATGCGGCTGTTCCCCGAGTTGTTCAGCCTGCACAAGGTTGCGCCGGTGGCCCACTACCCCGACATGCTGCTCGACACCCTGCGGACCAGCGCCCCGTCTGGCGCGTCTGAGCCCACGGTGGTGGTGCTCACGCCCGGCATGTACAACAGCGCGTACTTCGAACATGCGTTCTTGGCCCAGCAGATGGGCGTGGAACTGGTCGAAGGGCAAGATCTGGTGGTGCGCGACAACTTCGTGTACATGCGCACCACCCAGGGCCTGCAGCGCGTGGACGTGATCTACCGCCGCGTGGACGACGACTTCCTCGACCCGCGCGTGTTCCGCCCTGAGTCCACCCTGGGCTGTGCGGGGCTGATGGCCGCGTACCGCGCGGGCAATGTGACCATCTGCAACGCCGTGGGCACCGGCGTGGCCGACGACAAGTCGGTGTACCCGTATGTGCCCGAGATGATCCGCTTCTACCTGGGCGAAGAGCCCATCCTGGCCAATGTGCCCACCTGGCTGTGCCGCAAGCCCGACGACTTGCAGTACGTGCTGGCCCATCTCGACGAACTGGTGGTCAAGGAAGTGCACGGTGCTGGTGGCTACGGCATGTTGATTGGTCCAGCCGCGTCGCGCGCCGAGATCGAAGCCTTCCGCGGTGCGCTGCTGGCCAATCCGTCCGGCTACATCGCGCAGCCCACGTTGAGCCTGTCGAGCTGCCCCACGTATGTCGAGTCGGGCATCGCCCCGCGGCACATCGATCTGCGGCCGTTTGTGCTCAGCGGCCAGAAGGTGCAGATGGTGGCCGGCGGCCTCACGCGCGTGGCGCTGCGGGAAGGTTCGCTGGTCGTCAATTCGTCCCAGGGGGGCGGCACCAAGGACACCTGGGTGTTGGGCGAGGGCTGAGCCATGCGCATGCCTGCCCAATCCCGTCTCCCCGTATGCGCTGCCGCCGGTAGCGTCGTTTCCATGATGGGCCCTGTGCTTGCGCAGCACGCGCGGGGCTCTTTGCCCCTGGAGGGCCTATGCTGAGCCGCACCGCTGACCACCTGTTCTGGATGTCCCGCTATACCGAGCGGGCAGAAACGACCGCCGCAGGCGGGCCTTCGCCACAACACCGCGTGCGTGCGCAGCACGTGCGGGGTTCTCTGCCCCTGAGGGCCTATGCTGAGCCGCA
>JBKBUN010000051.1:0-19724 GCA_046289925.1 Burkholderiaceae bacterium | reverse complement strand
TGCGCGGCCTTCGATGTCGCCTCACGCACATCAGGCCGCCTGCACCACGGACACGCCGCGCGTACCCAGTGCCAGCCGGGTTTCGCTGCCCACCGGCAGATCCACCTCGCTGCGTGGCGCCACCACGAACAAGGCACCCAAGACCGTGTCGAAGCTGTATTCGTACACCGAACCCAAATAGGCCCGTTTGCGCAGCGTAGCGGGCAGGCCATCGGCCCCGGCGCCAATGCGCCACGCCTCGGGTCGCACCGCGACCTGCACCGGCCCGGGTGTCACCGCGTGGCGCGGGGTCAAGACCAAGGGGCCGAGCGCTACCGTGCCGTCGGCGCGGGCCTCGGCCGGAAACAGCATGGCCTCGCCCATGAAGCCCGCCACAAAAGCACTGCGCGGGGTTTCGTACAGTTCCTCGGGGCTGCCACTTTGCGCAATGTCGCCCTGGTGCATGACGATGATCTGGTCGCTCACCGCCAGCGCTTCGCTCTGGTCATGCGTCACATAGGCTACCGTGAGGCCCAGGCGCTGCTGCAGGCTGCGGATTTCCTCGCGCATTTCGCGGCGCAGGCGTGCGTCGAGGTTGGACAGCGGCTCATCGAACAGCAGCACCTCGGGCTCGAGCACCAGCGCCCGCGCCAGGGCCACCCGCTGCTGCTGACCGCCCGACAGCTCTGACGGCATGCGCGCATCCAAGCCCACCAGGCCCACACCGCGCAAGGCCTCCACAGCCTTGGCGCGCGCCGGGGCAGGCGCCTGGCCCGACATACGCAGACCGTACATGACATTCTCGAGCACGCTCATGTGCGGGAACAGCGCGTAACTCTGGAACATCATGCTCACATTGCGCTGGGCCGGGCCCAGTGTGGTCACGTTGCGCCCGCCGATCCAGATCTCGCCCGAAGTAGGCGACTCCAGCCCCGCGATCATGCGCAGCGTCGTGGTCTTGCCGCAGCCAGAGGGTCCAAGGATGGTGGTGAGGGTGCCCCGCGGCACCTCGAAACTGATGCCCTTGACCACCAGTGGGGCCGACGCGTCGTTGCCATAGCGCTTGGTGACGTTGCGAAACGCAATGCCGGGGGCGTTGGTGTGCATGAAAGTCTCTCTTGAACGCAGAGCGCCGCGCCCTCAGCCACCGCGGCGGCCCAGGTGGCGCTCACCTACCATCCACTGGATGAGCGCAATGGCCAGCGACATCAGGGCGATCAGCACCGTGCAGTATGCAAGCGCCACACCATAGTCGCCATTGCCCACGCGGCCGATGATGTAGGTGGTGGCGAGTTCGTACTCGGCCGTGACCAGGAAGATGACCGCGCTGACGGTGGTGATGGCGCGCACGAAGCTGTACACCAGCGCGGCCACCACGGCGGGCTTGAGCAGCGGCAGCACCACATGGCGCAATGTCTGTACGCTGCCTGCGCGCAGCATCAGCGAGGCCTCGTCGAGCGAGCGGTCCAGTTGCTTGAACGCCGCAGTGCCCGCACGCACGCCCACCGGAAGGTTGCGGAACATGAAGCACAGCACGATGATGAGCGCGGTGCCGGTCAGCTCAAACGGCGGCACATTGAACGCCAGGATGTAGCTCACCCCCAGCACCGTGCCCGGAATGGCAAACGCCAGCAGGGCCGAGAACTCGAAGCCTCCCTGCCCGCGGAATTCGGTGCGCGCCAGCAGCCAGGCAATCGTCAAGCCCACCGCCGCGGTCAGCGGTGCCGCCCAGGCCGCCAGCTGCACGGTGGTGAAAAACGAATTCCACGCCGTGCCTGCCCACACGATACCGAACGCGCCCCACTCCACCGCAAAAGCCGTGCGGAAGTGCTGTAGCGTGAGCGTGTAGTCGCGCCCCCAGGTCTGCACAAAGCCACCGGCCAGGGCAAACAGGTACACCAGCAGGGTAAAGGCCATCCACGGCAGGGCCACGCCCTGCACTACGCGCCGCACCAGCGGTGGCAGCGGCATCGCAAGCCCAGCGTCACCCTCGCCCGACACGGTGGTGTAGTTCTGCCGGCCCAGCAGCCCGCGCTGCAGCGCAAACACGCCCAATGCAAAAGCTGTGAGCACCCAGGCCAGCGACGCAGCCCGCCCCTGGTCGTACTGCGCGCCCACAATGGCAAAGAAGATCTCGGTGGAGAGCACCGAGAACTGCCCGCCCACCACGATGGGATTGCCAAAGTCGGCCATGCTTTCGATAAAACCCACCAGGAACGCATTGGCCAGCCCGGGCTTGAGCAATGGCAGCGTGACGGTGGTGAAGGTGCGCAGCGGACTCGCGCGCAAGGTCTGCGCGGCCTCTTCCAGGCTGGGGGCCACGCCCTGTACCACGCCCCGCATGATCATGAAAGCAATGGGCGTGAAGGCAAAGGTTTGCGCCACCCACACCCCGAACCAGCCGTAGAACCAGCGCGAGGGGGGAATGCCAAACGCCCATTCGACCAACTGGTTGAAAAGCCCCGCACGCCCGAACAGCAAGATGAGCCCCAGCCCCACCACGAACGGCGGCGTGATAATGGGCAGCAGCGCCAGCACGTTGAGCGGCCGCGCATAGCGGCGCGAGCTGCGTTCGGCCATCAGCGCCATGCAAGTGCCTAGCAGCGTGGTGCTGGTGGCCGTGAGCAGGCCCAGAAACAGCGTATTCCACGCCACGCCACAGCGCTGGTCGCCCGCCAGGCATCCGAGACCGAAGTTGCGCTCTGAGGCCACGCGCTCCCACAACAGGGCCGGAGCCCACAGGCCGTCTTCGCTGAACAGCGCAGCGCTCAACGCCTTGAGTACCGGGAACACGATGAACAGCAGCAGCAGGCTTGCACAGGTCAGCACCGCCGCGGCCACAAACAGGTCGCCTTTGAAGAAGCCACGCCGCGCAAGCCCAAAGGCGGTGAGCACCAGAAGGGCCGACAGCACCACGAACGCACCCCAGCCCATGCCGGGCTGACGCATAGGCAACTCACCCCAAGCGGCATTCAGCCACTCCCAGGCCCAGCCGCGCGCGCCAATCGCGAAGCCGCTGCCCAGCAAGACCAGCAGGCCCAGGCCGCCCGCGGCCAGCAGCCAGGCCCCTTGGCGACGACCGGCCGGCAGCAGCGCGGCGCAGGCGGCCATGGCCAGCGCCACTGGGCCCGCCCACAGCCAGGGGCGGCCATACCACCCGGCATGCAGCAATGCATTTCCTGCGGACTCGTCGCTCCACACCTGGGCCACGGCGCGCAGGCCGCTCATGTCCTGCAGCGCGTACCAGGGCAGCAGCAGGCAGCCCAGCCAGCCCAGCGCCACCCAGGTCCACACGGGGCGGTTGACCGATGCAGCAGCGGGCCGCCAGGCCTGCGGCAAGACAGTGGCAGCGGAGCCCATCAGCGCGGTGCGTTCTGGACTTCTTTTTCCCAGCGGGCAATCAGACGGCGCCGCTCGGCGCTCGCGCCGTACTTGGCATAGTCGTAGTTGATGAGCTTGATCTTGGACGGATCGGTCATGCGCGGGTCTTTGGGCACCTGCGTGTTGCTGGGCAGTTGGAACTGCTTGGCTGCCAGACCAAACTGCTGCCCGCCGGGCGTGAGCGCCCATTCGTAGAACTTCTTGGCGGCTTCGGTGTTCGGGCCGTTTTTCACGATGCTCATGGACCCCACCTCGGCACCAGTGCCTTCAGAGGGCGTGGCCGAGCCTACCGGGAAGCCGTTGACAGCCTCAGTCGTCACATCGTGCACAAAGCTCACGGACACCATGGTCTCGCCCCGCGCCGCCGCCTTGACTGGGGCTGTACCCGAGCGCGTGTAGGTGCTCACGTTGCCATGCAGGGCCTTGAGGTAGTCGAAGGCCTTTTCTTCGCCCATGAGTTGCACCAGCGTGGCGATCATCGTGTAGGCCGTGCCGCTGGACGCCGGATTGGCCATCTGCACCTCGCCCTTGAACTCGGGCTTGAGCAGGTCGGCCCACGACTGCGGCGGATTGAGCTTGCGCTTGGCCAGCAGTTCCTTGTTGAAGCCAAAGCCCAGCGGGCCCAGGTACACGCCCACGGTGCGGTACTTGGAATCGGCCGCCTGCTTTTGTGCCCATGTGTGCAGTTGGGGCAACTGCGGCGACTTGTATTCGAGCGTCAGGCCCTGCTCGGCCGCCTGCAGGTGCGGGTCGCCCGTGCCGCCGAACCAGATGTCGGTTTTGGGGTTGGCACGTTCCGCGTTGAGCTGGGCCAACGCTTCGCCCGAGCCCTTGGCTGTCATGTTGACCTTGGTGCCCGTGGTCTTGCTGTACACGGTGGCCATGAGATTGCACCACTCGGCCTGCACCGAGCAGATGATGTTGACCTGGCCCTGGGCCCAACCTACCGAGGCCGCCAGTGCCAGGGCAGAACCGACGAACATGCGGCGCATCATCGACGTCTCCTGAAAAGTGCGTGTTATTGGATTACCCCGCCATCGTACGCCGGTACAACGCCATCCGGCCCCGGGGAAATCACCCAAGCCTGATTTGATCGGGCTTGCGCGTCTGCGCATGCGCATGCGCCCTGAGGGGGAAACAGGGTTACATTGCGATTTCATCCGTCCAGCCTGCCCATGCCCTCCGTGACGCATCTATCTTGCTTGACTGCAACCCGCTGCCCTGCACTGGCCTTTTGGTCGCCCGAGGTTCCGCATGCTTGAGCGCATCACCGCCTCGCTGCCCTCGCTGGCACCGGCCGAGCAACGCGTGGCCCGCCTGGTGCTGGCCGATCCGCGCAGCTTTGCGCGCCTGCCCGTGCGCGAGCTGGCCGAGCGCGCCCATGTGAGCAAGCCCACCGTGGTGCGCTTTTGCCGCAGCATGGGCTACGACGGGCTGGCCGACTTCAAGCTCAAACTGGCGGGCAGCGTCAGCGA
Source organism: Burkholderiaceae bacterium (assembly GCA_046289925.1). GTDB lineage: Bacteria > Pseudomonadota > Gammaproteobacteria > Burkholderiales > Burkholderiaceae_C > Acidovorax_G. The sequence goes on along the minus strand of JBKBUN010000051.1, from coordinate 14,889 downwards.
GGGCGTGCCCTTCATCCACCGCAGCGTGGACGCCGATGACAAAACCGGCGACGTGCTCGTGAAGGTGGTGGACAACGCCGTGGCCGCCTTCCTGCAATACCGCAACGCCGCCAGCACCGTGGCGCTGGAGCGCGCGGCCGAGGCCATCGCCGCCACCTGGAAGACCGGCAAGCGCATCGAGTTCTACGGTGCGGGTAATTCGGGCTTCGTGGCGCAGGACGCGCAGCACAAATTCTTTCGCCTGGGCGTCACTTCGATTGCCGCGAGCGATGGCCATATCCAGGTGATGAGCGCCACGCTGCTCGGCCCGGGCGACTGCGTGGTGATCATCTCCAACTCGGGCCGCACACGCGACCTGATGGACGCCGCCGACATCGCACGCAAGAACGGTGCAACCACCATCGCCATCACGGCCAGCGGCTCACCCCTGGCCAGCACTTGCCACGTGCACCTGGCGGCGGATCATCCCGAGGGCTACGACCGCTACAGCCCCATGGTCTCGCGCCTGCTGCATCTGCTGATCATCGACGTGCTGGCCACCTGCGTAGCGCTTCGCATCGGCTCGTCGCTGCAACCAGTGCTGCAGCAGATGAAGGAAAACCTGCGGGCCAAGCGCTACGCCTGAGGTTTTGGAGTTTTGGGCTGTTCGTGCTTGTTTATCAAGCACGAACAGCTATGAAATTCATAGCATCTTCATAGCATCCTCGTTGATCGACGGGGTTGGTGACTGGGGCATGGTGCGATCAGCGGCAGCCCACCGAGCAAATGCTGTGAATGCTGTGCATGGCATGGCTGCCCGCGCTCAAAGAACAAGCACGGGCTTTCGATTCCCGCAGGGAACGCGCCCCCTTCACGCCCCTGTCACAGGCCCGCTCCACCATGCGGCGCATCTGCTACAACCCCAGGACGCTGACCATGCCCGGTCATTCCACCTCCCACACCCTTTCGCACAAGTCCCACCGCATGGGCATCGCCGCACTCGCACTGGCCGTGGTCGGCCTGATCACCGCCTGTGGCGGATCGGGCGACACGCCCAAGGCCGAGCCGCTGGATGTGACCATCCTGCACATCAACGACCACCACTCCACGCTGGAGAGCCGCTCTCGCACACTGCAACTGGCTGCAGGCGGCGGCGCCCCGGTGGCCGTGGCGGTGGATGCGGGCGGTTTTGCCCGCGTCACGGCCGCGATCAGCGAGTTGGAAAAGCAGTCCGTGAACGTGCTCAAGCTGCACGCGGGCGATGCGATCACCGGCACGCTGTACTTCAACCGCGCCGGGGCCGACGGCGAGGCCGATGCGGCGCTGATGAACACCGTGTGCTTTGACGCCTTCACGCTGGGCAATCACGAATTCGACAAGGGCGACAGCGGGCTTAAGGGATTTCTGGATCTGCTGCGCAAGGGCACTTGCAAGACGCCGGTGCTCAGCGCCAACGTGCAGTTGGGCGCGGGCTCGGCCCTGCACCCCAGCCGCGCGCCGGGCTACGTAAGCCCCTCCACCGTGCTGGAGCGCGGGGGCCAGAAGATTGGCGTGGTGGGCCTGACGATTGCCCAAAAGACCAGGGCCTCGTCCAGCCCCGATGCCGACACCCAGTTTGAGGACGAAGTCACCGCGGCGCAGCGCGAAATCGACCGATTGCGCGCCACCGGCATCAACAAGATCGTGCTGCTCAGCCACATCGGCTACGACTACGACCGCCAAGTGGCGGCGCGCCTGAGCGGGGTGGACGTGGTGGTGGGGGGCGACTCTCACACCCTGCTCGGGCCCGATACGCTGCGCAGCACCGGCGTGGGCTCCCCCGCTGGGGCCTACCCCACGCGCACCACCGACAAAGACGGCAAGCCCGTCTGCATCGTGCAGGCCTGGGAATACGCCCAGGTGGTGGGCGAACTCAAGGTGCGCTTCAACGCCGAAGGCGAGGTCACGTCGTGCACTGGCACGCCGCATGTGCTGATCGGCGACGATTTCAGCATCGGCGGCAAGCCCGCCACCGACGCCGAAAAGGCCGCCCTGCGGGCCAGCGCCGCCGCCAGCGGCGTGCTGCGCGTCACCCCCCCGTCGGCTGCTGCCACCAGCACGCTGCAGCCCTTCAAAGACCGCGTGGCCGTGTTCAACCGCACCCAGGTCGCAGTGGTGCCGCAAGAGCTGTGCTCGCGCCGCGTGCCGGGCGGCGTCGGCTCGGTGGACTACAGCCGCTCCAGCGCGGCGTGCAACGCCGAAGGCAGCGTGAGCCTGCGCGGCGGCGACATCCAGCAACTGGTGGCGCAGGCCTATCTGGACGTGGCCAACACGCGCTACGGCGGGGCCGACATTTCGCTGCAAAGCGGCGGCGGCGTACGCATTCCGCTGCAGGGCACGGTCACGGCCGCGCAGGTGATCCAGGTGCTGCCCTTCGGCAACATGCTGTTCCGCCTCGACGTGACGGGCCAGGAAGTGAAAAGCATGCTCGAAGACGGCCTGGAGGCCGTGTACGGCCCGGGCGGCTCGACCGGCCCCTACCCCTACACGGGCGGCCTGCGCTTTGACGTGAACGCCAAGGCTGCCTTCGGCCAGCGCGTCAGCGCCATTGAGGTGCGCAACCCCACCACTGGCACCTGGGGCCCGCTGGACCCGGCCAAGACCTACAAGCTGTTCGTGCTGAGCTTCAACGCCACCGGCGGTGACGGCTACAAAACCCTGGCCGCCGTACCGGCTGCGCGCCGCCTGGACATCGGCGTGCTCGATGCCGATGTGTTCTTCAACTTCATCGAGCGCCAGACCAAGGACGCCGCCACCGGTCTGCCGGTGCTGCGCCGCCTGCCGGTGCAACAGTACAGCACGCGCAACTTCAGCGGGGTGAACTGAACCTAGAAACCGCAGTGGACCGCTTGTTCACACTGAAAAGTTCTGATGTCCGTTGAAGTTGCGCCTTGTGGGCACACTCACCTTCTGGGTGAAAGCGCTATGCGCCCGCCAGCACCATGCTAGCCGCGCCATGCGGCGTTGTGCCTCCTTGCGCACAGGAGTGCGCCGCGTCGTCTCGCCTTGCCTGGCGCGCCGATCACGGCACTGGCGGGCGCATCCCACTGCGGTTTCTAGGAGCCTGTCGGGCTTGGGGCGTCGAAAGCGAAAATGCGCCCCAGCGAGGACCGTTTTCGCCGTGTTGGCAGCCCCATTGCGGGGCTATGGGGCCCAAAGACGGTGAACAATGGACCGCTGCGGCCCATTGGCCATTGGTATGCAGCCGACGATTCCCAAGTCCGACAGGCTCCTAGGCTGAAGCGGGGCAAGCCCGGGCGTATCACGTTGCGCATCTGATGCTTTGGGGTCACTCGTGCTTGCCATACAAACACGAGCAGCTATCAAAATAATAGCAATCTTCCAACCGTAAGGGCATATGACGCCCCAATGCAAAGGCCGCCCCAAGGGGCGGCCTTTGTGCATGTGGGATTGCCGGGATTGCGCCTACAGACAGTACGCGCCAGACCCAACTCAGGCGCGCGTCAGATGCGCCCCTCTTCCACCGCGTGGCAGGCGATGCGGATGCCGCCGATGTTCTTGAGCTGCGGGCGCTCGTGGCGGCAGCGGTCATTGGCGTGCGGGCAGCGCGGGTTGAAGGCGCAGCCGGGCGGCGGGTTCAGCGGGTTGGGCACTTCGCCCTGCACCGGCGTGCGCGCCTTACCGGTGTCGTGCATCTTGGGGATGGCATCGAGCAGCATGCGCGTGTAGGGGTGGCGGGGCGCGCTGAACAGCGTGTGCTTGTCCGACAGTTCCACCAGACGGCCCAGGTACATCACGCCCACCTGGTCGCTCACATGGCGCACCACAGCCAGGTTGTGTGAGATGAACAGGTAGGTCAGCTGCTGCTTGCGCTGCAGGTCTTTCATGATGTTGAGCACCTGCGCCTGCACCGACACATCGAGCGCGCTGGTCGGCTCATCGCAGACCAGGAATTCGGGCTGCGTGGCCAGGGCGCGCGCAATCGAAATGCGCTGGCGCTGCCCGCCCGAGAACTGGTGCGGGTACTTGACCATGTCCAGCGGCGACAGGCCCACGGACTTGAGCAACTCGCCCACGCGCTCCTTGAGCGCGACCTTGTCGGTGATGAGCCCGTGCTCGCGCAGCGGCTCGCCGATGATGTCCTCGACCAACCAGCGCGGATTCAGGCTCGCATACGGGTCCTGGAAGATCATCTGGATGCGGCGGCGCATTGCCTGTGCGTTGCTGCCCTTGAAGGCAGCATGCGCGTCCTGCCCGTCAAAGGTGAAGCCGCCGCGCGTGGGCTCGTACAGGCCCACGAGCAGGCGGGCCACCGTGCTCTTGCCGCAGCCCGATTCGCCGACCAGCGCGAGTGTTTTGCCCTTTTCGATCTCGAAGCTCACACCGTCCACCGCATGCAGGAAGGTGCGGGGCTTGCGCTCGATCACGCGGTTGAGCCAGGGGGCCGAGACGTCGAAGGTCTTGGCCAGGTCGTGGGCCTGCACCAGCGGTGCGCCCGTCTTGGCGGTCGTGTTCGCGCTCATGCCGTCACCTCCGTGCGGACGGCTGTGGCGGGGGCCGCTGCGCCGTCGTGCAACCAGCAGGCAGCCTTCGTGGCACCGGCGGGCATCAGGTCGGGGCGCTCGGTGGTGCAGCGGTCAAATGCGCGGGTGCAGCGCGGGTTGAAGGCGCAACCCTTGGGAATGGCGTTGAGGCGGGGCATGGCTCCGTCGATCTGGTTGAGGCGTTCGCGGTCCTGGTCCATGTCGGGAATGGAAGCCATCAAACCAGCGGTATAGGGATGTGCGGGGTGGTTGATGACCTCGTGCACAGGGCCGATTTCGGCAATGCGACCGGCGTACAGCACGGCCACGCGGTCGCAGGTTTCAGCGATCACACCCATGTCGTGCGTGATCAGCATCACCGCCGCGCCACGGGATTTGCAGATGTTCTTGAGCAGGGTGATGATCTGCGCCTGGATGGACACATCGAGCGCTGTGGTGGGCTCGTCGGCCACGATGAGTTTGGGCTCGGCCGCCAGCGCCAGCGCAATCACCACGCGCTGGCGCATACCGCCCGAGAACTGGTGCGGGTAGTGGTCGATGCGCTGCTCGGCGGCGGGAATGCCCGTGTCTTTGAGCAGTTGAATGGCGCGCTGGCGCGCCTCGGCCTGGCTCACCGGCAGGTGTGTGACGATGGTCTCGATGAGTTGCTGGCCCACGGTGTACAGCGGGTTCAACGAGGTCAGCGGATCCTGGAAGATCGCACCGATGTGCCGACCGCGGATATGGCGCATCTCCTCATGGCCGAGGTTGTCGATGCGCTTGCCTTCGAGCAGGATCTGGCCGGAGGCCACATGACCCGGGGGTTCAAGCAGACCGATGATGGCCGCGCCGGTCAGGGATTTGCCGGCGCCCGACTCCCCGACCACGCCCAGGATCTCACCCGGCGCAATCGAGAAGGAAATGTCGTCCAGAGCGCGCAGGGTACCGCGGCGGTTCGGGAATTCGACAACGAGGTTTTTGACTTCTAGGAGGGACATATCGGTGATTCAGAAGGCGTTGGAACTGGCAGAGCCCAGGCCAGAGGCCACCGCGCCAGGACCGCCCCGCAGCAAGGGCGGTGTGCCCCTTCCGCATCGCGCATCGATGCCAGAGAAGGGGGAGGCGGCGCAGCCGTTCAGGAGGGTGTTCTCCACTTCTTCAGCGCAGTCGGGGGTTGAGGGCGTCGCGCAGCCAATCGCCCAGCAGGTTCACAGACAGGGCGATGAGTACCAACATCAAGCCCGGAAAGACAGTGATCCACCATTCGCCCGAGAACAGGTAGTCGTTGCCGATACGGATCAGCGTGCCTAGTGACGGCGAGGTGGGCGGCGCGCCCACCCCCAGGAAAGACAAGGTGGCCTCAGTCAAGATGGCGGTGGCCACTTGGATGGTGGCCAGCACCAGCACCGGACCGAGCACATTGGGCAGCACGTGCTTGCGCATGATGCGCAGCGAAGATACGCCCGTGACGCGGGCGGCCTGCACGTACTCCTTATTGCGCTCCACCAGGGTAGAGCCGCGCACAGTGCGCGCGTACTGCACCCATCCGGTGAGCGAAATCGACACGATCAGCACACCGAAGGCCAGTGTTTCGTGCGCATTGGGGAACAGCGCCCGCCCCACACCGGCGATCAGCAGCGCCACCAGAATGGCCGGAAAGGACAGCATCACGTCGCACATGCGCATGAGCACGGCATCGACCCAGCCGCCACGGAAGCCCGCCAGCAGACCCAACGTGACGCCGACAACCACGGACAGAGCCACCGAGGCCATGCCCACGATCAGAGAGATGCGGGCGCCATAGATCAGGGCCGACAGGATGTCGCGACCCTGGTCATCGGTGCCCAGCAGGTATTTGGTGGTGCCTTCTGGTGCCCAGGCAGGCGGTAAGCGCGCATCCGACAGTTCCAGCGATGCCAAGTTGAACGGGTTGTGTGGAGCCACCCAGCCCGCAAACAACGAGCAGAAGATGCACACAGCTGCAATGGTGGCCGCCACCATGGCGACCGGGGAGGTTCGGAAGCTGTATCCGATGTCGCTGTCGAGCCAGCGGGCGAGAGTTGTTTTCATTGTGGGAAAGCAGTTGCGGGGGGTGCCCACAGCCAGGGTGAGGCTGCGGGCAGGCCCCTGGCTGACGGTGGTCAGTCAGGGTGCGGAAAAGCTCAGTTGTTGATGCTCATCCACTTGAAGGGCATGAAGTTGTCGGCCAGTTGCACGAGCTTGACCTTCTTGCTCACGCCCCAGGCCAGCGATTGCTGGTGCAAGGGCAAGTGGCCAATGTCTGCGGCATGCAGGTCAAAGGCCTCCTTGATCATGGCAGCGCGCTTGGCCTTGTCGGTCTCCGACTGGATCTTCATCGTCAGCTCGTCCACCTTGGGGTTGCAGTAAGAACCGAGGTTGAACTGACCCGATCCCTTGTCGTCCACGCAGCGCATCAGCGCATTGAGTACGTTGTGTGCGTCGTACGTACCAGGCGTCCAGCCCAGCATGTAGAAGCTCGTGTCACGGCGCAGCACCTTGGGGAAATACGTGCCCTTGGTCTCGGCCTGCAGGTTAATTTTGACGCCCACGCGCGACAGGTTCGCGGCCACGGCTTCGCAGATCTGTCCGTCGTTCACATAACGGTCGTTCGGGCAGTTCATCGTGACTTCAAAGCCATTGGGATAGCCTGCTTCGGCCAACAGCTTCTTCGCGGCCTCCGGGTCGTAGGGCAGGCGCTTGTTCTGCTCGGGCAGGAAACCATTGACACCGGGCCCCACCAGCAATGCCGTGGGGTTGGACGCGCCGCGCATGACCACACGCTTGATGCCTTCGATGTCGATGGCCTGGTAGAACGCCTGGCGCACGCGCTTGTCCTTGAAAGGGTTCTTGCCCTTGACGTTGGAATACAACAGCTCGTCACGCTTCTGGTCCATGCCCAGAAAGATGGTGCGCAGTTCAGGGCCTGTGACGGCACGGGTGTTGGCGCCAGCATTCACACGTGCGATGTCCTGCACCGGGATCGGCTCCATGACATCGATCTCGCCAGAAAGCAAGGCGGCAACCCGCGTCGCGTCGTTGCCAATCGGCGTGAAGACGATCTCCGTCGCATTGCTCTCGATCGGCCCCCAATAACCGCCATGACGCGTGAACACGGTGCGCACATTGGGCTGGCGCTCGCGCACACGGAACGGCCCGGTGCCGTTGGCACGGAATGAGGCGGCATTCTCCACGCCCTTTCGACGGTCCACCGGCTTGAGAGCCTGATTCTCTTCGCACCACTTCTTGCTCATGATGTACACGAGCGAAATGACATCCGGCAAGATGGGGAACGGTGCCCTGGTTTCGATCTCGACCGTATGGGCATCGATCTTGCGCACTTCCTTGATGTCGTTGGTGTAGCTGCGCATGTCCGAGCCATCGCCCGCTGCGCGACCGAATGAGAAGACCACATCGTCTGCAGTGAAGGGGCTGCCGTCGTGGAAGACCACGCCTTTGCGCAGCTCAAAACGCCACACGGTCGGCGAGGTCTGCTTCCAGGCCGTGGCCAGCGCCGGGCTCAGGCTCAGATCCTTGCCGCGCCCCACCAAAGGCTCATAGACGTTGCCCGTCACGCTCAACTGCAGCGACTCGTTGAGCGAGTGAGGATCAAGCGACAGGGCATCCCCCTGGTTGGCCACGCGAATGGTCTGTGCGTGGGCCACGCCGCTTACAGCGGCCAGCGCTGTGCACAGCGCGGCGGCGACCATGGTGTAACGGAATTTCATGCGTTTCTCCTCGTTGTGGAAAAGTTTGCGAAGACGTTCGACCTTGGAGACGTCAGCGTCCTGGAGCACGGCGCTCAACCAGCTAGGGAGTAGCCAGGGGCATGGCCCGCTCGATCAACCCTGCATGCAGGGCTGCACCCAGCGGCAGGATGTCGTCGTTGAAGTCGTATCGGCTGTTATGCAGCCCACCGCCACTGGCCCCCGTACCCTGCCCGATGCGCAAATACGCACCCGGCCGGGCCTGGAGCATGAAGGAAAAGTCCTCTGCACCCATGCTGGGCTCCAGGTCGCGAACCACATGATCAGCGCCGACCAGTGATTCGGCCACTTCGGCCGCGAACATGGCTTCGTCTTCGGTGTTGATGGTCGCCGGGTAGATGCGCTCGTAGTGCACGGTTGCCGTCGCACCGAAACCCAGCGCAATGGCACTGCACAGATCCTTGAGGCGCTTTTCCACCAGCTCCTGCACCGCCGCGTCGAAGGTGCGCACGGTGCCCACGATGCGGGCGCTACCCGGCAGTACGCTGAAGGCCCCCAAGTCGCCCGCATGCACGGCGCACAGGCTGATGACGGCGCTTTCAATCGGGGGCACATTACGCGCCACGATGCTCTGCGCGGCCGTGATGATGTGCGCTGCCACCAGGACCACATCGGTGGCTTGATAGGCATGGGCACCGTGGCCACCACGCCCCTGGATTTCAATCGTCACACGGTCTGCCGCGGCCATCATCGCGCCCGGGTTCAAGCCCACAGTGCCCGGCTTCATCGCCGGCCAGTTGTGCATGGCATACACGGCCTGCACAGGAAAGCGCTCAAACAGACCATCTTCAATCATGGCGCGAGCGCCGGCATAGCCCTCTTCACCTGGCTGGAAGATCAGCACGGCCGTGCCATCAAAGTTACGCGACTCCGCTAAGTAGCGTGCCGCGCCAACCAGCATGGTGGTATGGCCATCGTGGCCACAGCCATGCATCAGACCCGGTTTACACGACCTCCAGGCAAAGTCGTTGTGCTCGCTCATGGGCAGCGCGTCCATGTCGGCGCGCAGCCCGATCATGCTGCCGCTGGAGGTACTGCGACCGCGCACGACCGCCACAATGCCTGTGCGGCCGATCCCCTCATGTATTTCGTCCACACCACACACGCGCAGGGCTTCCCGTACGCGCCGCGCGGTGTAGACCTCCTCGAAGCCGAGTTCGGGGTGTGCATGCAGATCGCGCCGCAGCGCGGTCAGCTCCGGATGGAACTGCGCAATGTGCGCGAATGCTCGCCCTCCCGCCCTCAGGCGCGGTGCCTGCATGTCAGTGCCCCCCCGCCTTGCCCACGCGCAGACGCGGATCGACCGCGAAATACAGCAGGTCCACGATCAGGTTGATCACGACGAAGATCAGCGCGATCAGGCACAGATACGCCGCCATCACCGGAATGTCCGCGAAGGTGACAGCCTGAATGAACAGCAGACCCATCCCAGGCCACTGGAACACGGTCTCGGTGATGATGGCAAACGCGATCAAACCGCCCAGTTGCAGTCCCGTAATGGTGAGCACCGGCACCAGGGTATTCTTGAGCGCGTGGCCGAAGTGGATAGCACGGTTCGTCAGGCCCCGGGCACGAGCGAACTTGATGTAGTCGGTGCGCAGCACCTCCAGCATCTCGGCGCGTACCAGGCGCATGATCAGCGTGAGCTGGAAAATCGCCAGCGTGATGGCTGGCAGGGTAATGTGGTGCCACCCCTTCGCCGTCAGCAAGCCGGTACTCCACCAGCCCAGTTGCACGACCTCGCCGCGGCCAAAGCTCGGGAACCAACCCAGCGTGACCGAGAACACCAGAATCAGCATGATGCCGATAAGGAAGGTGGGCAGCGAGACGCCCAACAGCGACAGCGTCATAAAGACCTGGCTCAAGAAGGTGCCACGCTTGAGGGCTGCGTAGACGCCCATCGGCACACCGATCACCAAGGCCAGCGTAGCGGCGACCAAGGCCAGTTCCAGGGTGGCCGGGAAGCGCTCAGCGATCAGGCGCGAGACCTTCGCGCCCTGCCGCAGACTCAGGCCGAACTCGCCCTGCACGGCGTTCATGAGGAAGTGACCGAACTGGATGAAGAAAGGCTTGTCGAGGCCCAGATCGGAACGCAGTTCGCGGATTTGTTCGGGGGTTGCGTCCTGACCAAGCAAGAACACCACGGGGTCCCCCACATACTGGAACAGCATGAAGGAGATAAAGGCCACCGTGACCATCACGATCACAGCCTGGATCAGGCGGCGCAGGATAAAGGCAAGCATCGGGAAATCGAGAGTGTGTTCGACACCGCGTCCAGGCCACTTATGGTGACCCCGACGCACAAAAAGGGCGACATCATGCCCCAAAAGCAACCGGACCTGCGTTCAGCAGGTCCGGTGCTTAGGCCTCCGATTCCGGTCAGTTCACCTTGACCAAGCGCATGTCGATGCGGTTGTCCGCGCGGTGCACAAGGTCGATGTTCTTCTTCATGGCCCACGGAATCACCTGGTCATGCAACGGGATATGGGACACCGTGTCAGACGACAGTTGCAGCGCTTCGGTCAGCATGCGGGCACGGACCGGTGCATCCGTCTCGACCTTCACGCGGTCGACCAAGTAATCCATGCGCGGGTTGCTGTAACGACCCACGTTGTAGTTGCCGTCGCCACCCTGGCCCACCGTGCGCACCAGTGACTGCAGGCTGTAGAGAGCGTCGAAGGTGGGAACACCCCAACCCAGCATGTAGATGCTGGCTTCGTAGCGCTGAATCATCGGGAAGTAGGTCGCCAGCGGCATGGTGCGCAGTTTGGCCTTCACACCGATGCGCGACCACATGGCCGTCACAGCCTGGCAAATGGCCTCATCGTTGATGTAGCGGTTGTTCGGGCAGGCGAAGTCCACTTCGAAACCATCCGGATAACCCGCTTCAGCCAGCAGCTTCTTGGCCGTGTCGACGTTGTAGGGCAAGCGCTTGGCAACAGTTTCCGTCCAGCCTGCGACCTGGGGCGCCACCAGAGCACCCGTGGGCTTGCCCAGGCCACGCATGATGTTGCGCGAGATGGTGTCTGCATCGATGGCATGGTAGAGTGCCTTGCGCACACGCAGATCCTTGAGCGGGTTCTTGCCCTTGACGTTGGAGCCGGGCAGTTCGTCGCGGAACTGGTCCATGCCAAAGAAGATCGTGCGGTTCTCAACACCGTCGATGACCTTGAGATCGGGATTGGCGCGCAGGCGACCCAGATCCTGGGGCGTTGGATCCAGCACCATGTCCACCTCACCCGACAGCAGCGCCGCAATGCGCGTGGCCGCCGACTTGATCGGGGTGTAGACGATCTCGGTCACATTGCCCTCCATCTTGCCCCACCAGTTGGGGTTGCGCTTGAACACCATCTTGACATCAGGCTGCCAAGATTCCAGGACATAAGGCCCTGTGCCCATGGCATTGCGGTGTGCGAAGTTTTCTTCTGCAGCCTTCATGTCCTTGGGCTCGACGGACTTGTTCTTCTCGGCCCACGCCTTGCTCATCATGCGCAGTTCGGTCATCTGGCGCAGCAGCACGGGGTTTGGCGACGACAGGAATACATCGATCGTGTTGTTGTCGACCTTGACAACACGACTGATGCCCTGGACGTAGGGCGTGAAGTTGGAGGTCTTTGCCATGGCACGCTGCAGCGAGTACACGGCGTCATCGGCCGTGAAAGCCGAGCCATCATGGAATTTCACGCCTTGGCGCAAGGTAAAGCGCACCTGGGTGGGGCTGATCTCCTTCCAGGCCGTGGCAAGCACGGGTTCGACCTCAAACGTGCGGCTGTTGTAGTACACCAAGCTCTCGTACACGTTGGCGTGCAGGCCGTTCTGGAGCGCGTTGTTCTGCGAATGGATATCCCACGTGGAGATTTCGCCCTGGCTGGCCCACTTGAAGGTTTTGGCATGCAGAGCGGGCGCAGCCAGAAGCGCGGCGGCAGCGGCCACGGTCAACAAACGGAGCTTGAGTTTCATGGAACCCTCTTAGGTAAAAGATTTACTATGCAGTAAAAGATTGCTCAAAGACCAAGGGGAAATCCCTGAATCCCCGACTTGGTGCGGGGACATGGTTCCCACGTTGGCCTGATGACACGCAAGGACGATGCCAGCGACGAAGACGATCTGCACTCTGGGCCAACGAACCTCGGTCGAGGTGCCCCCCGCACGCAGGCGCAAGTTCTTCCAAACCGCAAACCGACGAAGACAACGCAGCCCCCGTTGCACCCCAGGCGCAGTGTGATGAGGCACGCCGGCCGCAGCGGAGTGCAAGTGGAGCCCAGGAGTCTGTCGGGCTTGGGAATCGTCGGCTGCAAATGGGCCGCAGCGGTCCATTTTCCACCGTCTTTTGGCCCCATAGCCCCGCTACCCCGCTATGGGGCGCAAACACGGCGAAAACGGTCCTCGCTGGGGCGCATGTTCGCTTTCGACGGCCCAAGCCCGACAGGCTCCTAGGAGCCAGGAGCCCCCTCTGAACGCCGAAAAGACAAAAGCCGCCCAAAGGCGGCTTTTGTCGCTTGAATCGTTGAACTGGCAAAGCCAGCCCATCGATTAGAAGCTGTGGCGAATGCCCAGGTCGTAACCGTTGGAGTTGTTGCCAGCAGCGGTCACAGCACCGTTCAGAGCTTGGGCAGCGCCGTTCTTGTTGCTCACGTGAGCGTAAGTAGCGTACAGAGCGGTGCGCTTCGACAGGTTGTGCACGTAGCCCAGAGCCAGCTTGTTCGACTTGGGATCTGCGCCCACGGCCACGTCGGTCTTGTAGGTCGAGTAGGCCAGACGGATTTCGCCTGCGCCGACGGGGATCAGACCGCCGATCAGCCAGCCGCTGCCATCGGGAGCCCCAACAGCCGAATTGCGGTCTTGGTTGTAGTGGGCCATGATCTTGGCCATGCCCAGATCGTACTGACCGCCCAGGTTCGTGGTCTTGATGTTGCCAGCCAGGTACTTGGTGTCCGAGAAGGCGATGGCCACGTTGATGGGGCCGTTGGCGAAGCCGGCGCGCAGAGCCAAGCCAGTGCCATCCTTCTTGTTGGCGGCGTTGCTGGCGTTCTCACCCAGATAGTATTGGGCTTGGCCATAGAAGCCGCCCAGACCACTCGGCAGGAAGTAGCCAATGGCGTTCGAAGCGCGAATGGTCACGGGACCACCCAGGCTGGAGTTCAGGGTTTGGGTAGTGCCCACGCCGTTCGTGCCGAACGGATCGAACACGGTCAGGTTCCAGAATTGGGGCGTGTAGTCACGGCCCAGACGCACTTCACCGAAGCCACCGCTCAGGCTCACGGTCGAACGACGGTTGAACACCAGGCCACCGCTGGCGCTAGCGCCGGTTGCTTGGTTGTTCGTGTTGGTCGAACCGCCAGTGCCGTTGTCGTTGTTCACGCCAGCTTCCAGCCAGAAGGAAGCGGTCAGGCCACCACCCAGGTCTTCCACGCCGCGGAAACCCAGACGGCTGCTGTTGTAGCCGGAGTTCGTCAGTTGCGAGCGGTTAGACACGCTGCCCGAACCGTAAGCGTAGGTTGCGTCCACCACGCCGAACAGCGTCACGGAAGATTGAGCCATTGCAGCGCCGGAGGCAGCCAGCACAGCCAGGGCAATCAGGGATTTTTTCATTGCGAGTTACTCCAAGGTTAAACATAGGGCGCCGGTACGGGGGGTCTTGGGTGGAAGCACCTGCACAGTCCCGCCGGTTCCCCGGGCCAACCTCCTGGTGGGGAAGTTGCTCCTATTGCACCAGAGCCCGACCGGTTTCGCAAAGGAATTCGCCGACAAACCCCAGGAAAGGGAGTTTTCGTTGCAGTGTTGCAACATTTCGCTCAGACACCCGAAAATCGGCTGTCCAAGCAGAAAAGACCCACACCGCGCACCCCTCCAAATGTTAGCAAGTGCAAAGAATGTTTCCTCCTCAGTTGCGAGATTGACCCCCATGGACCGACTTCTGACCGCCGCCGACTCGGCACTGCGCACCTTGTGGGCTCCCGCTCGCGGTCACGAACCTCGTCCCCGACCCGAGGCCGGCTCGGCTGCCATGGAACTCACGGCAGCCGAGCAGCGCCTGTCTGGCGCGCTGATGCGGGTGAATCATGTCGGCGAGGTCTGCGCCCAGGCGCTTTACACCGCCCAGGCCATGGTGACACACGACGCGGCGCTGCGCGACCACCTGCTGCGGGCCGCCCGCGAGGAAACCGACCACCTCGCCTGGACGGAACAGCGGCTAAAAGAACTGGACGCTCGGCCCAGCCTGCTCAACCCCTTGTGGTTTGCGGGGGCATTTGCACTTGGCGCAATCGCCGCCAAGGTGAGCGACCGCGTGAGCCTGGGTTTTGTCGTAGAAACCGAGCGACAGGTGTCAGAGCACCTGGGCAGCCATCTGGTGCGACTGCCGGTCGCCGACGCGGACTCGCGCGCCATTGTGGAGCGAATGAAGGCCGACGAAGAGCGGCACGCCGACGAAGCGCTGGCCGCCGGGGCTGCCGAACTGCCGCGCCCGGTGGCGGCGCTCATGCGCGCAGCCGCAAAGGTCATGACGACCACCGCGCACTATCTTTGAACCTAGGAGCCTGTCGGACTTGAGAATCGTCGGCTGCAAATGGGCCGCAGCGGTCCATTTTTCACCGTCTTTT